>JAABQQ010000055.1 GCA_011391405.1 Gammaproteobacteria bacterium
AAGGCACGTCAGTGCCAGAACGAGTCCCGGGTCAGCGGTGCACGACCTGCAGGATGGAGTTGCGGATCTGCTCGTGCAGCACGAACTGCGCATCCGAGGCTACGGCCTCGAGCACCTTCGCATCGAAGACGAGCCTGCCCTCGGCGGCCTCGCTGACCACGTTGCGCGCGCGCAGGCGCCCGACGAAATTTCCGAACAGCGCACGGTCGAAGAACTCGGGTGAATTGAGTTCGTACAGCATCGCCATGCGTTGCGCGGTCAGCTGGCACTGCCGCTCGAGCGCTTCCTGCGTCAGGCGCCCGCTGCCCGCGCGCAGCAACAGGGAGATTGCCAGGTAATAGCGCTCGAGGATCGGCACGCTGATGCGCGCCAGCACCGACAGCTGCACTGCTTCACTCGCTTCGGCCGCTGGTCGCCGCCATTCGCTGCGGTCGTCGGAGGCCGTGAGCAAGCCATGGTTCAGCAGGTCCTCGAGCAGTTCATCGACCACCGCCGGCAATTCGTGCTCGCGCCAGTGCAGGAAGTATTCGTCCGCGACGTACGGGTAGACACGGCCCGCCAGGCGCAGCAGGTCGACCCGCCGCACGGAGGTATTGTTGAGGAACGCACTCGCCAGCAACGAAGGCATCAGCAGCAGGTGCAGGACGTTGTTGCGGTAGTAGCTCGACAGCACGGCGGTCGATTCGGTCATGCCGACGATGTCGCCGAGCGGATGCGTTTGCCGGTACAGCATGCGCAGCGAATCGCAGTGCCGGATCATCGACTGGCCATCGAGCGGCGTGACCCAGACGCGCGGCGAATACGGCGCCTGCCGCATCAGCGACGCATACAGCTCGAGCTGACGGGCCAGGTCGGCCTCGCCCATGCGCTGCCGCGGCGTTGCGAGCAGCACCGTGCCCATCAGGTTGACCGGCGTCACGCACGCGGCGGCATTGATGCGTGTCATGATCTGGTGGGCCAGGTCGACGCAGAGCGGCGACAACCAGGCGGGCTTTTCTTCCGTGACCGGCTGCTGCCGATCCCAGCCCGGCACGTGGCGTTCGAGCACGTCGTCGAGCGGCAGTGGCTCGCCGAAGCTGACGTAGACCTTGCCGAAGCGGCTGCGCAGCTCGGGCAGCGTGCGCAGCATGCCGATGACCGATTCCTTCTCCTTCGGCCGTCCGGACAACTCGCCGATGTAGGTGCGGCCTTCGACCAGGCGCTCGTAGCCGAAATAGATGGGCACGAACACGACGGGGCGCACGGGCTTGCGCACGTAGGCGCGCACGGTCATCGCGAGCATGCCTGTCTTGGGCTGCATCAGGCGCCCCGTGCGGCTGCGGCCACCTTCGATGAAATACTCGATCGAGTGGCCGCGCGCCATGATCGCGCCCAGGTAGCGGGAGAACACGGCCGAGTACGTCGCGTTGCCGCCGAAACTGCGGCGCAGAAAAAACGCGCCGCCACGTCGCAGCAACGAGCCGATGACCGGCATGTTGAGGTTGATGCCGGCCGCGATGTGCGGAACCGCATAGCCCTTGTGGTACACGACGTACGACAGCAGCAGGTAGTCCATGTGGCTGCGGTGGCACGGCACGTAGACGATTTCGCTGCCCTCGTCGACCGACTGCAGGCTCGCAAAATTGGCGAGCTCGACGCCGTCGTAGAGCCGGTTCCACAGTCGGCCGAGAATTCCCGACGCAAACACGACGAACGCGTGCGAATAGTTGGCCGCCACTTCGTACGCGTACGCGCGCGCCACCTTCAGCGCGTCGCGGCGCGAGACCTTCTTGTCCCGGACCTCCTGGCGCACTGCATCGCGCACGGCATGCGTGCGCAGCACTTCGGTCACGATGGTGCGCCGATGCGAGAGATCGGGACCGATCGTCGCCGCGCGCTGGTTGCGGAACTGCACGCGCAGCTGGCGCCACATCCGGCGCGGGCCGCGCGGCATGCCCCGCGTTTCCGACATCGCAGACTGCACGGGCATGGCCTCGCCGAACAGCACCAGCAGGTTGCGGCCGTTGATCAGCAGCGAGAGGAACTTGCGGAAACGCCCGCCAATGTCCCAGTCCTCGGCGATCAGCAGGCGGAACCACGTGCGCTCACGATCCGGGGCGCGACCCCAGAACAGGCTCACCGGAATCAACTCGGGGTCGAACGAGAGGTCTTCGCCCGCCGCGACCGTCAACGCGCGCAGGGCCTCCGGCATGCGGCGATCGATGCGCTGCCCGAAAAAACCCGTGCGACGCTCGAGGAAGATCAACGAATCCGCCAGTACGGCCTTGGCGCCGACTGGCAGGTGTGGATCCGGCAAGCCCCGCTCGCGGCAGACGTGCTCGAGCACCGCGAGGTCGATCACGCTGCGTTTTTCGAGCGCGTACACGGGAACGCGGTCGGCCCCGTGCTGCGATTTCGCGTCGTCCGGCAGCACCGATGGCCGCACCCACAGGTTGACCAGCGCGCGGACGATCGGCAGGGCAAGCCGCTCGAAGGCGGAGAAGTCGCTCATCGCGGCGGCAGTCGGCCCGTGATGAGCAGATGCCGGTCGGAGACGGTCCTGACGCTGAAACCGTCGAGACCGTGCGCCTGCAGTTGCGCGCGGATTTCGTCGGGCTCGAACGCGGCGCAGAGCGACGCGAGGAAGTCGAGGCGCAGCACCTCGGGCTCGTTCGCGGCGTACTGGTCGACGATGGCCTGCGCCGCCGCCGCAGACTCCGGCCGGAACAGGTCCATCACGAGCACAGCGGCGCCGGGGGCGCCCGCCTCGCGCACCGCACGCCAGAACACGTCCGGATCGTGCAGGTGGTGCAGCAGGCTGTTGCTGACGACGGCGTCGTAGGCCGGCAACGGCAGCGTGGCGCCCGGCAGCAATCCCTCGATGAACTGCACGCGGCCGCCGAGTTCCGGGGATTCGTGCAGGCTTTCGCTGGCAAACCGCAGCATCGCCGCCGAGCCATCGATGCCATGCACGGTCAATCCGGCGCGGCGAGTCGCCAGGCGCAGCACGATGTCGCCCGGACCGCAGCCGAGGTCGAGCACCGAGCCAGTCTGGAGGTCGGGAAACTCCGTCTCGAAATAGCCGACGAAGCGTTCGTTGGGCTCGGCGAAGTCGGCCATCGCATAGGCAAGCGCCTGCTCGGCCTCGTCCATGAGTTCGGGTTCGGTGATGCGCTGCATAATCTCGCTCCGCCGCGGTCGCGGCGCGGAGCTAATTGCCGCCCGACTCGTCGCTTGCGTCGCCCGTCTGGGCGTCGATCACCTCGTCGAGGTTGCGCTTGGCGTCCATGGTCACACCTTCCACGGCACGCGCCCTGTCCTGGGTCTGGATCATGTCGTCCAGCACCGTCTCGTCGGTATCCCGGCCCAGTTCCCGGGCTTCTGCCTCACCTGTGGCCTCGTCCTGCGGATCCGGCGCGGACGACCCGCACGCGACGAGCATCGACAGCGCGAAGGCGGCGAGAGTTGACCTGGCGGCAACGGACATGATGCTTCCCCCGGGCAAGGGCCCGGGCGGGGATTCTAGCGCATGAGGAAGAGGAGGAAGGGGAGGAAGGGCAGGAAGGCGAGGAAGTCGGACCGATCTTTCCGAATCCTTCCTGCCCTTCCTAACCTTCCTGCCCTTCCTCCCCTTCCTCCCCTTCCTGCCCTTCCCTCAGTGGAACTCGTCGATCTGAAAGAGGAAGTACGCGAAGAAGTGGTTGATCGCGCGGATCTGGTCGAGCAGCTGATGGTCTGAATCGACGACGTGCAACGTCGCCTTCTGTTCTTTCGCGAAACGGATGCTGTTGTCGACCGGGATCACCTCGTCGCGCCAGCCGTGGACGATCGTCGTCGGACAGTGCGCGGGTCGCGGGCTGAATTTCTCGTAGCCGGGCATGTAGAGCGCCGGCGCCAGCAGGAACATGCCACGCGCCTGCAGCAGCGAGGAACCCGCCACCGACACGTAACCACCCATGCTGGATCCGACCAGCACCAGCGATCCACGCAAGTCCTTGCAGAACGCGAGCAGTCGCGTCACGCGCGCCTGCGGATCCTCGATGCCGCGATAGTCGACGGATTCGACGTGGAACCCCTCCTCGCGCGCGATTTCGGCCATCGCTGCGATCTTGCTGCCCCACGGCTCGCTGTCCTTGCCATGGGAAAAAACGACGTATCGCTCGGTCATCCGGGAAGCGCTCCAGTCCGTGTGCCGCGCATGATAAGGCTTTCGCGCACTGCGTAACGCGGCCTGGGTCTCATTCGCCCGACCACAGCAACTGGTCCAGATCGCCCCCGGCTGCGCCCCAGCCGTGCCGGACCAGGTCCACGCGTCCGCGCGCAGCATCGATGCCTTCGGCGCGCAGCCGGGAAATCTGCCGCCCGCGCGCAGGCGAGCCTGCCGGAAAGGCGATACGCCCACCGGCCGCAACGACCCGCTGCCACGGCACCCCGCTGTCCGGTGGCAGACCGGACAGCACCTTGCCGACGAGCCGGGCCTGGCGCGGGAGTCCGGCGCGAGCCGCGACGGCGCCGTACGTCGTCACCCGGCCGCGAGGAATCTTGCGCACGACCCCGATGATCGCTGCGATTCGGCGTGCGCGCTCAGCGACATCGGCAGGTGCGCGCGCGGCAAGGGCAGGACGTGCGGACTTCGGCATGCTGGCTCGCATCATGCCATGCGTCGTGTTGCAGCTTGCCCAGGCAGCGCGACCGTGAGTTCCCAACCGGGTTCCGGTTGCGCAGGTCCGCGCGCGAGCAGGCGCTGATCTGACAGAATATTTGCCGGCCCGGATGAGAATTCCGGGAGCCGTGGTCCATCGATCGTTGACGCCGGACTGGAGTCGGTTTCGATTGCCGCACATTGCACAACGCGAGACGGTCGGTTGGGCGTTCGCCGTGGATCGCGGCGGCACGTTCACAGACGTGGTCGGCACCGCGCCGGATGGTTCGCTGCACACCTGCAAGGTCCTGTCGCGGGACCCGCATCGTCCGGCCGATCCGGCATTGCGCGGCATCGACTTGCTGCTCGAACGGCACGGCGCTGCCTGCGGCCGTCACGTGACTTCGGTGCGGCTCGGCACGACCGTCGCCACCAACGCATTGCTCGAGCGCGCGGGCGCGCCGACGCTGCTCGTTACCTCGCAGGGCATGCGCGACGCGCTGCTGATCGGGTACCAGGATCGGCCCGACATCTTCGCGCGCGCCATCCGTCGCCCATCCCCGCTGTACCGGGACGTCGTCGAAATTCCAGAGCGCGTGGACGCCCAGGGGCAGGTGCTGCTGCCGTTGGACGAAGCAGCGCTGCGACGCGTACTGGTGGCGGCGCGAGCGGCGGGCATCGAGGCGGTTGCCGTCGCTTTCCTGCACGGATTCAGGCATCCGGCCCACGAAATCCGCGCCGCGGAAATTGCACGCGCAGCGGGTTTCGACGAAGTGATTGCATCGCACGCTGCCGCACCGCTCCTTGGCTTCGTAGCGCGCGGCGACACGACCGTGGCCGACGCCTACCTCTCGCCCATTCTTCTGCGCTACACGCAGAATTTCCGCGCAAGCCTGCGCGCAGCGCACGGCGACGCGACCATCGCCTTCATGCAGAGCAACGGTGGGCTCGTCGACGCCGAAGGTTTTCGCGGGGTGAACGGCATCCTGTCGGGTCCCGCCGGAGGCGTGGTCGGCATGATTGCCGCCGGTACCGCCGAAGGCCCGCGACGGCTGATCGGCTTCGACATGGGAGGCACGTCGACGGACGTCAGCCTGTCCACCGGCGACATCCGGAGGCGGTTCGCCGCCGAGATCGACGGAGTCCGGTTGCAGACTCCGATGGTCGACATCACCACGATCGCGGCGGGCGGTGGTTCGGTGCTGCGGTTCGCCGACGGCCGCCTGCAAGTGGGTCCCGCCTCCGCCGGCGCCGACCCCGGGCCGGCGTGTTACCGCCGCAACGGCCCCGCAACGATCACGGATTGCAACGTCGTGCTGGGACGTATTCCAGCGGATCGCTTTCCGCACGTCTTCGGGCCGGCGGGCGATCAACCGATCGATCCGGCCGCCTCACGCGCGCGACTCGCCGAGCTGGCCGCGGCGGCCCACGACGAAGCGGGACTCGAGTACCGCGTGGAGGCACTGGCCGAAGCCTTCCTGCAGGTCGCCTGCGCGCGCATGGCCAACGCGATCCGCGAACTCGCCTTGCACCACGGCGAAGACCCGGCGCGCTTCGGCCTGCTCTCGTTTGGGGGCGCGGCGGGGCAGCATGCGTGCGCCGTGGCCGGGCTGCTCGGTGCCGACGAAGTGTTGCTGCATCCGCTCGCGGGCGTGCTGTCCGCCTATGGCATCGGCTTGACCAGTCGTCGCGCAATACGCCGCCGCACGGTCGAAGCCGTACTCGATGCGTCGGGGCACGCGACGGCCGGCCAGACATTGCAGGAACTCGAAGCCGATGCGCGTGATGACCTGCTGCGCCAGGGCGTCGCCGGGTCGCTCGTCGAGCTGCGCAGCAGTGCGCACGTCCGGCTCACGGGCTCCGACACCACGCTCGAGCTGCGCTGGCAGTCCGCCGATACGCTGCGCGACGCGTTCTTCGAGGCGCATCGCCAGCTCTACGGCTTTGCCGACGAATCGGCGAGCCTGGTCATCGGCTCGGTCATGGCCGAAGCCATCGAGCGCGTGGCAGCGGCAGCACCGAACCTGGCCACCCGCAAGGAACCGTTGATCCCCGACGCGACAACGCCGGCTGCGAGTGCCTCGGTATGGATCGACGGGGCCTCGCACACGGTGCCGGTCGTCGCACGCCGCGATCTCGCAATGGGAGCCCGGCTGCAGGGTCCCTTGCTGCTCTGCGAAGACGGTGCGACCAGCTGGATCGCTCCCGGCTGGGCGGGCTGCGTCGCACCGAGCGGCCTGGTGGTCCTGCGGCGGTCGCAGGCTGCACGCGGCATCACTCAGCCGGACGCATCTGCCACCGAGCCCGATCCGATGCGGCTCGAGGTGTTCAATGCGTTGTTCATGCACGTCGCGGAGCAGATGGGCGCCGTGCTGCGACACACGGCCAGTTCGGTCAACATCAAGGAGCGGCTCGACTTTTCGTGCGCGATCTTCGATGCCGCGGCGAACCTCGTGGCCAATGCGCCACACATGCCGGTGCACCTGGGATCGATGGGCGCGAGCGTGGCCGCCGTGCTCGACACGTTCCGCGACGAGTTGCATCCCGGCGATGCCTACCTGGTGAATTCGCCGTACGCCGGCGGCACCCACCTGCCCGACATGACGGTCGTCTCACCGGTCTTCGACGAGGGCGGCGCCCGCGTCGAATTCTTTACGGCCTCGCGTGCGCATCACGCCGACGTGGGCGGGATCTCGCCCGGCTCCATGCCGCCGGACAGCCGCACCATCGACGACGAAGGCGCGCTGGTGGCACCGACGCGCATCATGCGGGAAGGGGTGCTCGACGACGAACGGTTGCGCCAGCTGTTCTGCGGCAACCCCTGGCCGGCACGAAATTTTCCACAGAACCTCGCGGATCTGCGGGCGCAGCTGGCGGCCAATTCCCGTGGCGAACGGGAATTGAGGCGCGCCGCAGTGGACCATGGCGGCGCCACGCTGCTCGCGTACATGCGCCACGTGCAGGACAACGCCGAACGCTGCGTGCGCCGCGCGATCCGCCGGCTGCGCGACGGCAGCTTCCGCTACGAGATGGACAACGGCCAGGTGATTGCCGTGCGCATCGCCGTCGAGCCGCAAGCCGGCACGGCCATCGTCGACTTCGCGGGCACATCGCTGCAACAGGCCAACAACTTCAACGCACCACTCGCCGTCACGACTGCGGCAGTGCTCTACGTCTTCCGCACGCTGATCGACGAGCCGATCCCGCTCAACGCGGGTTGCCTGCGACCGCTGACCATCGTCGTGCCGCACGGGTCGATGCTCGACCCGGTCACGCCCGCGGCGGTGGTCGCGGGCAACGTCGAAACGTCGCAGTGCATCGTCGATGCGCTGTACGGAGCCCTGCGACTGCAGGCTGCCGCGCAAGGCACGATGAACAACTTCACCTTCGGCAACGAGCGCTATCAGTACTACGAAACCATTGCGGGCGGCGCAGGGGCCGGTCCGGATTTCGATGGCGCGAGCGGCGTGCAGACGCACATGACCAACTCGCGGCTCACCGATCCCGAAGTGCTGGAAACGCGGTTCCCGGTGCTGCTGCGCGAGTTCTCGATTCGTCGCGGCTCCGGCGGCGCAGGCCGGCACCGCGGTGGCGACGGTCTCGTGCGGCGCGTGGAATTCCGGGAGGCGATGACGGCGAACGTGCTCGCCAATCATCGGCGCATCGCGCCATTCGGTCTCGAGGGAGGTGCGCCCGGGGCGCCCGGGCGTAACACGGTCAGGCGGCGCGGCGGCGCCGACTCAGAAACGTTCGCCGCGACGTTCGGACTCGCCGTAGAGCCGGGCGATGAGATTCAGATCGAGACGCCGGGCGGCGGCGGCTTCGGGGCGCGGGGTGCCTGAAGCAACGGCGGGCCGCTGATCGGGCGTCGGCGCGAACAACTCCTGTGCCAGCGTCCGGCGTGGCGCGGTGTCTTCGAGCAAGCCGTCGGTCACGGGACGCGGCGGCTCGCGCACGGTGAAGCGTGTGCCTGGCGGCAACTGCCGCGGACTGACGGCCCGCACGGTGCTGCCCTCGAGGCGATGCGTGAACATGAAAGAGCGGTTCTCGCCAAGGCGCGGCGTGGGCAGCGAGACCAGGCAATGCACCACGCCATTCCTGACGTCGTCCAGCGTGTTGACACGCTCATCGCACACGACTTCGCAGTGCTGTGCGTCCGCGCCTTTGCCAAAGGCGCCGCTGGCGGCAAGCCCGAGCAGGAAGGTGTGCACCTGCCGTGCAAGTCGCGGCCAGGTGTTGCGGTCGCGCCCCTCGAAACGCGCCCAGCGTGTGCCGCTCTCGATGCTGTTGATGGTCAGCAGCTGCCGCCGACGGAAGGTGAGCAGCGAACTTTCGGGGCCGGCGCCCGTTCCTCGCGCCAGCGTCTTGAGCTGCGCCGTGCCGGCAACGCTGGCACGGACGGCATGCAGCGGGTTGACCCCATGCGCCGTGAGCTTCTGGCAGTCGGCATCCGACAACAATTGCAGGGGGCGCGTGCCGGCACGCAGCAGGATCTGCTCGTCGGGCAGGCCGTCCCAGGGCGATCGGTGTAAATCCATGCGCGCGAGCGCACCCGCGACCGCGCCGCTGTTGGCGAAAGGCTCGAAGCGGCCGCGCAGCCGGTCGAACGCCTGCACGCGCGGGAAACAGATAAACGCGGAATCGCTCTGGAACGCGAGTTCACGCAGCCCCTGCAATGCGTCATCGGTCGTCTGCCACGCAGCCGGCGGCTCGACGACGAGCAGCGCGCGGTGGTCGCGGCAGAACTGCGCCGCGACGAGCAGCACGCCAGGCCCGATGTCGCGATCGCGCGCCGGCGGCGGCACGCAGACGAAATGCAGGTCCTCGACATCGCGCAAGGCGAAGAGGCCGGTGCCGCGTTCAGCCGAGCCGATCAGGTCGTAATCGGTGAGCGGCGAGCCATCGTCACCGTCGGGATTCGAATCGACGTAACCGATCGGGTGACGCGCGCCTGCACGGAACGTGCGGTCCGGACGTGCATTCGGCACGGCGCCACGCACGCGCACCAGCAGGGATTCCTGCAGCGCCGAGGTGACGAATCGCGTGGTGCCCGGCGCCGTCGACAGCCGTCGGAAAATTTCCTGGTCTTCGATCTGCTCGGAGCCCAGCGTGCGCACGCGCTGCAGGACGAGGTTGAAGCGATCCTCCTCGCTGGGTGCGATGTTGTCGTAGTCGACCGAGGCCCGCAGAATTTCGCGCGTGCCCGGACTGAGTGCTTCGAGCACCAGCTTTTCGTCGCCGCAAGGCAGGCTGATGGTGACCGGCGCGCCGCCGTTCACGACGCGCACGATGACCGCTTCACGCCCGCCGTTGTCGAAGTACTGCTCGACGGCGTACGACAGCATGCTCGGCTGCCAGAGCCCGCCGAACACCTGCTGGTACTCGGCGTAATCGCGCACACGCACGGGACGGTTCACGGGGCCACGCAAGGCACGGCCGACAAAACCCGTCGTCGCTGTCGGCAAACGAACGATCGGCACGTCTGCGCCAACCGCTTCCGTCACCGTGATGCCAGTGTGGGCAATATCGCGCAAAGCCGCGCCCCGCCTCGAAAAACTGCCTTAAAGTACCATAAGTTATCGGGCCTCGAAGCGACCCCTGACCCGCCGCATGACGGCGCGACCGAATTCAGGCTCCAGCGGCTGGGGTCGTCCTGCGGCGCTTGCGGCCGCCAATGGCCGGCGTACTGGACGCCGGTGCGGGCAGGCGCGCGCGACAGTGCTCGGCGAACCAACGCAACCCGACCTCGCCCGTTGCGATCGGGCCCGCTTCATCGGCGCCCAGCATCGCCATCCCCTGCTGCACGCGTACGAGCGTGCGCGCGTCTGCTGCGAAAGCCTGGCGCCGCACACGCTGATGCGTGTAACGCAGCAGGCGCATCGCTCGACTCGCATCGGGTGCCGCGTAGCGCAGCTCACGCAACGTGCTGTGACCGGTGGCGCCCGGCAGGACCTGCAGGATGGACAGGCCGTCGGGCGCGAGCTGCAGCAACAGGTTCGGCCAGAGGTAGACATAGTCGGCGCGTGCCGGGGTCGGCTGCCTGTCGCGCAGCAACTGGCGGTACATGCGCGACGACCACGTGTCGCCGAGGGCGCCCGTCGCGACTTCGGCTGTCGCACGCAGGACGTCACCCCCGCCCGGCTCGAAAACCAGAGGCGCAAACAACCGCGGCTTCAGCGCAGGTCGCGCAATGTCGACGTGCGCGGTGTCGAGCGTGTGCTCGCACGCGAGTTTCCAGTCGGCCGCGCAGGGCGTTGCGCGCGGCTCGATCACGCGTCGCATCGACGTCAGGTCCGGCCAGGTGCCGGCTGCGGCGTCGAGCACCTGCTCGACCGCTTGCAGCGGCGCCTGGAAGGCCGCGAAGACCAGGCCGCGCCACTGGGCGACGTGGAGCGGATGCAGCGCGTGCGCGTCCGCGTCGAACTCATCGAAGTGCTGGCCGGCGGGAATGCTGACGAGCGCGCCCGCTTCGTCGTAGGTCCAGCCGTGGTACGGGCAGCGCAAGCGCCCGTCGATGCAGAACGCGAGCCCGGTGTGCGCGTCGCCTTCGACGAGGCGTGCACCCCGATGACGGCAGACGTTGCGAAATCCCTGCAGACCGCCTGCCTTCGTCCGCAGCACCACCGCAGAACGCCCACCGCAGTCGAATCGCACCGCGGTGCCAGACGCAGGCAGGTCCGAGACGTGGCAAACGAACTGCCAGCTCGGTGCGAAGATGGCGGAGTCTTCGAACGGTGCGCGGTCGGGGTCGAGGTACCAGCTGGCGGGGAGTCCTCGCACGGTCGCCTAGCGTCCGCCGCTGGCAACGACCGGTGCAACGGCGGCTGCCTCATCGCGGATCGGCACGGGCCGGTCGCTGCCGTCCCAGGTCGCGCCCTCGGGGATGCGATTCTCGACGAGAAGCGCTGACGCCAGGAACTGGTCGAGACCGACGGCCGGCTGCGACACGGGCACGGCCACGCCTTTCGACGCGTTCACCACCTGCTCCACGAGCGCCCAGTCGACCGTGACGGCCGCCGGCTTCGCTCGCTGCGCGATCTTTTCCTGCACTTTCTTGTTGAAGCGCAGGCCCTTGGCCGCCGCTTTCGCTTCTGGATGCTCCTCGTGCGGAGGAAACGACTGCACGTAGAGCTGGCCGTCCTGCACCTTGTACAGCAGCGGCTGGTTGACGACCGTGACCTTGGTGCCGATCGGCAACTGGGGAAACAGCGTTGCGATGTCTTCCGGATACAGCCGGATACAACCATGGCTCGCGCGCATGCCGACGCCGGCGGGCTTGTTGGTGCCATGCATGAGATAGCTTGGCCAGCCGAGGTTCATCGCGAACGCGCCGAGCGGATTGTCGGGACCGGCCGGTACCCGCGCGGGCAGGATGTCGCCTTCGGCCGCGTGTTCCTTGCGCACGGAAGCGGGCGGGGTCCAGACCGGGTCCTTGCGCTTCGAGACGATCTTCGTGGCGCCTTCGGGCGTCGCCCAGCCGACCATGCCGATGCCGATCGGCACCGTAACCACCACGCGCTGCTCGCCCTGCGCGGGCTTCGGGAAATAATACAGCCGCAATGCCGCGAGGTTGACGACCAGGCCTTCGCGCGGCGCATCCGGCAGCACGAACTGCGTGGGCAATACGATGCGGGTGCCCTCCTTCGGGAGCCACGGGTCGACGCCTGGATTGGCGTTGATGACTTCGTCGTAGCCGAGATTAAAGCGGCGCGCGATGTCGGGGAGCGTGTCTTCCTGGGTCGCGATCGTCGCCTGCAACGTGCCGACGACGGCCGTGGTCTGCGGGTCGAATGGGAACGTGTGTGTCGCGAGCGGCTCCGCGTACTGCGGCTTCGGCGGTTCTGGCGGCGGCGGTGGCTCCTGCGGCCGCGGCGCGAAGATGCTGCAGCCCGCAAGCGTTGCCAATACGGCGACGAGCGCCACGCGGCGCGTCGACCGCATGCCTGGAATATTCACGGATCCAATCACTTTCCACCTCTCGTCAGCGTCGGACGGCCCGCGGCCGTTCAGAGCACGGCGGGGCGGTTCGGCAGTTCGTCTTCGTCGCGCCCGCCGGGCAACGGCGGGTAGTGACGGGCCAGCAACCGGCCAGCCTCGTGCACTCCGTCCACCGCGCCCCGCTCATATTGCCCGGAGCGGAACTTCCCTTCCATCGTGTTGCAGACCGCAGCCCACTCCGCGGGACTCACGCGACCGTTGAAGCCCCTGTCCGCCACGATCTCCACGTCGCGATCCGCCAGCAGCACGTAGATCAGGATGCCGTTGTTCGCTTCGGTATCCCAGACCCCCAGCGCAGCAAAGACCTGCAGTGCCCGGGCCCGCGGCGTCTTGCCTGCCCAGATCTCGCGGGGCTCGAGCGACGCTTCGATCGCGAAGCGGATTTCGCCGCTGTGCAGGAGTTCCGATTCGGTGACCGCGCGTTCGATCGCCTCGAGGGATTCGACCGGGAAAGCGCGCGCAAGTTTGCCACGCGTCGCAAACAGATGACGAAAAAGACGTGTCCACTGCATGGCCATCACCAGCCGCCCGAGGCGCCGCCGCCACCGAAGCCGCCGCCCCCGCCGCCAAATCCACCGCCTCCACCGCCTCCACCGAGCCCGCCACCGAAACCACCGCCGTAACCCCAGCCACTGCCGTGACGTCGGCTGTACCAGCCGTTACCGCCGGCACTGGGTCCGCTTCCTCCGCCCGTGCCACCCAGCAGCGCGAAGATGAAGGCGACGATGCCTGCAATCACCGAGATGCCGAGGATGCTGATGATCAACCAGGCCAGGAAACCGACCAGGCCGCCGGTGGCGAGTGCGCCACCCACGCGACCGAAGAGGCGACGGAAGATCGAGCCGCCAACCAGCGCAAAGATGAACAGGAACGGCAGCAGGTGCACCAGGCCAGGGATGCCCGCCGCCGGCGGGCTGAACTCGGGCTCCGGCAAAGGCTCGCCCTCGATCACACGCATGATGCGATCGACGCCGGTGCTGATGCCGTTGTAGTAATCGCCGCGCTTGAACGCGGGCGTGATGTCCTGCTGGATGATCCGGTTGGCGGTCGCATCGGGTAGCGCCCCTTCGAGGCCGTAGCCGACCTCGATGCGCACCTTGCGGTCGTTCAACGCCACGAGCAGCAGCACACCGTCGTCGACCTTGCCGCGGCCAAGCTGCCACTGATCGACGACACGGACCGAATACTGCTCGATTGCCTCGGGCTGAGTCGTCGGCACGATCAGGACCGCGACCTGGCTGCCCTGCGACTGCTCGAACGCCGCCAGCTTGGCTTCCAGCGCCGAAGACTGGTCGGCCGCCAGGGTACCGGTGAGGTCAGTGACCCTCGCCGTGAGCTGCGGAACGGCGACGAGGCCCTGTGCATACGCGGGCGTGACGACTGCAGCGATCAGCCACAGCCACGCCGCGAGCAGCAGGCCCCGCAGCAGCGGACGGGAATCGAGCGGGAACGTCGCGACGACCATGGGATCACCCCGCGCCGCGCCCCAGCGGAGGCGCGACGCGAGGAATGCCTCAGTTGGTCGCAGGTGCGGGTGCCGGGGCCGAGGCCGGGGCCGGGGTGGCCGACGGTGCGCTGAAGTCCACGGTCGGCGGTTTCGCGATCGCCGCTTCGTTCTCGACCGCGAAGTTCGGCTTCACCTTGTAGCCGAAGATCATGGCCGTGAGGTTGGTCGGGAACCTGCGGATGGTCACGTTGTAATCCTGCACCGCCTGGATGTAGCGATTGCGCGCGACCGTGATCCGGTTCTCGGTGCCTTCGAGCTGCGCCTGCAGGTCGCGGAAGTTCTGGTCCGACTTGAGCTCCGGGTACTTCTCGACCACGACCATCAGGCGCGAGAGCGCGCTCGACAACTCGCCCTGCGCCGCCTGGAACTGCTGCAACGAAGCGGGGTCGTCGGCTTTCACCTGCACCTGCGTCGCCCTGGCGCGGGCCTCGGTGACGCCGATGAGCACGGCCTGCTCCTGCGCGGCGAAACCCTTCACCGTGGCCACGAGGTTCGGGATCAGGTCGGCACGGCGCTGGTACTGGTTGACGACTTCGGACCACGCCGACTTCGTCGCTTCGTCCTGCACCTGGATCGTGTTGTAACCGCAGCCGGACAGCAGCAGGGCCGTCGCCGCCAGCAAAAACGCTTGCAAGGCTCGCATCGGAACGTTCTCCTTGATTACCGACCGTCCCACCCCTGAATCGAAGGTGACATTACCAGATACGGACGACCTGATCCTGCGGCAGGAACATCTTGTCGCCTGCCTTCACGTCGAACGCTTTGGCGAAGTCGGGCATGTTGCGCAGGATGCCGTTGGCGCGGTACTCGCTCGGGCTGTGCGGGTCCGTCTTCAGGCGCTTGCGCAGCTCGTCGTCACGGTAGTTCCTGGCCCAGACCTGGCCCCAGCCGAGGTAGAACCGCTGCTCGCCGGTGAACCCGTCCAGCACGGGCGCGGGCTTGCCGTCGAGCGCAATCTGGTAGGCCTTGTGGGCCACC
This sequence comes from Gammaproteobacteria bacterium, assembly GCA_011391405.1. Classification (GTDB taxonomy): domain Bacteria; phylum Pseudomonadota; class Gammaproteobacteria; order Steroidobacterales; family Steroidobacteraceae; genus RPQJ01. Next base: position 15,105 of record JAABQQ010000055.1, read on the forward strand.
GCGAGACCCGAAAGGTCGCCGATATTCTCGCCGAGCGTGAGTTCGCCGTTGACGTTCATTCCGGCAATCGGGCTGAACGCGTTGTACTGCTGCACCAGTGCGTTGGCGCGCGCCATGAAGAGTTCGTTGTCTTTGTCGGTCCACCAGTCGCGCAGGACGCCCTTGCCATCGAACTTGCGGCCCTGGTCATCGAAGCCGTGGCTGATCTCGTGGCCGATCACCGCGCCGATGCCGCCGTAGTTCACCGCGTCGTCCGCCTTCATGTCGAAGAACGGCGGCTGCAGGATGGCCGCCGGGAACACGATCTCGTTGGCGAGCGGGTTGTAGTAGGCGTTGACCGTCTGCGGCGTCATGCCCCACTCGGTCTTGTCGACCGGCTGGCCGACCTTCTTCAACTCGCGCTGCACGTTCACGGCACGCGCGCGCAGCACGTTGCCGAGCAGGTCGTCCTTGTCGACGACCAGGCCGGTGTAGTCCTTCCACTTGGTCGGGTAACCGATCTTGACCGTGAAGTTGCGGACCTTGTCGTGCGCTGCCTGCTTCGTTTCCGGACCCATCCAGGCCAGCTCGTCGATCGATACGTCGAACGCCTTGAGCAGGTTGCCGACCAGCACATCCATGCCCTGCTTTGCTTCCGGCGGGAAGTGACGCTTGACGTATTCCTGGCCGAGCAGGTCGCCGGTCGAGCCTTCGAGCTCGCCGAGCGCGCGCTTCCAGCGCGGCTTGATCTGCGGCGTGCCGGAGAGCGTGCGCTGGTAGAAGTCGAAGTTCTCGTCGGCGAACGCCTTGCTCAGGTAGGGCGAGTACGCGTCGATGGTGCGCAGAGTGAGGTAGTCCTTCCAGGTGGCGAGCGGCACGTCATTGATGGCCTTGCCTACTTCCTGGAAATAGTCCTTCTGCGTCAGCACCAGCTGGCCCGAGCCCGGCAGCGTCATGTCGGTGAGCCACGTCGACCAGTCGATGCCCGGCGTGGCCTGCTCCGCGCCTTCGACGGTCGTCGGGTTGTAGAGCGCCTCGATATCGCGCAGCTTCACCGCGGGCCAGGAGGCCTTGGCGAGGCGCGTCTCGAAGGCCATCAGGTCCTGCGCGACCGCGGCGGAATCCTTGCGCCCGGCGAGCTTGAACACGTTGTCGATGTGCTTCTCGTAGGCACCGCGAATCTCCGTGAAACGCTGGTCCGTCGAGAAGTAGTAGTCGCGCTCCGGCAGGCCGAAGCCGGACTGCGTCACCCACAGCGTGTTCAGGTCGGGGTTCTTCGCGTCGGCGAAGATCTGGGCACCGATCGGGTTGTCGATCATCAACAGCTGCGCGCGCGACAGGTACGAGAGCAGTTGCTCGCGGTCCTTGATTGCGGCGATGCGGTCGAGTTCGGGCTGCAGTGGCTTCAGGCCGAGCTGCTCGATCTTCGCCTCGTCCATGAAGCTCGAGTAGAAATCGCCGATCAGCTGCTGATCGGACCCCGCCGGCGCCTTGGCCGCGGCGGCTTCTTCGACGATGACGCGCAGGTTCTTCTCGGCTTCGTCCGTCAGGAGCATGAACGCGCCGTAGTTGGACTTGTCCGCCGGAATCTCGGTGTTCTTGAGCCAGGTGCCGTTGACGAACCGGTACAGGTCGTCCTGCGGCCGCACGGTGCGGTCGAAGTTCTGCAGGAACAGGCCGGACGTCGGTGCGGCCACGGCCGGCGCGGCGGCAATCGCCGTGGCAGCGGCGGCGGCGGTCGGCTCCGGCGCCTGCGGCGCAGCATGGGCGGCAAGGGTCGTCAGGGTCAGGGCGAGGGGCAAGGACCAACGAAACTGCATCGTCAGGACTCCATGATTACTGGGTGCGGCCGCAGCGGGCCACGAGACCGGCGAGTATAGAGGAATCAGCTCCGGCCCAGCCGCAGGTGGATCGGCCAGTTGAGACGAAGCGTGCCCGGCGCAGGCCAGAGCGTTGCGAGTTCCGCCGCGAGGGCCGGCAACGGGTCCTGGCCGGGGTGCTCGTCCTTGAAACGCTGCACCGCCGACCAGCTCGCGCAGTACCCGATGGCCTGCTCGAGCGACCACTCAGTCACCCGCTGGAACCCCGGCACCCGCTCCTCGGCCCAGGGAAACGGGAGCGTCTGGTACGCCTCCTCGACGTAGCGGCGCTCTGGCGGCCAGTAGTCGCCGACGACGTCTGCGTAGAACCGGTCCACGATCCTGTCGATCGCAGAACCGGCCTGGAATTTTTCATACGTCCAGACGGCGACGACCCCGCCCGGCTTCAGGACGCGGCGGCATTCGGCGTGGAACCGTTCGAAGTCGAACCAGTGCACGGCCTGCGCGGCAGCCACCAGCGACACCGACTGGTCCGGGACCGGCAGGTGCTCGGCCATCGCCAGTTCGTAGCGGACGTTCGGGTGCGGTGGTGCCCGCTCGAGTTGCGCCAGGCTGCCGTCGACCGCCAGGACCGCATCGAAGTGCCCGGCCAGCGCGATCGCCGCCTGGCCGTTGCCGGTGGCGCAATCGACGGCCAGTGCGCGATCCGGCGCACGAGACGCGACCCACGTGATCAGGTCGGGCGGATAGCCGGGGCGGTAGCGGCTGTAGTCCCCGGATTGTCGTGAAAAATGATCCTTGAAGGTCGCGGCCGTCGTCATGCGCGGCGATGGTGCGCGTGAACCGCGACGCCTGGCAACCGCCCAGCCACTACAATCACGCATCGGATCGTGCGAGGAACAGCGTCGTGGATGGAATTGAAGTCGTCGACATTGCCCACGCGATCCAGCTCGCGCTCGCACCGGTGTTCCTGCTGTCCGGCATCTGGGTCTTCCTGGGCGTGCTGGCAAGCCGCCTCGCGCGTATCGTCGACCGCGCGCGCAACATGGAGAAGGAGCTGCGCGTGCCAGAGGCGCGCGACGCCGACCGCATTCGCAGCCAGCTGCAGGCGCTGTCGAAACGCGCTCGCTACATCAACATCGCGATCACGCTCGGCACCATCGCGGCCCTGCTGGTGGCCATCGTCATCGCCCTGCTGTTCTCGAGCACGTTCATACCGCTCAATCTCGCGCCGCCGCTCGCGCTCCTGTTCGTGCTGGCGATGTGCGCGCTGGTCGCCGCGTTCGTGAGTTTTCTCGTCGAAGTGCGGGTCGCGATTGCGGTGCTGCGCATCGGCGACGTTTAGGCGTCGGTGTCCCCGGCGCAGAGCGCTGCCGGCTGCGGCTGCAGCCTGCCGACGAACGTGCGATAAGGATCGCCGACTGCACGGATCGGGGAGATCGATCAAATGACCGGCCCAGCCGCTCGCGCCGCCGCACTGCTGTTCGCACTTTGCTGCGCCACGCCCGTCCTCGCCCACCAGAAGACGCCGCCGTCGGAACCCGTCACGGTTGCAGGCAGCCTCGGCGAAACGAACTTTCCGAACTCCGGCGGCACCGCGGCCCAGCCGGACTTCATGCGCGGGCTGTTGCTCCTGCACAGCTTCGAGTTCGATGCAGCCCGCCAGTCCTTTCGTGCCGCGCAAGCACAGGATCCAGGCTTCGCCATGGCGTACTGGGGCGAGGCGCTCAGCCACAACATGCCGATCTGGGGCGAGCAGGACCTCGAGGCCGCGCGCGCCGTACTGCAGCGTCTCGGCCCGACGCGGGAGGTGCGCATGGGCAAGGCAGCGACGGAACGCGAGCGCGGGTACCTGGCGTCGGTCGAGGCGCTCTACGGCGATGGCACGAAAGTCGAGCGCGATGCCAGCTTCAACCGGGCACTCGGCGAACTGTCCAGGAAGTTTCCTGAGGATCTGGATGCCCGCTCGTTCCATGCCTTGTCGTGGCTGGGGCTCTCCGGTTCCACGCGCGACACGGCCAACTACATGCGTGCGGCCGCCGAGGCCGAAGCCGTCTACGAGATCGACCCCCGCCATCCGGGTGCGCTGCACTATCTCGTGCACGCCTATGACGATCCCGTGCATGCGCCCCTCGGCCTGCGAGCGGCGCGACGCTACGGCAAGGTCGCGCCGGCAGCGGCACATGCACAGCACATGCCTTCGCACATTTTCTTCGCACTGGGGATGTGGGATGACGCGATCGCAGCCAATGTCGCATCACTCGCGACGGCGCGCAGCCAGGGACAAGGCGGCTATCACGCCCTCGAGTGGCTGGCCTACGCCTACCTGCAGCAGGGGATGCGTGATGATGCCGCGAAGCTGGTGCAGTCCGTCGCAGACGATGTCGCCAGCAAGCCCACGCAGGGCAATCGCACGAGCCTCGCTTACGTCCGGGCGATGTGGCTCGTCGAGACCGGCAGCGCCGACCCGATGGGGTGGGCAGATGTCGACGAGACGGGCATCAAGGCGATCTCCGCATTTTCGGCATACGATTTTGCGCGTGGCGTGGTCGCTGCCCGCAGTGGCAACGTGTCTGCCGCTGCAGCCCAGGCGCGACGCTTGCAAACCCGGTCCGACGCGGCACGCGCGAACGCGGTTGGCGTCGTCGCGAGCCGCTACGACTCTGTCACGCCGGAGGAGCTCGAGCAGGGGCAGATTCTCGCCACTGCGCTCGAAGGAGCGATCCTGTTTGCGCAGGGCAAGCAGGACGACGGCCTCGGCCGCGTGCGGAAGGCGATCGCCAGAGCCGACTCGATGGCATTTGAATACGGCCCGCCGTACTCGGTGAAACCGCTGGACGAGTTGCTGGGCGACCTGCTGCTCACTGTCGGAAAGCCGGCGGAGGCCGCCGCGGCCTACCGGAGAACGTTGGCCGTGCACCCGAACCGCAGGTTGGCCGTTGCGGGTCTCACCACGGCACTCAGCCCAGAGGCACCCGGCGACTGACCTGATGCAGCGTCGGGTCCGCTGACTCGATCGGAACGGCCGGTGGACCCAAGGCCATGAAAAAAGCCCCGGACTTTTGGGGACCGGGGCTGGAGTGGGCGGACTTCAGTCGAAGGGAAGGGGAAAATCCGCCAGGGGAACCGTTGCGCCGCGGCGCTCAGTGCAGCCTTGCCCACTGCAGGACCTTGACGTCCTGCTGCGCGCGGCCGAAGTTGCGTGCGATGATTCGAGTCGCTTCGTTCATGCCCTTGTGCGGGCGCGGTTGGCTGTCGAGTTCGACCACGCCACGGAACTCCTCGAGTCCCCGCGGCTGCGGCTGCTCGACGATGAAATGCGCGTAGAACTTGATGCCCATGGAAGGCAAGCTACTGACCGCTCCCAGCCTTTTCCGTGACCTCGTGCACACAAATCCCGCACCCGGCGCCTGCCTGCTGAAAACATGACGCGCTACCGAAAACCCGCCACGCCGGGCTCCAGGTATTCGACGCCTGCAGGCGAGCTCCGGCTGCGCGCCGAGCTCGACGAACTGTGGCGGGTGCTGCGTCCGCAGGTGACCAAGGCCGTGCAGGAGGCCGCGGCGCAGGGCGACCGCTCCGAGAATGCGGAATACATCTACGGCAAGCGGCAACTGCGCGAAATCGACCGCCGGGTGCGTTTCCTGCGCAAGCGGCTCGAGGGAATGATCGTCGTGACGCGGCCGCCGGACGACCGCGGCCGGATCTACTTCGGCGCGTGGGTGCGGGTGGAAGACGACAACGGCAACGAAACCGAGTTTCGCATCGTCGGACCGGATGAACTCGATCCGGCGCGACGTTACGTCAGCATGGATTCGCCACTCGCGCGCGCATTGATGGGCAAGCGCGTCGACGACGAAGTCACGATCGAGATTCCGGGTGGCCTGCGCGCTTATGTCGTCGTCGGCATCCGTTACGAGGAACCGGTCGCCTCATGACGCGGCAAGCTGTCGTGAATCTCGCCGATCCACGGAACGTGCTCCACCCAGTGCACGTGCACCTGCGGTTGCAGTTGCGCAGCCAGCTCGGGATCGACGCTGCCCAGGGTGATGTGCAGCTCGCCGGGCCAGCGCGTCGACTCGAAGAAGAGCGGCGTGCCGCAGCGACCGCAGAAACTACGCGTCGCCTCAGGTGATGAACGGTAGGTGCGCAGGCGATCCGCGTCGCCGATGAGTTCGAAGCGCTCGGCGCGGGTGCCGAGCCAGGTGACGAAGCCTGCGCCCTGGGCACGACGGCACATCGTGCAGTGGCAATGCGCTACCCAGAGTGGCGGCCGCCCAAAGCGATAACGAATGGCGCCGCAGAGACAGCCGCCCTCTCCCCAACCCGCTGACGCGGGCAAGGGAGAAGTAGGTGAAGACGTGCCGGGCGAATTCACACCACGCGGACGTTCTTGAACTGCCAGGGATCCGTTTCGTCGAGATCTTCCGGGAACATCCGGCCGCGATCGACCAGCGGGTGCCACTCGGAATACTCGCCCACGACCAGGCCAAGGTAAGGCCGGCAGATTTCCAGGATGCGCTTGTAGTCGATGTCGTCGGGTTCGACGATGCCGCTGTTCGGGTTCTCGATCGCCCAGATCAGGCCCGCCATCGCCGAGACCGTGACCTGCAGCGACGTCGCGCTGTTGTGCGGCGCGAGCTGGCGGGCTTCCTGCACGGAGAGCTGCGAGCCGTACCAGTACGCATTCTTCTTGTGACCCGCGAGCAGCACGCCGAGCTCGTCCGCGCCCTTCACGATGTCGTCCATCATGATTCGCTTGCTGTCCTGCATGCGCCAGTTACGGCCGGCGAGTTCGTGCACCGACAGCACCGCGGCGTCGCTCGGGTGATACGCGTAATGCACCGTCGGTCGATACACGACCTGCTCGCCCTTCTTCACGGTGAGGTAGTCGGCGATCGAGATGGCCTCGCCGTGCGTGATCAGGAAGCCGTGGAACGGTCCGGCCATCGGCGTCCAGGTGCGTACACGCGTCGCCGCGCCGGGCTGCATCAGGTAGATGGCGCTGCCGCGGCCGAAGTCGTGCTTCTTACCGTCGCGCGGCCAGTTCTTTTCATGCGAACCCCAGCCGAGCTCCGCGGGCTGGCAGCCTTCGCCGACGAATCCGTCGACCGACCACGTGTTGACGAACTCGTTCAACTCCTTCTGCCGGTTGCCCACCTGTGTGTCGCGCTCGGCAATGTGGATGACTTTCACGCCCAGCTTGTGCGCGAGCGCAGCCCAGTCGGCGCGCGTGCCCGGCTCGGCCGTTTCGACACCCGTGTCCGCAGCGATGTTGAGCAGCGCCTGTTTCACAAGGTGGGAGACGAGCCCCGGATTGGCGCCGTGCGTGAGCACCGCCGTCGGCGCGCGCTGCTTCGAATCCTTGAGCGTCAGCGCTTCTTCGCGCAGCGCATAGTTGGTGCGGCGCGCGGGCGAGACCGTGGGATCGGTATAGCCGCCCGGCCACGGCTCGATGCAGGTGTCGAGGTAGAGCGAGCCCTTTTCCCAGCAGAACTTGATCAGCGCGAGCGACGACACGTCCACCGACAGGTTCAGCAGGAAGTCGCCGCGGCCCACGATCGGGTCGAGCACGTTCTTGAAGTTCTGGCGCGTCAGCGCATGCTTCACGAAACGCACGCCGTATTCCTGGGCGATCTTCTCACCGGCCTCGTCGGCGGTGACGATCGTGACCTGGTCCGGCTGGATGCCGACATGACGCAGGATCAGCGGCAATACGCCCTGGCCGATGCTGCCAAAGCCGACGAAGACGAGGCGGCCAGGGAAGACGACGTGAACGGGATAGCTGGTCATGATTGTTCTATCGGGAACCCTGTTAGGCCGGCCCCGAACGGACGGCTGGTTGACTAGTTTACCGCGAAACCTTCCAGAGTCGGACGCAGGCGCCTCGAGCGTGCTCAGCTCCGATGGGTCATGTCCCGCCAGTGCGGGGGATAGGACCGGTCGTAGCCCGGCAGCTGTTGCACGCGCTCGATCCAGCGGGCGATTGCCGGGTAGGTCGACTCCATCGGCAGGAAGCGCGACCGGAGGTCGCCGGCCTCGCGTTTTTCCATTGCCCGGCGGAGCAGCATGATGCCCGGAAAGACTGTCAGGTCGGCCGCCGACGGCTGCTCACCGACGAGCCAGTCCGACTTGCTGAGCCGACCCTCGATCGTGCGGGCCTCGCCCGCGACGAGGTGCATCGCCCTGGTGGTTTCTTCGGCCTGCTGGTCAAGCTGGTCGAGGAACACCGCGGACACGATCTGCGTCACGTAGTGTTCAGCGTACGCCTGGTACTCGCAAATGACGCGCATGATCGTCCCGGCCTCCTCGGCCGACACGCCGAAGAGCGGGTAATCGGGGTACTTGCGGTCGAGGTAGAGCAGGCAGGCCAGCGACTCGAACACGACGTAGTCGCCGTCCTTCAGCACGGGCACCCTGCCACGCGGATTCATCCGCAGCAACTGCGGCGACTTGTGCTCCTGCTTCGAGAACTGCAACAGGTGCGAGTCGTAGGCGAGGCGCTTGTACTCGAGCGCGAGCAGCACGCGCCAGGAGTACGGGCTGCCGCTGCCCCAGTAGATTTCGATGGCCATGAATCCTCCGCCGCGCCCCTTGCGGCGCAGGTGCATCCGGATTGTACTGGCAGCTGCGGAGGAAGCGACGATGGCCTGGCAAACACTGGTGAGCGCGGAACAGGTGGCTGCTCAGCTGGGTGATCAGCGGCTGCTGGTTTTCGACTGCCGCTACGAACTGGCGCGTGCCGAGGCTGGCCGTGAAGCCTGGCTGCGCGGCCACCTGGCTGGCGCCATCCACGCGGACCTGCATCACGACCTCGCGGGGCCGACGTCGCCGACCAGCGGCCGGCATCCCCTGCCGGATCCACGGGCCTTCGCAGCACGGCTGCGGCGCTGGGGTGTCGACGACGATTCGTTGCTGCTCGCTTATGACGACGCCACGGGCATGTGGGCCTCGCGCTTCTGGTGGATGACGGCGAAATGGCTCGGCCATCGGCACGTCGCAGTCATGGATGGCGGCCTGCGCCGCTGGCTGCAGCTCGGCCTGCCGACGACGACCGATCCAGCCTCGTTGCGCCCGGCCGGTGACTTCGCGGCACGTCCCGATGCGGGAGCGTTTGTCGATGCCGACACGACGCAGGCGGCTGCGCTCGATCCACAGCGCAGGGTGCTCGATGCCCGCGCCGCGGAGCGCTATCGCGGCGAGGTCGAACCGATTGACCCGGTCGCGGGCCACGTGCCCGGTGCGCTCAATCATCCATCGTCGGGCGTCGTCACGGCGGACGGCCGGTTGCTGCCGCCCGCCGAGCTGGCCAGCGCGTTCGCCCAATCGCTCGGGCCTGTCAGACCGGCCGACACGATCACGATGTGCGGGTCGGGCGTCACGGCCTGCCACCTGCTGCTGGCGATGGAACACGCCGGACTGTCCGGAGCGCGCCTTTACCCTGGCAGCTGGAGCGAGTGGTCGAGAGATTCCGCGCGCACGGTTGCGCGCGGAAGGTGAGGAAGGGCGGGAAGGTCAAGAAGGTCAAGAAGCGGCGGAAGCAGAGGAAGGGAAGAATCCTTCCTGATCCTTCTTGCCCTTCCCGCCCTTCCTCGCCTTCCTGCCCTTCCTCCCTAGATTTCTGTTTACGTCAGCCCCCACAGTGACTATCGTGCGCGCCTGTTTTTTCCGGCCTGAACACCGGACACAGGCGGAACGACCAAGACAGTGGAAAACCCCGAACGCAAGATTGGCTACAGCGGCCCCTGGAACGTCGAGGACTCGCTCGACCTCTACGGCGTCAACGCCTGGGGCAACGGCTACTTCGGCATCAATGCCGCTGGCCACGCCATCGTCCGTCCCGACTGGACCGAGGGCCGGGAAATCGACCTGCACGAGGTGGTCACCGGTCTCGCCGCGCGTGATCTGTCCACGCCCGTCGTCGTCCGCTTTTCGGACATCCTGCGGCACCGCCTGACGCGGCTGCGCGACGCGTTCGCCACTGCGATTGCGGAGAACGAATACACGAGCCGCTATTGCGCGGTGTTCCCGATCAAGGTCAACCAGCAGCGGCTGGTGGTCGAGGAGATCTACGGCTACGGCCGCGAGTTTGGCTTCGGCCTCGAGGTGGGCTCCAAGCCCGAGCTGCTCGCCGTGATGGCACTGACCGAAGGCGAGTCCGAGCGCCTGATCATCTGCAACGGCTTCAAGGACGACAGTTACATCGAGGCCGTGATCCTGGCCGCGAAGCTCGGCCGCACGATCATTCCGGTCGTCGAGAATTTCAGCGAGCTGGCCCTGATCCTCAAGCACGCGAAGAAGTACGACGTGCGTCCACGCCTCGGCGTGCGCGTGAAGCTCGCGAGCGAAGGCGCCGGACGCTGGCGCGAATCATCGGGCGAGAAGAGCAAGTTCGGCCTGTTCGTCACCGAAATCCTCGACCTCGTCGGCGTGCTCAAGGAGCACGGCTTAGAAGACTGCCTGCAGCTCGTGCACTGCCACCCTGGCAGCCAGCTGCAGGACATCCGCCGCGTGAAGGACGCCGTGACGGAGCTTGCGCACGTCTACGCCGAGCTGAAGCAGATGGGCGCCGGCCTGCAGTACATCGACATCGGCGGCGGACTGGGCGTCGACTACGACGGCAGCCGCACCAATTACGAATCGTCGATGAACTACACGCTCGCCGAATACGCGAGCGACGTGGTCTATCGTATTGCGAACGTGTGCAATGCCCGTGGCATCGACCACCCGATCATCGTCAGCGAATCCGGCCGCGCGATCGCCGCGCACCACAGCCTGCTGATCTGCGACGTGCTCGGCAGCTCGCAGCTCGACCGCTTCCGCGTGACGGACGCCGACGAGCAGACGGTCCGCGGCAAGGAAGTCCCGCAGCCGGTGCAGGACCTGCTCGACGCGTACCGCTCGGTCTCCGAGCGCCGGCTGGTCGAGTGCTATCACGACGCGCTGCAGGCCCGCGAACAGGCGTTGCAGATGTTCAGCGTCGGTTACCTCGGCCTCGAGGCCCGCGGCCTGGTCGAGCGGCTGTACTGGGCCACCTGCGCGAAGATCCGTGATCTTTGTCGCAAGCTGGATTCGGTGCCCGAGGAACTCGAAGGCCTCGAGACGATCCTGAGCGACATCTATTTCTGCAACCTGTCGATCTTCCAGTCGCTGCCCGACAGCTGGGCCATCGACCAGTTGTTCCCGATCATGCCGGTGCACCGCCTCGACGAGCGCCCGGCCCGCACCGGCGTGCTTGCCGACATCACCTGCGATTCCGACGGCAAGATCGATCACTTCGTCAGCCTGCGCGAAACCAAGCGCTCGCTCGAGCTGCACGACCTCAAGCCGGACGAGCCGTACTACATCGCGTTCTTCCTCGTCGGCGCCTACCAGGAAACGCTCGGCGACCTGCACAACCTCTTCGGCGACACGCACGTGGTGCACATCAAGCTGCACGACGAGGGCGGCTGGTGGATCGAGGAAACCGTGAAGGGAGATTCGGCGACCGAGGTGCTGCGCTACATGCAGTACGACGTCGAGCGGCTCGTGCCGCAGTTCGCGCGCGACTGCGAACGCGCCGTGCGCGAGGGCCGCATCACGCTGCCGGAGAGCCAGGCGATGCGGCGGTTCTACGAAGCCGAACTCGCCGGCTACACGTACCTCGAACCCTAGCCGAGCGAGCCGAACCCGAGCAGGACGGAGACGCCAAGCGCGAGGAAGATCGCGGCGGCGATCCGATGCACGATGTGCATCGGCAGTTTCTTCGCGGCCACTTCGCCGAGCAGCACGGCCGGAACGTTCGCCAGCATCATGCCGAGCGTCGTACCCATGACGACCGCGAACAGCGAGCTGTACTTCGCGGCCAGCGCAACGGTCGCGATCTGCGTCTTGTCGCCCATCTCGAGCAGGAAGAACGCGATCAACGTGGTGACGAATACGCCGAACCGGGGAGCGGCGTCTTGCTTGTCATCGTCGTCGTACTGGTCGGGCACGAGCGTCCAGGCCGCCATCGCAATGAACGACAGGCCGAGGATCCAGCGCATCGCCGTCGGCCCGACCAGCGCCGAGATCCATGCACCTGCCGCACCGGCCACCGCGTGGTTGACCACCGTCGCGACCAGGATGCCGAGGATGATGGGAATCGGTTTGCGGAATTTCGCAGCGAGCACGAGCGCGAGCAGCTGCGTCTTGTCACCGATCTCGGCAAGAGCAACGACACCGGTCGAGACGAGAAAGGCTTCCATGGTCTGGGCTCAAGCGAAGACGGCGGCGGACCTTAGCACCGCGCCAGACAGGACCGCCATGCGCATGGACACCGGATCCGGGTGCGGGACACTGCGTGGCTTGCAGCGCAAGTCATTGAACATTCACGAGCATTTAACAGGGCCGTCATGGGCTGGCGGTGCAATGTCGCCCTGTCACACCACACGGCGTCACCCACGATGCTCGAAGAAGCTCTCGATCCGCGACCGTCCCTGCCACTCGAGTTCGCTCGCATATTGACTGGATCTGCAGCGATCCCGGCCGTCTCGGTCGATACGCTCGCGCAAATCTGGAACGACGACGCGTCGTTCTGGAGCAACCTGCGCACCCTGGAGTACTGGACCGACCGCGCCCGTCGCTGATCCCGGTCCGGCCGGGTCCTCGCCTCACGACGGGTATCCGACACCATTTTTTTGCGCTGCATCAACGATTTAGGTTGCAGCGTCCCTGATCTGCAAGTACATTCGGCGCTGGTCAAAGTTTGACCAACGAGCGCCCAGCGCGAAAACGGCACCGAGACGCAATCGAACAACGAGCCGAGTTCCGAGGATTCAATCCTTCGCTTCGCCTGGTGCCGACCATTCCATGACGACCCTGCCCATGGGCTCAATGCCCCTCCCAACCCCGGTCCGGCTTGCTGCCGTTAGACCTTGGTCTGGACGTGCGCGCGGGTCGTCTTGGCCGGCCTGTGCCGGGCCTGCTGGGATCGATTTCAGGGGGGTGTGGTAGCATGCGTCGCGATCGTTGCCCGTACGTGTCTTGCAGAGCGCCAGTCGGCGCCTCTAGTTTCGAGCCGAAACGTCTTCGATCAGTGACAGGAAACGTCGCTGGAGCGCCTGCTGGATCAGCCAGGCGACACGAATGACTCACGGCTGCGAGCCCCTGTTTGAATGAGTGTTGAGTAGTGCCGGCCAGGCAATGACGCCCGTGGTCCGGTTTGATGTGTTACTTCTGAGGATGTTCGAATGACCAAGATTTACGTGGGCAACCTGCCTTTCACAGCGACGGAACCTGACGTGCGCGAGCTTTTCGCCCAGCACGGCACCGTCGAATCCGTTGCCCTCCCGACTGACCGCGAGACCGGCCGGCCGCGCGGCTTCGGCTTCGTCGAAATGCCGCAGGCTGATGCCCAGCGCGCCATGCAGGCGCTCAACGGCTTCAACATGGGCGGTCGTCCCCTGCGCGTCAATGAAGCGCAGGATCGTCCCCGCACCGGCGGCGGTGGTGGTGGCGGCGGCGGTCGTCCGGGTGGCGGTGGCCGTCCGGGCGGCGGTGGCGGCGGCTACGGCGGTGGTGGCGGCGGTGGCGGCGGCTACGGCGGCGGCGGTGGTGGCGGCGGTCAGCGCCGCTGGTAACCCCGTTCGGGACTGAGGCCTGAAGCCCGGTCCCGGCCGAACCAGCAAGCCTGATGAAGGCCGCAGCCTGCGGGTTGCGGCCTTCTCTTGCTTACCACATGTCCCGCAAGCGGTTCGCGACGTCGATGCGCGGCCCCTCGGCTGCCTTGCGTGCGCCGAATCCTTCCTTCGTTTCCCCGGCGGTCACCCGCTGGAATCCCTTCATGACCGACTCGGTCAGGAATCGACTGCGCGCGCCATGCACGTAGCGGTCACCCATGCCTTGCTGTTGCGTGACGTAGAAGCGCACGGGAGCGATCAATCGCAGCTCGGTGCGGGCCCGCGTCATCGCCACGTAGAGCAGGCGGCGCTCCTCCTCCAGTAATTCGGCCCGGCCGGCAGCGAACTCCGACGGGAACGTCCCGTCGGTGACGTTCAGCACGTGCACCGACTCCCACTCCTGTCCTTTCGCGGAATGCACCGTCGACAGCACGAGGTAGTCCTCGTCGAGCAGCGGATCACCCGCGAGGTCACCCGTTGCCTGCGGCGGGTCGAGCGTGAGTTCGGTGACGAACGATTCGCGCGTGACGTGCTGCTGGCTCAAGCGCTCGAGCTGGTCGAGATCGCCGCGCCGCGCATGCGCCGCCTCGTACAGGCGCTCGAGCTGCGGTTCGTACCATTGCCGCACGCGTCCCACCTGGCCTTCCCATGGCGCATTTTCCGCGCCGATGTCGGCCAGCAACCGGGTGAGCGGGCCCCAGGTCTCGCGCGTAGTCAGCGGCACCGGATGCACCGCCAGCGCCTGCCACGCGAACCCGGAAGCTTCGAACGCTTCGCAAGCGCGCTGCGCATTGGCGGGACCCATGCCGGGCAGCAACTGCAGCACCCTGAAGGCCGCGATGCGGTTACGCGGGTTGTCGGCCCAGCGCAGCAGCGCGAGCAGGTCCTTCACGTGCGCAGCTTCGAGGAACTTGAGGCCGCCGTACTTCACGTACGGGATGTTCCTGCGCATGAGCTCGAGTTCGAGCACGTCGCTGTGATCGGCGTTGCGGAACAGCACCGCCTGGCGACGCAGGTCGACGCCATGCTCACGCGCCTCGAGCACGCAGTCGGCGACGAAGATCGCCTGTGCCTGTTCGTCCAGCACCGTCACGTACTGCGGCAACGCGCCCGGGCCGCGCACGCTGTGCAGGTGCTTGCGGTATTGCCGGCCACCTTCGGCCATCAGCGCGTTGGCGGCGTCGAGCACGGGCTGCGTCGAACGATAGTTTTCCTCGAGCGTGACGACGCGCGCGGGTGGCGTGAAGCGCTGCGGGAACTGCAGGATGTTCTCGATCGAGGCGGCACGGAACGAATAGATGGACTGCGCGTCGTCGCCGACGACGGTGAGTCCGGCGCCGTCGGGCTTGAGCCGCAGCAGGATCTCGGCCTGCACGACGTTGGTGTCCTGGTATTCATCGACCAGCACATGGTCGAAACGCGCGCCGATTTCGGCGGCCAGTGCCGGATCGGCCGTCATCACGTGCCAGTAGAGCAGCAGGTCGTCGTAATCGAGCACCTGCTGTTCGAGCTTGGCCTCGACGTAGGCGCGGCAGAGCGCGGTGAGCTGCTCTTCCCAGTCCAGGCACCACGGGTACGCCGTCTCCAGCGTGTGCCGCAGCGGCCGCTGCGTGTTGACGCGATGCGAGTAGAGCCCTAAGCACGTGTCCTTGCGCGGGAATCGCTTCACCGTCTTCGAGAAGCCGAGCCGGTGACGCACGACGTCCATGAGGTCCGCGGCGTCCCCGCGGTCCAGCACGCTGAAGCCGGGATCGAGACCGAGCCGCGGCGCGTATTCGCGGATCAGGCGATTGCCGATCGAGTGGAACGTGCCGGACCACGGCAGGCGCAGGTGGTCGGGGACGCGGGTCGTCGAATTGGCCTGGGCCGCGAGCGCCTCGGCCATGACTTTCTGCGCGCGTCGGGTCATTTCGAGCGCGGCCCGGCGCGTGAAAGTGAGCAGCAGCATGCGCTCGGGCGGCACGCCAGCAAGCAGCAGGCGCGCGACCCGGTGCGCCAGCGTGCTGGTCTTGCCCGTACCCGCCCCGGCGATGACGAGCAAGGGCGCGGCTTGAATGCCACCACCACCGCGAGGCTCGCCATGCATCACCGCGACGCGTTGCGCGGCATTGAGCGTGGCGAAGGCGGAGTTCGTGCTGGACATGGCAGGCGGTCACTATAGGCAGCAGCTGTATGGATATCCAGTACCAGGGAGGGGTTAGGGGTTAGGGGTTAGGGGTTAGTAAGATGCTGATCCCAGGGGGTTGGCCTGAAACACAAAAGGCTGAGAACAAAATGGCGAAAGGGAACAGCGACGAATTCGACATCGGCAGCGTCGTCATGCGCGTGGTGTTTTCACTGGCGATCGTGTTCCTGACGTTCAACCCGACCGGGCACTCGTACTACCACTGGTTGCAGCAGAACCTGACGCCGGTCCAGCCGGTGGTCGTGATCGCCGGCATCCTGTTGCTCGGCGCCTGGCTGTTCTTCATCCGTTCGACGTTCTCGTCGATGGGCACCCTCGGTGTCGTGCTGCTGCTCGCGCTGTTCGCCGCGATCGTGTGGTGGATGGTCGCGCGAGGCTGGCTCTCCACTGCCGACAAGTCGACGATGGCCTGGGTGGTGCTGACCTGCCTCGGCCTGCTGCTCGGCATCGGCATGTCGTGGGCGCACATCCGCGCACGCATTTCCGGCCAGGCGTCCGTCGACCGCGTCGACCAGTAGCCGTTGTCGCCAGCACGGAAGGAGACCCGATGAGCAACGACGCACCGCAGGCGGACCGATACCCGTCACAGCCGTCGCACGTGACGGCGCTCGACCTGCCGTTGCCACCGCGCGAGTCACTGCCGCCCGACCTGCAGAAGTACTTCCGCATGTGCGACGAGAAGATCGGCTTCCTGCCGAACGTGCTCGCCGCCTACACTTTCGACGAGAAGAAGTTGCGCGCGTTCATCGGCTTCTACAACGAACTGATGCTCGAGGACTCGCCGCTGAGCAAGCTCGAGCGCGAAATGATCGCGGTGGTCGTCTCGTCGGCCAATCGCTGTTACTACTGCCAGGTGGCGCACGGGCAGGCGGTGCGCGAACTTTCGGGCGACCCAGGGCTAGGCGAGTTGCTGGTCATGAACTACCGCTCGGCCGCGCTGACGCCGCGGCAGCGGGCGATGCTCGACTTCGCGCACAAGATGACCGTGACGCCCGCAGAGATCGTCGACGACGATCGTGCCGCACTGCGTGACGCGGGGTTCGACGATCGCTCGATCTGGGACATTGCCTCGGTGGCTGCATTCTTCAACCTGTCGAACCGGATGGCGACCGCGGTCGACATGATGCCGAACCTCGAATATCACGCGAAGAGCCGCTGACCGACCGGCGGCTGTCACGTGCGACGCTGGATAACTCCAGGCTGGTCCTGCAGTCGAGGCCATGCCGTCGACGGCAATGCCGGCCCGCTTGAAGGCGAGCCTGCAGCAGGCCTAACATGCCTGATTATCGCCGCACCAGGAGAGTCTTCGTGAACCAGCGACATTTCCATCAACGCCTGCTGCTTGCCTGCTCGCTGTTGAGCCTGCTCGTGGTCGCTGGCTGTGCCTCTGGTCCGACGATTCGCAGCAACGTCGATCCAGGCGTCGATTTCAAGAGCTTCCGCACGTTCGGCTTCATCGAGCCGCTCGCCACCGATCGCGCGGGTTACCAGTCGCTGATTTCGCAGCAGCTGGTGGCCTCGGCTGAACGCGAGCTGGTGGCCCGAGGCCTGCAGCGCACGGACACCAGTCCTGACCTGCTGGTGAATTTCAGCGCCGATCTCGATCAGCGTCTTCGTGTCACGCAGACGCCGGCAGTCCGCTCACGCAACTTCAATAGCCACCGGCGGGGCTTTTACAGCACCTGGCCGATGTACCAGCAGACCGAGATCCGCCAGTACACGAAGGGCACGCTGGGGATCGACATAGTCGACGCCGCCCGACGGCAGCTGGTATGGGAAGGCTTCGCCCTCGGCCGGGTTACGCAGCGGACGACGGACAACCTCGGGCCCGTGCTCGATGCGGCGGTCGTGGATATTTTCAGCAGTTTCCCGCTGCAGCCCTAGCGAACGAGCTCCATGATCCTGCGCTTGAAGTCGTTGTAGGGCGGATAGCGCATCGGCGCGTCGAAGCGGAAGCTGCGCTTCATGACGGGCTTCATGTGGCTGAAGGTTTCGAAGCCGTACCAGCCGGTGTAGCGGCCCATGCCGCTGTTGCCGATGCCGCCGAATGGCAGCTCCGGCGAGACCATGAAGATCACCGCGTCGTTGATGCAGACGCTGCCGGCGCTCAGCTTGTCCAGCACCGCGTCTTCGAGCGCCTTGCTCTTAGTGAACAGGTACAGGGCGAGCGGCTTCGGCCGGTCGGCGACGTACTTGATCGCGTGGTGCATTTCGTCGACGGTGATGATGGGCAGCACCGGGCCGAAGATCTCCTCCTGCATCAGCTCGGAGTCGGGCGCCGGATCCAGCACGATCGTCGGGGCGACGTAGCGCTTCGTCACGTCCACCTGTCCGCCGGTGTGGATCTTCTGCCCTTGCAGCAGCCTGGCAAACCGCGCGGCGTGGCGTTCGCTCGCAATGCGGCAGTAGTCGGGGCTCTGGCTCGGGTCCTCGCCGTAGAACTCCTTGATCTTCGCCGCCAGGAGCTCGGTGAACTGCGTGGCCACTGCCCTGTGCACCAGCACGTGATCGGGCGCGACACAGGTCTGTCCGGCGTTGATGAATTTGCCCCAGGCGATGCGCGACGCCGCGACCTCGAGGTTGGCGCTCTTGTCGATGAGACACGGGCTCTTGCCCCCCAGTTCGAGGGTGCATGGGGTCAGGTGCTTCGCGGCAGCGGTCATCACGATGCGCGCGACGCTCTCGTTGCCGGTGTAGAGAATGTGATCGAACTTATTTGCAAGCAGTTCGGTCGTCTCCGGCACACCGCCTTCGACCACGGCGAAGGCGTCCTTGTCGAGATAGCGCGGCAGGATCCGGGCGATTGCCGCCGAGGTGTGCGTGGTGACTTCAGAGGGTTTCATCACCGCGCAGTTGCCGGCGGCGATGGCACCGACCAGCGGGGCGCACACCATCGACAGCGGATAGTTCCAGGGTGCGATGATCAGCACGACGCCCTTGGGCTCGGGCTGGATGTAGCTGCTGCCCGGGAGCGCCATCATCGGCGTAGTCACGCGCTTGGGCCGGGCCCAGCGGCGCAGGTGCTTGCTCGCGTATTTCGCCTCGCTCGCGACGAAACCGAGTTCGCTGAGCGCCGTCTCGAAACTGCCCTTGTGCAGGTCGGCCTGCAGCGCTTCGACGAAATCCGCCTCGTGCTCGCGCATCATCCGGGCGAGTTCGCCAAGCTGGTGCAACCGCCACTCGATCGGGCGCGTCTTCCCGGTGGCAAACGTGGCCCGCACGCGCTGCAGCACGTCCGGTATCGATTCTGCTGTCGTCATCCCAGTCTCCCGCGGCCTGCAAGCACCCCCGCTGTGCCCAACGCTACCACACGGCGGGCTGGCTTGGTGCGGCGCACCAAATGCAGAATGCGGGATCGTCGGGGACGGGGAATGGAATGGCCGGCAAAGTCCGCAACGTCTACACAGGCAAGGTACTGAAGCTCAACGTCGAGCGCGTCAAGCTGCCGAATGGCGCGGTGGTGGAACTGGAAGTCGCGCACCACCCGGGCGGAGCCGTCGTGGTCGCGCTCGATGCGGACGGTTGCGTCTGCCTGCTGCGGCAATACCGCCATGCGGCGGGCGGCTGGATCACCGAGTTACCGGCAGGCAAGATCGACAACAGGGAGCCGCCGCTCGAGTGCGCAAAGCGCGAGCTGGCCGAGGAAGCGGGCGTGACCGCCCGGTATTGGAAACGCCTGGGTCAGTTCTTCAGTTCTCCCGGCGTATTCACCGAGGTCATCCACGTCTTCCTGGCGCGAGGGCTGACGCCATGCGGCTCGGCACCGGAAGCCCACGAAGTCTTCGAGGCAAGCTGGGTCCCCATGGCGGAGGCAGCTGCGCTGGCTGCAGGCGGCAGGTTGCAGGACGCGAAGACGACCATCGGCCTGTTCTGGGCCCAGGCCCGCCTGCAGGCCGAGGGGCGCGCCGCGGCTGTCGCTCGACCCGGAACGTGATGCATTTCACACTGCCGGCTTCGTGTATTTTGTAGCATTACGGTCGACGTCCGTCCTGCAGAAGACAGAACGAAACCCCATGGCCGACGAATCTTCGCGCAAGCCGCCGGTCCTCCCGGCACTGCCGCCGGTCCCGCCGGAGCCGGGCGAGCCCGGTCGCCTGGCCGAAGACGATCGCGGCAACATTACCTGGCAGTGGGCGAACGAAGACGTTCTCCAGGCTGACGACACTGCCGGCGCCATCGAGCGGCTGCGCGTCCTGGTCGATCCGAAACTCGACGTCGTCGACGACGACGGCACGCGGAATCCGATCCGGGACAACCCGAAAGGCCTGAAAGTCGGCTACAACCCGTACGACAGCGGGTCTCTCGGCAAGACGGCGCGAATGAAAAAGATGGACTTGCGCGAGCTGTCGAAGTGGATCGATGCGAAGCGCAAAGTCGAGGAATCCGGCGAT
Source organism: Gammaproteobacteria bacterium (assembly GCA_011391405.1). Taxonomy (GTDB): domain Bacteria; phylum Pseudomonadota; class Gammaproteobacteria; order Steroidobacterales; family Steroidobacteraceae; genus RPQJ01. The sequence continues at coordinate 35,119 of JAABQQ010000055.1, forward strand.
CCCGAGGAGTGAGCCCGCCCTGCCCGGCTCACGCGAATTGCAGTGCCTGCCTGAGCTTGGCGTGGCTCCCCAGCCGATAGAACGACCGTAACTCAGCGAGCAAGGCCGCGGGGCGGGCCTGTCGCCTGCGCAGGAATCTCGTCTCGAGCCGCTCGCAGAACCGCGCCGCACAGCGGTGAGCTTCGGAGTAGCGCTCCCGCTCCGCGACCGTCAGGTGCGGCAGCAGGCGACACCCTTCGAACAAGCGCTGGAACAGCTCGCCCGGAAAGCGGCCCTCGCGCTGAGCCAACAGCAGGCTGAGCGCGCTCGCATATTTGTCCACCTCGGCCTGCAGTTCGAGTTCGAGCAACGACACGCGGCGATCGCAGTCCGCGCTCCACGTCACGTAGTGGAAATGGCTCACGCCCTCGAGAGCGGTGCAGTAGTCGCCAAGGTTCGATTCATCGAGTGCGACGAGCGGACAGCGCCGGCCAAGCCGTTCCAGCACGGACGCATCGAGGTACAACCCCAGCTCCATGCCATCGTCCGTCATGGCGATCAGCAACTGCTCGTCGGTTCCGGGTGGTGAAGGCAACTCCTGCAATGCCGCGGCATGCGCCGGATCGGTGATCAGGTAGTCGTGCACATCGTGCGCGACAGGCGCGTCGTAGAGCGCCGCAAGCAGTGACTGCATCTGCCCGAGCAACGCCATGGGCCCGCCTCAGTTGGGAGTGCGCCCGGTCGGCACGACGGCCGGCTCGACACCGAGGCTGCGCAGGATGCCATGCGCACGCGGGCTGCCGGTCTTGAGCCAGATCTCGTACTGGCGCAGCACGTCACGGTGATCGTGGCGATGCGCCATCTCGCTCACGTCATTCAGCGCGTCGACGAGCCGCTGGAACTTGCGTGCGAGCTCGGTGAAAACGCCGCCCAGTGCGCGTCCGCGAGCGCCGGTGCGGCACGAGTCGGCGAGCGTGCCGTAGGCACGGCCACCCATGGCAATGTGATAGTCGATGTCGACCAGTCGGCGCGCGAAGCCCTGCGCGAAGAAGCCGGCCACGAACAGCGAGACGTCGCCGAGACGCTGCAGCGTGCGCAGGCGGTCTTCGCGCGTGGGCGCTTCGCCCGCTTCTGCCAGCATCAGTGCCAGGGGCTTGAGTTGCGGCCGGCCGGAGGCGCCATCGAACAGGGCCTCCGATCGCGCGAACATCGTCAGCAGGTTAACGACGTAGTGTTCGGTGTGATCCTCCACCTCGACCCGTTGCCGCTCGAGCGCGGCATGGACCGAATCGCGGAAAAACTCCCGCAAGTTGCGCACGTCGATCGCCGGGTCGTCCGCCATGCCGCGTTCCTCTGCAGTGCCGTTGGCAGCCAGCGATCGCGCCTGCTAACAGATCGCGTTGTCGCGAGCCTGGTTCTACGCCGCTGAAACTAAAGGCAGTCGTAAAGACTTTTCAAGGGGCACGTAGTGCGTTCTGCGAGCCAGCGCACGGATCGGTACCATGCGCGCATCGTTCAACGGCGGCGCAGCATGAAAGTCTTCGGTATCGTGGGTCGCAAGAACTCCGGCAAGACGCACCTGGTCACGCGACTGGTGCGGCTCGCCTCGCGGCGCGGACTGCGTGTGTCGACGATCAAGCACGCGCATCATTCCTTCGATATCGATCGCCCCGGCAAAGACAGCCACCTGCATCGCGAGGCCGGCGCGCAGGAAGTGCTGGTCGCGTCCGCCGAGCGCTGGGCGCTGATGCACGAGCATCGTGGCGCGCCGGAACCGTCGCTGGTGGAACTGCTCGTGAAGCTCGCACCTTGCGACCTGGTGCTGGTCGAGGGTTTCAAGCGCGAAGTGAACCTGCGGCTCGAGGTGTACCGCGCCAGTTGCGGGCAGGTGCCGCTGGCTTTCGAGGACCATGGCATCCTGGCGGTGGCGACCGACGAGCTCACGACCTTCGCCGCACGCAGCGATCTGTCGTGCCTGCCGCTCGATGACGACGAGGCGGTGCTGGACTACGTGCTGGCGCGGGCCTGAGACGCTGGCGCAATCGCGGCGGCCAGCTCATTGAGACCGCGGATTGTGATCGCGGGCGGCTCCGATGCACGCGGCCAGGGCGTGGCGTCGCGATTCAGCCAGACCGGCAGCACCCCCGCAGCGCGCGCGCCTTCAACGTCGGCTTCCGCATCGTCGCCGACGTGTACGACCTCGTGGGCCCCAAGCCCGACACGCTCGAGCAGGATCCCGAAAATACGCGGATCGGGCTTGAGCATGCCCGCCTCGCGCGCTGCCAGGCCTGCCTCGAAATACTGGCCGATGCCACACAGGGCGAGGTCGGCATTGCCGTTGCTGAGGGCGAACAGGCGATAGTCCTGCGCCAGCGCCGCGAGCGCGGGACGTACGTCGTCGTAGAGCGACACTTCGTTGCGTGCGCGGTAGAACGCCGCGAACGCCTGGTCGGCCATCGTCCCGGGATAGTCGGCCTCGCGCGCGTGGAGCCGCAGGGCCTCGAGGCGCAACCAGGTGAAGTCGTGCCGCATCGCCGGATGGTCGAGCGCCATGCGGGCACGCACGTCGCGCATCGACCGCAGGTCGTGTCGCTCGGTCACCCGGGGATAGTTGACCGCCAGGAAGTCGTGCATCGCGTGTTCGGCGCGCACGATGACCGGCCACACGTCCCACAGGGTGTTGTCGAGATCGAAAATGATCGCCCGGATGCCGCCCATGAAGATTGCCGTATGATGCGCCGCGAATTCACGCAGGCGGCGAGTCTACATGAGGACGTTCGGAACGCGATTTGGCGAGCGCATGGCGCGGCCCACGGGCGCGCTCGAGCTGATGGCGGACCTGGGCGCCGCGATGGCGCGTGGGGACCAAACCGACATTCGCATGCTCGGTGGCGGCAATCCCGCGCGCATCGCTGCGGTCGAAGCCGTTTACCGGCGGCGGCTCGAGCAAATCGCAGCGGACCCAGCCCAGTTCGGCCGGTTCCTCGCGGGCTATTCCGCACCCGCGGGCGACCTCGGGTTTCGTGAGGCCGTCGCATTTTCACTGCGCAATGAATTCGGCTGGTCGGTGACAGCCGGCAACGTCGGACTCACGAGCGGCAGCCAGTCGGCGTTCTTCTTCCTGTTCAACCTGTTCGCCGGTGAGTGCACCGACGGCGGACATCGCCGCATCCTGCTGCCGCTGGCGCCCGAGTACATCGGCTACGCCGACGTCGGCCTCACGCCGGGGATGCTGCTCGCGCAGCCCGCCGGGATCCGTGAGCTTGATGACGGCTACTTCAAGTACTTCGTGGATTTCGATCGACTCGACGTGCCTGCCGACATCGGTGCGCTGTGCGTTTCGCGCCCCACGAATCCGTCCGGCAACGTGCTGACGCTCGAAGAACTGCAGCGGCTCGATGCACTGGCCCGCGCGCGCCGGGTGCCGTTCATCATCGATGCGGCCTACGGCCTGCCCTTTCCCGGGATTCAGCACGAGCACTTCGATTCGCTATGGAACCGCAATGTCGTGCTCTGCCTCAGCCTGTCGAAGCTGGGGCTGCCGGCGGCGCGCACCGGCATCATCGTGGCGGACGAATCGATCATCGAAGCGCTGACGGCATTCAATGCGACGGCCGCACTGGCGCCACCGTCGACCGGGCCGGTCATCGTCGAGCCGCTGCTGCGCAGCGGTGAACTCGCCAGTCTTTGCCGTGATCACCTGCGCCCGCATTACCTGGCGCACAGTGTCGCGGCCGTGCAGGCATTGCGCGCAGCCTGCGCCGGCCTGCCGCTGCGGATTCACCGGCCCGAAGGCGCCTTCTTCCTGTGGCTGTGGTTCCCGGGCCTGCCGATTTCGAGCGAGGAACTCTATCGACGGCTGAAGCAGCGCGACGTGCTGGTGCTGTCGGGACATCATTTCTTCCCGGGCGTCGAGCACGACGATCCGCACCAGCATGAATGCCTGCGCCTGAGCTACGCGCAGCCGCCCGAGAGCGTACGGGCGGGCATCGCAATCCTGGCCGAGGAAGTGCGGCGCGCGTACGAGTGCGGCTGACGCAGCCCCGTCCAGGGACGCCTGCACCGGGTTTCAGTGCAGGGTCGTGCTGGCCGACGGCCATTCGTCCACCGTATTTCGGGCCGGGACGCCGTAAATCCGTCCCTGGAGGCTCCGCGCGCAACGTCCTGTTGCGCGACGGCCCGGCCTCGAAACACAGTGGACGAACACCCGCCGGCTTGTTTGCCCCTCGTCAGCGCGGTCCGCGCTCGGCCAGGAATTCCGACAGCACCGCCGACGTATGCGACTTGTGCGGCGCCGCGGCGAGTTGCTCGGGCGGGCCCGCGGCCACGACACGACCACCGCCCGAACCACCCTCGGGACCGAGATCGACGATCCAGTCGGCTTCCGCGATCACGTCCAGATTGTGCTCGATGACCACGACCGTGTTACCGGCATCCACCAGCCGATGCAGCACGCGGATCAGCTTTTCGACGTCGGCCATGTGCAGGCCCACGGTCGGTTCGTCGAGCACGTAAAGCGTCTGCGTCGCGCCCTCGCGCCCCGGACGCAGGCGCGCGAGCTCCGTGACGAGCTTGATGCGCTGGGCCTCGCCGCCCGAGAGCGTCGGGCTGGGCTGACCGAGTGTCAGGTAGCCAAGGCCGACGTCCTGCAGCAACGTGAGCGCGTGGTGCACCTTCGGATGTGCCTCGAAGAAACCCACCGCGTCGTCCACGCTCATGGCGAGCACGTCGCCGACGCTGCGGTCGCGCCACGTCACGGCGAGGGTCTCGGCGTTGAAGCGACGACCGCCGCAGACGTCGCAGAGCACCTTCACGTCCGGCAGGAAGCTCATCTCGATCGTCTGCACACCCTGGCCTTCGCAGGCCTCGCAACGTCCACCCGCGGTATTGAACGAGAACCGCCCCGGGCCATAGCCGCGAACCTTTGCATCGATCGTGCCGGCGAACAGCTTGCGCACGTCATCCCAGAAGCCGACGTACGTTGCCGGACACGAGCGCGGCGTCTTGCCGATCGGCGTCTGGTCGACCTCGAGCACGCGCGCGATCGCCTCAGCTCCGTCGACGCGGTCGCAGCCGACCCATTGCGGCGCCTTGCGCCGGCTCTGCTTCGACGTGCGGACGCTCATGTTCGCGTGCAGCACGTCACGCGCCAGCGTCGACTTGCCCGAACCCGACACGCCCGTGACCACCGAAAGCCGGCCGAGCGGAAAACGTCCTTTCGTCTTGCGCAGGTTGTGCAACTGCGCGCCGCGCACGACCAGGCTCGGTGTCATGCGCGTCACCGGGCGGCGCGGCACGAGCGGATGACGCAGCGGATGCGCCAAGAAGCGGCCGGTCAGCGACTGCGGGGAGCGAATGAGGTCTTCCACCGTGCCCTCGCCCACGACGTGACCGCCGCGCGTGCCGGCGCCCGGCCCGAGGTCGAGCAGGTGATCGGCGCGACGGATCGTCTCCTCGTCGTGCTCGACGACGAGCAGCGTGTTGCCCTTGCTGGCGAGTTTCTGCAACGAATCGAGCAGGATGCGGTTGTCGCGCGGATGCAGGCCGATCGTTGGTTCGTCCAGCACGTAACACACGCCCTGCAGGTTCGTGCCCAACTGCGCGGCCAACCGGATACGCTGCGCCTCGCCGCCCGACAGCGTCGGCGCCGAACGGTCGAGCGAGAGGTACCCCAGTCCGACGTCGTTGAGGAACGCAAGCCGTGACTTCGCCTCCGCCTGCAGGTCACGCGCGATCTCCGCCTCGCGCCCCTGCAACCGCAGCGTGTCGAAGAACGACAGCGCCTGCTCGACCGGCAACGCAGACAGCTCTGCAATCGACTGGCCCTTGAACGTGACGTTGAGTGCGACCGGGTTCAGCCGCTGGCCCGCACAGGCCAGGCACGCCGTGGCTTCGCCTTCGAACCAGTCGTTCCACCAGACTTCCTCGCCGGACTGCTCCTCGTCGAAGCCGCTGATCTGCAGGCCGGTGCCGAAACATTCCTCGCACCAGCCGTGCCTGGAGTTGTAGGAGAACAGGCGCGGATCGGGCTCGGCGAAACTGCGCGCGCACGACGGGCAGGCGCGACGGGTCGAGAAGACGCGCGCGCGGCCTTTGTCGACGATGTGTGCCACGCCCTTGCCGAATTCGAGCGCGCGGTCGAGCGCGGCCCGCAACGGCGCTTCCGTCGCGGCACCGACCTTCAAGGTGCCGACGGGCAATTCGATCGTGTGCTCGCGGAACCGATCGAGACGGGGCCACTGGCCGGTCGGCAGCATTGCGCCGTCGACGCGCAGTTCCGCGTAACCCTTCGCGAGCGCCCACTGCGCGAGGTCCGTGTAGTAGCCCTTGCGCGACACGATCAGCGGCGCGAGCAACTCGATCTTGCGGCCCTTCGCCTCGCGCAGCAGCAGTGCGACGATCGAATCGGCGCTCTGCGGCTCGATCGGCACGTGGCAGTCGGGGCAGTGCTGCACACCGAGCTTCACGTACAGCAGCCGCAGGAAATGGTGCACTTCGGTCAGCGTGCCGACGGTGCTCTTGCGTCCGCCACGGCTGGTGCGCTGTTCGATCGCGACCGTCGGCGGAATGCCGAAGATGGCATCGACGTCGGGACGCGATGCCGGCTGCACGAACTGCCGCGCATACGCGTTGAGCGACTCGAGGTAGCGTCGCTGGCCCTCGGCAAAAATGATGTCGAAGGCGAGCGTGGACTTGCCGGAACCGGACACGCCCGTCAGCACGGTCATGCCATCGCGCGGAATGGTGACCTCGATGTCGCGCAGGTTGTGTTCGCGCGCGCGGTACACGACGATCGAATCGCGGGCGCGGTCGGCGACAGCGTCACGCACCACCGCGGGCAATGACAGCGCAGGGATCAATGCACGGCCGGCCTCGAGGACCGCCGCACGTTCCGCGTCGAAGTCGAGCAACGCACGACCCGTGTGCGATGCGGGCTCGGCCATGACCTGTTCGGGCGTGCCGGCAACCAGCAGCCGTCCGCCGCCGTCGCCACCTTCCGGGCCCAGGTCGAGGATCCAGTCCGATGCGCGGATCACGTCGAGGTTGTGTTCGATGACGAGCAGCGAATGCCCCGCATCGAGCAGCCGCTTGAACGCGCCGAGCAGCTTGGCGACGTCGTCGAAGTGCAAGCCCGTGGTCGGTTCGTCGAACAGGAACAGCGTGCCCCGGAAATTGGGGACGCTCACCGATTTTCCGTCCGAAGAATCGGTGGGAAAATCGGTGAGCGTCCCCAATTTCCCCAGGTGGCCCGCGAGCTTCAGCCGCTGGGCTTCGCCGCCGGACAGCGTCGGCACGGGCTGGCCGAGTCGCAGGTAGTCGAGACCGACCGCGGCGAGCGGCTCGAGCCGGTCGATCACTTCCCGGTCGTCGGCGAAGAACACCACGGCTTCGGAGACGGTCATTTCCAGCACGTCGGCAATGCTGAGCGCCTTGCCCTCGTTGCGACGGATGCGCACCTCGAGGATTTCCGGGCGGAAGCGCTTGCCGTCGCAATCAGGGCAGCGCAGGTACACGTCGGCGAGGAATTGCATCTCGACGTGTTCGAAACCATTGCCACCGCAGGTGGGGCAGCGCCCGTTACCGGAATTGAAGCTGAACGTGCCGAGCGTGTAGCCGCGCTGTACCGCGACGGAATCGCGGGCAAAACGCTTGCGGATCGCGTCGAACGCGCCGACGTAGCTCGCGGGGTTGGAGCGGGTCGTGCGGCCGATCTGCGTCTGGTCGACCAGCACGACTTCGCCGACGAGGTCCGCGCCTTCGAGCGCCTGGTGAGCGCCCGGCGTCTCGGTCGGCTTGCCGTGCGCGCGGCGCAGGCCCGCGTAGAGCACGTCCTGCACCAGTGTGGACTTGCCCGAACCCGACACACCCGTTACGCAGACCAGTCGTCGCAGCGGAATCTCGACGTCGAGGTTCTTGAGGTTGTGTTCCGTCGCGCCCCGGATCTTGATCGCCGGCGCATCGGACTCAGGCGCACCGCGCTTGCCGGCTGCCGTCACTGCGTCGAGGCGACCCGACAGGTACTTTGCCGTGAGCGTGTCGGAGCGCGCCGCAAGTTGGGCGGGCGTGCCTTCGAACACGATCTGGCCGCCGTGCTCGCCGGGGCCGGGCCCCATGTCGATGACGCGGTCAGCCGTCAGCATGATCTGCGGGTCGTGCTCGACGACCAGCAGCGAATTGCCGTTGTCGCGCAGGCGGTGCATGACCTCGATCACGCGGCGCATGTCGCGGGGATGCAGCCCGATCGACGGCTCATCGAGCACGAACAGCGTGTTGACCAGCGACGTGCCGAGCGCCGTGGTCAGGTTGATGCGCTGCACTTCGCCACCCGAGAGCGTGCGCGACTGACGGTCGAGCGTCAGGTACCCGAGGCCCACGCGGACCAGGAAGCCGAGCCGCGAGCGAACCTCGCCGAGCAGCTGGTCGGCGGCTTCATCGAGCGGCGCGGGCAGCGCGATGCGCTCGAAGAACGACAGGCACGCGTCGAGCGGCAGCAGCATCAATTCGTGGATGTTGAGGCCGGATCCGGGCTGCTCGCGGCCCGCGAGCCGCCACAGCAGCGCTTCTTCCTTTAGCCGCGCGCCATTGCAGGTGTGGCACGGCGTGTAGCTACGATACTTCGCGAGCAGCACGCGCACGTGCATCTTGTAGCTCCTGGTTTCCAGCCACTGGAAGAACCGGCGCACGCCGTACCAGACTTTTTTATCCCACGGCCCTTCGCCTTCGAGGACCCACTGCTGCTGCGCTGCGGTGAGCTCGCGCCACGGCGTATCGACGGGAATGCCCCGCTTCTTCGCGAAGCGCAGCAGGTCGTCCTGGCATTCGCGGTTCGACTCGGTCTGCCACGGCTTGATCACCCCGCCGCGCAACGTCTTGCCGGAGTCCGGGGTAACGAGCCCGAAATCGATGCCGATCACGCGGCCGAAGCCACGGCACGTCTCGCAAGCGCCAAGCGGAGAGTTGAACGAGAACAGGCTCGGGGTCGGGTCGCGGTAGTGGATGTCGCAGTCGGCGCAGTGCAGGTCGGTCGAGAAGCGCCAGACCCTTTCCGGACCCTCACCTGCTCCGCTTCCAGCGCTCTCTGCCGCCGCTGCAGGAGAGGGTTGGGTTGAGGGCACTCGCACGTTCACGCGTCCGCGGCCGACCCGCAGCGCCGCCTCGAACGCATCAATGACCCGGCCGCGGTCGACGTTGCCGAGCCGGAAGCGGTCCTGGACGATCTCGAGCTTCCCCGCTCCGCTCGCATGCACGCGGGTATAGCCCTGCTGCTCGAGCAGCTTGAGCACCTCGGCTTCGCTGAAGTTGACCGGCACCGTCACCGGGAAGGTGACGAGCAGTCGGGGATCGCCCGCGGCCTGCGCGCGCTGCACGAGCGTGTCGTAGATCGAATCGGGCGTGTCGCGGCGAACCGGACCGCTGCAGCCCCGGCAATGCAGCTGGCCGGCGCGCGCATAGAGCAACTTCAGGTGGTCGTTCAGCTCGGTCATCGTGCCCACGGTCGAGCGCGAGGTCCGCACGGGATTGGTCTGGTCGATCGCGATCGCGGGCGGAATACCGTCGATCCGTTCGACCTGGGGCTTGTCCATGCGGTCGAGGAACTGCCGCGCATAGGGCGAGAACGTCTCGACGTAGCGGCGCTGGCCTTCGGCGTAGACCGTGTCGAAGACGAGCGAGGACTTGCCCGAGCCGGACACGCCCGTCACGACGACGAGCTGGCGCAGCGGGACGTCCAGGTCGAGGCCCCGCAGGTTGTTCTGCCGGGCCCCGCGAATGCGGATGCTGTCGTGGGGCGACTTTGACATGGGAATCGAGGGGGCCCGGGGAAATTACGGGCCTGACAACGCTACCACGATCCGCGCGGATCCCTGATACTTCGCGCAGAACGAAACCGAAAAGTCCGGGGGTCCGAAATGCGTTGGTTGTCCGCCCTGATGCCGCGCGAGACGCGGTTCTTCGCGCTGTTCGACCGCCACGGCGCGCTGATCGTCGAGGGCGCCAATGCGGTCGTGGAACTGGTGCAGCACTACGGCGACACGGTCCGCCGGGCCGAGCTGATCCAGCGCATCGGCGACATCGAGCGCAGCGCCGACAAGATCACGCACGAGACGGTTTCGGTCCTGCATTCCACGTTCATCACGCCGTTCGACCGCAACGACATCCACCGGCTTATTTCCGGCATGGACGACATCCTCGACCTCATGCAGGACGCGGCCGAGTCCATGCACCTGTTCGACATCCAGACGCTGCCGCCCGCGTCACTGCAGCTGGCCGAACTGCTGCAACAGTGCTCGTTCAGGGTCCAGGCCGGCGTCGCGCTGCTCAAGTCGATGGACGATGCCGAAAAAGCCCTCGCACTCACCGAAGAAATCGATCAGCTCGAAAGCGATGCCGACAAGGTCTCGCGGGACGGCATCTCGCGCCTGTTCCGCGAGGAAATGGACGTTCGGCAGCTGATCAAGCACAAGAACGTCTACGAGTACCTCGAGGAAGCCATCGACAAGTGCCAGGACGTGGCCAACGTCATCGAATCGGTGATCGTGGAAAACGTCTGATGGACGCCGGGCTCACGATTCCGCTGGCGACGCTGGTCCTGCTCGTCGCGCTGGCGCTCGCGTTCGACTTCATGAACGGCTTCCACGACGCGGCGAACTCCATCGCCACGGTGGTCTCCACGGGCGTGCTGCGCCCGCACTACGCGGTGGCCTGGGCGGCTTTCTTCAATTTCGTCGCGATCTTCATTTTTCACCTCAAGGTCGCGGCCACCGTCGGCAAAGGCATCGTCGATCCCCTCGCCATCGACCACTACGTGATCTTCGGTGCGTTGATCGGCGCGATCATCTGGAACCTGGTCACCTGGTACTACGGCATCCCGTCGAGCTCGTCGCACGCGCTGATCGGCGGCATGATCGGCGCCACGATCGCTAAGGCAGGCGTCGATCCGCTCGTGATGAAGGGCATCGTCCGCACGGTCTCCTTCATTTTCATCTCGCCCGTGCTCGGCATGCTGCTCGGCGGGTTGATCATGGTCGCGGTTTCATGGGTCTGCCTGCGCTCCGCGCCACGCAAGGTCGACCGGTGGTTCAGGCGCCTGCAGCTCGTCTCCTCCGCGGCTTACAGCATCGGCCATGGCAGCAACGACGCGCAGAAGACCATGGGCATCATCTGGCTGCTGCTGATCTCGGCCGGCGTCACCTCGACAGACGCCGCGATGCCACCCAACTGGGTGATCGTGAGCTGCTACATCGCCATCGCCATGGGCACCATGTTCGGCGGCTGGCGCATCGTGAAGACGATGGGCCAGAAGATCACCAAGCTGCGTCCAGTCGGTGGCTTTGCCGCCGAGACCGGCGGCGCCATCACGTTGTTCATGGCGTCGAGCCTGGGGATCCCGGTGTCGACGACGCACACGATCACGGGTGCCATCGTCGGCGTGGGTTCCGCGCAGCGCGTGCGGGCCGTGCGCTGGGGTCTGGCAGGCAACATCGTGATCGCGTGGATCGTCACGATGCCGGCGGCCGCGATCATGGCGGCCCTTGCCTACTACCTGGGCCGGCTCATCCTCTGACCCGACCCGACGGCGTTTCAGCCGCCGCGCAGTCGCGCCATCAAACCGCGCACCGAATCGGCGAGCGTGTCGAAGCGCAGGTCCGTCATTTCGCCGGCGTCGAAGAACGTCATGCGGCAGGGCACGCAGCGGTCGAGGCGGATGTGCTGCTGTCCCGGCGCCTGGATCGTGTGCATCTGCGCACCACAACCCGGGCAGGGGACGTCGGATTTGTCGTTCCAGCGGCGGCCGTCGCCAGCCGCACCGGGATCGATTTCACGGGGATCGTGTTTCGGCCAGAGGAACCACTGCCGCTGCAGGTCCGCGAGCGCGTCGTCATTGCACGCAATGC
>JAABQQ010000056.1 GCA_011391405.1 Gammaproteobacteria bacterium
GGGGGCCTTTGCCCGAGCGCGTGTCTGCCTTTCCAAGCTCGGGCAAAGGCCCCGGACCGATCGCTCGCATGCTGCCGCCAACTATTTCGGACGGGACATGCCGTCACTTCGCGAACGATGTGCCGCAGCGTCGCAGCCAAGTGACTGCGAACGATTACGCCTTGAGCGCGCGAATCGCGTCGTCGAGCCCGTGCAGCGTGAGCGGATACATGCGCTCCGCCAGCAGTTGCCGCGCAATCCCGATCGACTGCACGTAGTCCCAGCGATCCTGCGGCTCGGGGTTGAGCCACGCAAAGCGCTGGAACCGCTGCGTGAGGCGCTGCAGCCAGACCGCGCCCGCCTCCTCGTTCCAGTGCTCGATGCTGCCGCCTGGCTGCATGATTTCGTACGGGCTCATGCTCGCGTCGCCGATGAAGATGACGCGGTAGTCGGGCTGGTACTTGCGCAGGATGTCGAACAGCGTCGTGCGCTCGCCGTGGCGGCGCCGGCTGTCCTTCCACACCGATTCATAGATGAAGTTGTGGAAGTAGAAGTACTCGAGGTGCTTGAACTCGCCGCGCGCGGCCGAGAACAGTTCCTCGCAGACGCGGACGTGGCTTTCCATCGAGCCGCCGACGTCGAAAAACAACAGCAGTTTGAGCGTATTGTGGCGTTCAGGCTGGAACTTCAGGTCGAGCAGCCCGGCATTGCGTGCCGTCGCCGAAATCGTGCTGTCGATGTCGAACTGGTCCGCCGCCCCTTCGCGCGCGAAGCGTCGCAATTTTCGCAGCGCCACCTTGATGTTGCGCGTACCCAGCTCGACGTTGTCGTCGAGGTTGCGGTAGTCGCGGCGTTCCCAGACCTTGACGGCCTTGCCCTTGCCGCCCGGTCCGCCGATGCGAATGCCTTCCGGGTTGTAACCGCCGTGACCAAACGGCGACGTGCCGCCGGTGCCGATCCACTTGTTGCCGCCTTCGTGCCTGCCCTTCTGCTCCTCGAGACGCTGCTTCAACGTCTCGAGCAGCTTGTCCCAGCCGCCGAGCGCCTCGATCTGCGCTATTTCCTCGGGCGTGAAATGCCGCTCCGCAAGCAGCTTGAGCCAGTCCTCGGGCAGCGCCTGCTGCAGGTGCTCGAACGACTGCTCGATGCCCTTGAAGTATTGCGTGAAGGCCTTGTCGAAGCGGTCGAAGTGCTTCTCGTCCTTGACCAGCGTGGCGCGCGCGAGGAAATAGAAGTCGTTGACGCTGAAGCGGGCGACGCCGCGCTTCAGCGCCTCGAGCAGCGTGAGGTACTCAGTGACCGAGGCAGGCACGCCCGCTTCACGCAGCGTGTAGAAGAACGGCGTCAGCATGAGAAAAATTGGGGACGCTCACCTATTTCCGGACACGGTGACCCGGGACTCGGCGAGCAAGACCGGAAATAGGTGAGCGTCCCCATTTTCCGTTTACTGCCGCGACTGCCGTCGCTGCAGGAAAATCAGCTGCTCGAACAGGTGCACGTCCTGCTCGTTCTTGAGCAGCGCGCCGTACAGCGGCGGCAGGCTCTTGCGTGGGTCATCGGTGCGCAGCGCTTCCGGCGGGATGTCCTCGGCCAGCAGCAGCTTGATCCAGTCCAGCAATTCGGACGTCGACGGCTTCTTTTTCAGGCCTGGCACGTCGCGCAGCTTGTAGAACGCGTTGAGCGCCTCGGCCAGGAGCTCGCGCTTCAGTTCGGGAAAGTGCACGCCGATGATGCGGGTCATCGTCTCGGCGTCGGGGAAGCGGATGAAGTGGAAGAAGCAGCGGCGCAGGAACGCGTCCGGCAGCTCCTTCTCGTTGTTGCTGGTGATGATGACGATCGGACGCTGCTCCGCCTTGATCAGTTCGCGCGTCTCGTGGACGTAGAACTCCATGCGGTCCAGTTCGAGCAGCAGGTCGTTCGGGAACTCGATGTCCGCCTTGTCGATCTCGTCGATCAGCAGCACGGCCTGGCGCGCGCTCCGGAACGCCTCCCACAGCCGGCCCGGGATGATGTAGTTGCCGATGTCGTGGACCTTGGCGTCGCCGAGCTGCGAGTCACGCAGGCGCGAGACGGCGTCGTACTCGTACAGGCCGTGCTGGGCCTTGGTCGTCGACTTGACGTGCCAGCGGTACAGCGGCTTGTCGAGCGCAAGCGCAATCTCCTCGGCCAGCTGGGTCTTGCCCGTGCCGGGTTCGCCTTTCACGAGCAGCGGTCGCGCCAGGGTGACCGCCGCGTTGACGGCCATCATCAGGTCCTCGGTCGCGACGTAGCGCTCCGTCCCTTCGAACTTGCTGGTCACAGGCGGTCCTCGTGCCGGCCGCCCGGTGCGGCCTCGGCGGTATCTTAGCGCAAGCGACCGGGATTATTGCGCTGCGGCAAGGTGCCTCAATGCGGGGCCGGCTGCAGCGTGAACTCGTGCTCCGTTGCACCCGGCAGGTAAGGCCCCGCCTCGCCGCGCACCCAGGTCCGGTGTCCGGCGCGGTAGAACGTCGACAGCGGATGGCCGCTCTGGCCGGTTGGCATGTGGAAGTACCCTTGAGCCTCGCGGCCGGGCGACACACCGAAGCGTTCCGACGCCCCGAAGCCAGGCGCGTGCACGTGCGGCATGTCGCTGTCACCCGCCATCGGTTCGCGCGGCATGTCGAGCCAGCGCGCGAGCAGCGGCGCGGCACCGCTCAATGGGTGCCGGATGTTCGTCGCGTTGACCTCGCCCCACGTGCACGTGACGTACGTGGCATCGGCACATTGCCCGGCGATCCGGGTCAGTGCTTCGTCGACGACGTCGAGCAGGAAGGCGCGCCAGTCCGCAAAGCGTGGATCGAGCAGGTGCGCGGGCCTGGTCGTCGCCAGCTCCCAGACGGCCTCCTCGAACGAGCGGGGCACCTCGAACTCGACTGCCGGGTGGGCGACACGCGCCGGTACGGTCAGGGCGTCGAACGTGCGGCGCTCCAGCGCGTCGTGAAATTCACGGACCAGTCGATAACCCACCGCCCCCATCGCCGCGTGCGGATCCCACGTCTCGACTTGCTTGCGCAGCGCGGCGCGCGCGGGCTGGCCGCGCAAGGCATCGGCATCGAGCAGGCCGAGCAGGAGGTCGCGCCAACGGACCAGGAACAAGGCGCGATCGTCGAGCTGGATTTTCAGCATGTCGGCTTCGGTCGCCTGTCCTGGCGGGATCGCGAGCAGGTCATCACGGATCTGCTGCGCACGTGCGCCACGGTCCGGCGAACCATCACCGATCGCCGCGAGCCTCTCCGCGCCGACCACGCGGTTGTTGGCCGTCCAGATGCGCCCTGTCGGCGGGTTCAGCACACGTGGGTAGGTTGCGGGGTCACGCCAACCCTGCCAACCCGCATCCGGCTGCGTCCAGTCCGCGGGCACCCCGGCGTCGTAGCCGGCGCCGCGCAATGGCATGCGACCGAGCAGCGTCCAGCCGATGCTGCCGCTCGCATCCGCACAGACGAAATTCTGCGCCGGACCGCCGATCGTGTTCGCGACGGCGAGTGCGTCAGCGCAGTCGTTGACGTGCTCGAGTTGCAGCCAGTGCAGGTTGGTCGCGGCGGGATCGTGCGCGGTCCATGCGAGCGCGAGCGTGCCTTCACCAGCTTCTTCCGCGCCAGGCAGCAACGGCCCCCACTGCGTCTGCTCGACGAGTACCTCGCGCGTCGCACCCGAACTCGAACGGATCGTCTCGACGAAGTGCGGCAGCGGTGCCCATCCGCTGGTCGTGCGGTACTGGTCGCGATCCGGGGAACGCTCGACGCGCACGAGGTCGGTCCAGTCGCCGTAACTGTTGGTGAATCCCCAGGCGATGTGTCCGTTGCTGCCGACGACCATGATCGGTACGCCGGGCAGCGTGAGTCCCATGAGGTCGCGACGGTCGGCGGGGGACTCGCTGGCAACCAGCAGGCGCACGCGATACCAGGTGTTGGGTACGGCGAGCCCGAGGTGCATGTCGTTCGCGAGCAGTGCCGCGCCGCTCTTCGTGTGCGTGCCCGCGACGGCCCAGTTGTTGCTGCCGACTGCGCTGTTCTCGCGACCCGTTGCGGGCAGACCGAGCGAGGCCAGCTTGGCGAACTCGCCCTGCAGTTGCCGCAGGTCGAAGGATTCAGGCGTCGGCACCGGCGCGGCCGACATGACGACACCATCGATCGGCGCCTCCCAGACGGGCGCCACCGAATACACGAAGCGAAACACGTCCGGCGGCAATGCAGCGGCGAGCAGGCCACGCTGCCTGTCGGCCGACCCCTCGGCATCGTTCAGTTGCAGGTACATGGCGTAGACGACGAGCAGGCAATCCTGCGGCCGCCAGGGCTCGGGACGCTGGCGCAGAAGGAGGTATTCGAACGGCCGCACGCGCAACGACTCGAGTCCGGCATTCACGCCACGCGCATACGCGTCGAGCAGTATCTTCTCCGCCGGAGCGAGTTGCGCGTAGACGCGCGCGGCAACGTCGTGAAAGCGATGAATTCGCTGCCCCGCGTCCATGTCCATCGCCGCATCGCCGACGAGTTCCGAAAGGCGCCCGCCCGCCATTCGACGCGAGAGGTCCATCTGGAAAAAGCGATCCTGCGCGTGGACAAATCCGGTCGCGAAGGCAACGTCAGCGCGAGAATGCCCGGTGACGGTCACGGCGCCCAACGCGTCGCGCTCGATCACGGTCTCGCCCTCGAGACCCGCCGCAGACTGCTCGCCGTCGATCACGGGCAGGCTGTCACGCACGGCGAGGTAAGCGACTGCCACGCCCACCAGCAGCAGCGCGATCAGGCCGAGCAGTACGCGGGAGATGATTTTCATGGCGGTGAGAAGGGGTTGGGGAAAAGGGTGGAAGTGGGGGAAGGGAGGAAGGGAGGAAGGGGCTAGTCGGAGGAGCTGCGCGCGAAGCATCACTTTTCCGACTAGCCGCTTCCTCCCTTCCTCCCTTCCCCTACTTCCTCCCTTCCCCTACTTCCTCCCTTCCCCTACGCGCTGACTTCCAGCAACTTCATCGTGTTGGTGCCGCCCGACACACCGGAGAGTTCGCCCAGCGTCAGGATGATCTCGTCGCCGGACCGCAGGAACTTGCGTTCGATCAGCTCGCGCGAGATCGCCTTGTAGAGTTCGGCGGGATCGGTGTGCGTGATGTCGAACGGA
>JAABQQ010000057.1 GCA_011391405.1 Gammaproteobacteria bacterium
CCGAGGAAGCGTCCAGCAGGGTCGTAAGCGCGGTAATGAGCGGAGTTCGGCAGGCCGTCCGGATGCGTCAGCGTGCGTCCCTGGCACAGTTGCAGCGCCTGTCCGGCGTTGAGCGTCAGGACGGGGACGTCCGGAAAAGCGGTGTCCACCGCGGCCAGCCAGGGTGCGTGAACGGTCTCCGCCGCGGGGGTCGCCTCGATTTCGGCGAGTGTGACCATGGCTGCCGCCGCGAACGGTTCGACCCAGAGCCGTCTCAGGGCGACCAGGTGGGCGCGCGTGCCGAGGCCCGCGGCAATCTCTTCGGCCAGGACTCGCACATAGGTCCCCTTGGAGCAGACGACCTCGATGTCGAGGGTCCGGTCACCTTGCCCGGTCACGACCAGCGACTCGATCGTGATCGGGCGCGCATTGCGCTCGACCTCGATGCCCTGCCGGGCCAGCTCATAGAGCGGCCGTCCGTCACGTTTCAGGGCCGAATACATCGGCGGGACCTGGAGCCGTTCGCCGCGCAGGGCTGCGAGCGCCTGCTCGAGTCGGTCGGCGTCGAATGCCGGCACGTCGACTTCGGCGACCGGCTGCCCTTCGGCATCGCCCGTGTCCGTCGCGACACCGAGCCACACGGAGGCGCTGTACGCCTTGCGCCGGCCGAGCAGCGTGCCGCAGGCCTTGGTGGCCTGGCCGAAACAGAGGGGAAGCATGCCGGTGGCCATGGGATCGAGCGTGCCGGCGTGGCCGGCCTTCTCGGCCTGCAGGTGGCGGCGCACGCGTTGCAGCGCCTGGGTAGAAGTGAGTCCCTGCGGCTTATCGAGCAGGACGATACCGTCCACCGCCCGCCAGCGCCTGGGGGAGGCTCCCCAATTTTGATGGGTCAAAATTGGGGAACCTCCCCGTTTCTCCCACTCACGGACGTTTGTCGTCGGCTTCGTCGTCGAGATCGCTGTCGTAATGCGCGAGGTCGTCGTCTTCGCCGGCTGCAGCGGGGGCAGCGTCCGCCACTTCGTCGTCGACGTGACGCGCCTTGTCGTCACGAACGGCCTGGCCGATCAGGTCGCCGAGGCGATTGCCGCGTTCGAGTTCCTCGTCGGGCGCGAAATGCAGCTGGGGCGCCAGGCGCAGCTTCAAAGCGCGTCCCAGCGGCCCACGCAGGTACACCGCCGCCTCGTCCAGGATTTCCTTCTGCAGTTCGTCCTGCGCATCGCCGGACAGCAATGTGTACATGACCCACATGTGAGTGAGGTCTGGCGACACCTTGACGTGCGTGACCGTCATCGGCTTGAGGCGCGGGTCGCGCACCTCCCGCAGCAACAGCTGCGAGAGGACTCGCTGGACCTGCTCGGCGATGCGTCGCGCGCGTGGTACCTCGCGTGGCATCTGCCTTACGCGCTGCGCGCGACCTCGAACCGGGAGAAGCACTCGATCTGGTCGCCGACGCGGATGTCGTTGTACTTGACCACGCCGATGCCGCACTCGGTGCCGCCGCGGACTTCGCCGACGTCATCCTTGAACCGCCGCAGCGAGTCGAGCTCGCCCTGGTGGATGACCACGTTCTCGCGGAGCACGCGCACGGGGTTGCCGCGCTTGATGACGCCTTCGGTGACGAGGCATCCCGCCACGGTGCCGAACTTGCTCGACCGGAACACTTCGCGCACTTCGGCGAGGCCGACGATCTGCTCCTTGATCTCCGGCTTGAGCATGCCGGCCACCCAGCTGCGCACGTCGTCGAGCGCCTCATAGATGATGCTGTAGTAATTGACCTCGACGCCCTGGTCCTTCATGGCGCTGCGGGCCGCGCCGTCCGCGCGGACGTTGAAGCCGATGATGCGTGCGCGCGAAGCTGCAGCCAGCGACACATCGGACTCGGTGATGCCACCCACGCCGCTCGCGATGACCTTGACCGACGCCTCGTCGGTGCCGATCTTCGACAGCGAATCGCGCAATGCCTCGGCGCTGCCCTGCACGTCGGCCTTGACGATGAGGTTGACGAACTGGCCGGCGTTCTCGCCCAGCTGCGAGAACACGTCCTCGACCTTCTTGGTAGCACCGGCCAGGCGCACGTCGCGGTACTTGCCCTGGCGATACAAAGCGACTTCACGTGCCTTGCGCTCGCTCTCGACGACCAGCAGGTCGTCGCCGGCGCCCGGCGCATCCGACAGACCGAGCACCTGCACGGGCTGGGCCGGACCGGCCGTCTGCACCTGCTTGCCCAGCGCGTCGAACAACGCACGCACACGGCCGAATTCCTGGCCCGCGATGATCGGATCGCCGGCCTTGAGCGTGCCGCGCTTCACCAGCACGGTCGCGACCGGGCCGCGGCCCTTCTCGATGCTGGACTCGAGCACGACGCCCACGGCGAGGCCGGTGGTCGGCGCCTTGAGGTCGAGCACTTCGGCCTGCAGCAGGATGGATTCGAGCAGCTTGTCGATGCCCTCGCCGGTGCGCGCCGATACGTTGACGAACATCACGTCGCCGCCCCACTCCTCGGGGATGACGTTCTGCTTGCCGAGGTCGTTGCGCACGCGGTCGGGATCCGCACCGTGCTTGTCGATCTTGTTGACGGCAACGACGATCGGCACTTCCGCCGCGCGGGCGTGGTTGACCGCTTCGATCGTCTGCGGCATGACGCCGTCGTCCGCCGCCACCACGAGGATGACGATGTCGGTGACGTTCGCGCCACGGGCGCGCATCGCGGTGAACGCTGCGTGTCCCGGGGTGTCGATGAACGTGATGAGGCCCTTCGGCGTCTGCACCTGGTAGGCACCGATGTGCTGGGTGATGCCACCCGCCTCGCCCGCGGCCACTTTGGTGGTGCGGATGTAGTCGAGCAGTGACGTCTTGCCGTGGTCGACGTGACCCATGATGGTCACGACCGGCGGACGCGGCAGCACTTCGATGTCGGCCGAGGTCTCGAGCAACTGCTGCTCGATCTGGTCTTCCTTCAGTGCGATCGGCGTGTGGCCGAATTCCTCGACGACCAGCGTCGCGGTGTCCTGGTCGATGGGCTGGTTGATCGTGGCCATCACGCCCATCTTCATCATCGTCTTGATGACTTCGTTGGCCTTGATCGCCATGCGGTTGGCGAGCTCGCCGACCGTGATCGTTTCCGGGATCTGCACGTCACGCTTGACGGGCGCGGTGGGCTCCACGAAACCGTGTCGCGCCTCGACCTGCACCTGGCCCGAACGGCGATAACGGCCGGCAGGCTGCTGCTTCTTCTTGAAACTCGCCTTGGCGTTCGCCGAGACGTGGAGTTCCTGGCGCCCGTACTTGGTCGGTGCGCCCGGCGCTGGTGCACGGCTGGGTGCCGATTCCGGCGCACGAGCGGGCTTCGACGGTCGCGGCGGCTCAGCCGCGCGACGTTCGGCGTCGGCGCGCTCGCGCTCGCGCTCGGTGCGGTCGCGGGCCTGCTGTTCGGCGGCATCACGGGCATCGGCTTCGGCGCGCGCTCGCGCGGCTTCTTCCTGCACACGCCGCTCATCCGCTTCGATGCGATCGCGCTCGTGCTGTTCGGCGGCACGGCGGTCGTTCTCCGCGCGTTCCTGATCCTGGCTCGTGACGTCCTCGACGGTGCGCTGCTTGTCGACTTCTTCCTGGCGCTGGCGCTGCTCTTCCTCGATGACCGACCGGTTCAGGTAGGTCTTCTTGCGCCGGACCTCGACCGCGACGGTACGGGCACGGCCCAGCGTCGACGCGAGCTTGATCTCCTGCTGCGACTTGCGCTGCAGGGTGATCTTGCGCGGGGCCGCGGCGTCTTCGCCATGCCGCCCGTGCGCGCGGCGCAGGTACGTCAGGAGTTCCATCTTGGCTTCCTCGCTGATGATGTCTTCAGCGCCGCCCACCTTGATGCCCGCCTCGCCCAGCTGCGTGAGCAGCCGGTCGACGGGGACCTTCAGGACCTCTGCAAACTGCGTGACCGTTACTTCTGCCATGTAATCAGACCTCCGCTCACGCCTGCTGGCCCTGTTCGAACCAGTGCTTGCGCGCAGCGAGAATCAACTCGCCGGCGCGCTTCTCGTCGAGATTCGGGATCTCGGCGAGGTCGTCGATCGCCTGCTCGGCCAGGTCTTCACGAGTCACGATGCCGTGGCGCGCGAGTTCCACGGCCAGGGTGCCGTCCATGCCCTCGACTTCGAGCAGGTCGGCCGCCGGAGCGGCGACCGTCTCCTCGCTCGCGATCGCCTGTGTCAGCAGCACGTCGCGCGCGCGATTGCGCAGTTCCTGTACGATCGCTTCGTCGAATTCCTCGATCGACGCGATCTCGGACTGCGGCACGTAGGCGATTTCCTCGATGCTCGAGAAGCCTTCCTGCACCAGGATCGCCGCAACGTCTTCGTCGACGTCAAGCTGCTGCATGAACAGTTCGCGCAACACCTTCTGCTCGGACTCGCTTTTCTCCTCGGCCGCCTGCTCGCTCATGATGTTGAGCTTCCAGCCGGTGAGCTCGCTGGCGAGACGGATGTTCTGGCCGCCGCGGCCGATGGCCTGCGACAGCTTTTCTTCCGCCACGGCGATATCCATCGAATGCGACTCTTCGTCCATGACGATCGAGCTGACTTCCGCCGGCTGCATCGCGTTGATCACGAACTGCGCGGGATTGTCGTCGAAAGGAATGATGTCGACGCGCTCGCCGGCGATCTCGTTCGAAACGGCCTGCACGCGCGAACCGCGCATGCCGACGCACGCCCCGACCGGATCGATGCGCGGATCGTTGCTGCGGACGGCAATCTTGGCGCGGGCGCCCGAATCGCGCGCGGCACCGAGAATGTTGATCAGGCCCTGGCCCACCTCCGGCACCTCGAGCTTGAACAGCTCGATCAGGAACTCCGGCGCGGTGCGGCTCAGAAACAGCTGCGGACCGCGCGGCTCGGAGCGCACGTCCTTCAGGAAAGCCTTGATGCGGTCCTGCGTGCGGACCGGCTCGCGCGGGATCATCTGGTCGCGCGGAATGAAGCCTTCGGCGTTGCCGCCCAGGTCGACGAAAATACCGTTGCGGTCGACGCGCTTCACCAGGCCGGACACCAGCGTGCCGATGCGGGCCTTGTAAAGTTC
>JAABQQ010000058.1 GCA_011391405.1 Gammaproteobacteria bacterium
ATCTGGGCAATGGACGTCGCGCGCTACGGCGACTGGGCCAACCGCCCGTACACGAATGCGAAGGTGCGCGAGAACTACTCGCGTCGCTTCCGCATCCGCTTCCCGAACGAGGAACTCGAGGCCGCGCGCCCGCTGCGCACCACGCCGATCTACGAAAGGCTGCAAGCTGAGAATGCCGTGTTTGGCGACTACTGCACGCTCGAACATCCGCTGTGGTTCGCACCGAAGGGCACGCCGGCAAAGGAAGACGCGACGTTCCGCCGGTCGAATGCGCATCCGCACGTGGCCGAGGAATGCCGCGCAGTGCGCGAATCCTGCGGCCTGATCGAGATCTCCAACTACGGCAAATTCGAGATCACGGGCCCGGGTGCCGCGGACTGGCTGTCGAAGATCATGGCTTGCAAGGTGCCCGCCGTGGGCCGCATCGCGCTGTCGCCCATGCTCAATAACGGTGGCCGGTTGATCGGCGACTTCACGCTGTGCCGCGTTGCGGATGAACGATTCTTCGTCGTGGGCACGTATGCGGCCGAAGTCTTTTATATGCGTTGGTTCGAGCAGCACCTGCCGCCGACCGGCGTGTCCGTGCGCCCGTGTGCGATGGAATACCTTGGTCTTTCGGTGGCCGGCCCGGAGTCGCGGGCGGTCCTGCAGAAGCTCGTCGATCACGACCTGTCGACCGCGGCGTTCCCGTTCATGTCGTTCGCGCGGATGGACGTCGGCATGGTCCCGGCACTCGTCGGTCGCGTCTCGTTCACGGGCGAGATGGGCTACGAGATGTGGGTGACGTCGGAATACCTGCGCACGTTGTACGACTTGCTGCACGAGGCGGGCAAGGCGCACGGCCTGAAGAACTTCGGCGGCCGGGCACTCAACTCGCTGCGGCTCGAGAAGAGCTTCGGTAACTGGGCGCGCGAATTCCGGCCAATCTACGGGCCGTACGAGGCGGGCCTGGGACGTTTCGTGCATCTCGACAAGCCGGGCTTCATCGGCAAGGCCGCCGCGGCTGCCGAGAAGGCGAGTGGTGGGGTGCGCAAGCTCGTCACTTTGGCGGTCGATGCGAAGGATGCGGATGCGATCGGCGACGAGCCGATCTGGCACGGCGACAAGGTCGTCGGCTGGGTTACCTCGGGTGGTTATGGCCACACGGTGGGCAAATCGATCGCGCTCGGCTACGTCGACAACGCGGTGGCGGGGGAGACCAGCGGGTTTGCCGTCGAGTTGATGGGTGATCGCCGTGGCGCCGTTCGAAGCGCCGGAGCGTTGGTCGACCCGCAGGGCTTACGCATGCGTGCGTAAACGCATGCGCACGTCGTCGTGGTCCTGGCGTTCGACCTGGCCGGCAACCACATTCGGTTAACCTGGTTGGACGCGCAGGACATCCCTAACACTTGGCATTCATCAGTCGCGGTGATAGCATTGATATCATATGCTCGCCACGGAGAAAGTCATGGCCCAGCTCATCGTGCGCAAGCTTCCGGACGAACTCGTTGAGGCGCTGAAACAGCAGGCGTCCAGGCGCAACCGCAGCGCCGAGCAGGAACACCGGGAGATTCTGAGAGCCGCCCTGCACGGGCCGCGCAGAAGGCGACTCGCCGAGGTGCTCGCGGCCATGCCTGACGTCGGCGAAGATAGCGATTTCCGCCGCGAGCAACAGGACCGTCGAGGCTGAGGTGTACCTGCTCGATACGGACGTCGTCAGCGAAATTCGCAAGGCTGGCAACGCCAATCCCGGGGTGCGCGCGTTTTTCGCGAATGCGAGTCGCGAAACTTTCGAGCTCTACTTATCGGCCATCACGATCGGCGAGCTTCGCCAAGGCGTGGAACGCATCCGGCATCGAGGGGATACGGCGCAAGCCAAGCGCCTCGAACGCTGGCTCCTGCAGGTCACCACGACGTACGCCAAAGCGATCCTGCCTTTCGACGAAGAATGCGCGCAGGTTTGGGGGCGCCTGCGTGTGCCGAACCCGGAGAACCCGCTCGACAAGCAGATTGCCGCCACGGCTCTCATTCATGACCTTGCCGTCGTCACCCGAAACAAGGCCCACTACGCGCCGACCGGCGTCCGGCTTTTTAATCCCTTCGTGTGATCTCGAATCGCGAGGCTGCATCCACTGCAGATTCGCGTGAGGCAGTGAGTCACTGCACAGGACTGCTGACGCATTTGAATGCGTGCCCCGAGCGGCTTCTGATGCCTGTGAACGCGACGGGCTGATCAACTTGCATTACCGGGGTACTGTGGTGTGATGAGCAGCATTCAGTCGAAGCTGACGACGCAGGGGCAGATATCGGTGCCCGCCGAGGTGCGGCGGCAGCTCGGTGTCGGACCCGGTTCGGTACTGGTCTGGGAATGGCGTGATGGTGCGTTCATCGTGCGGCGCGACGGGAAATGCACTCGGCGGACATTCACGCCGCGGTGTTCGGCGCGACCAGGCGGGCCAGGGACAAGCCCACCGATGTCAAGGCGGGGGTACGCACCTGCATCCGACGGAAGCATGCGCACGGTTGATACCAACCTCCTGGTGCGGTTGATCGTTCGGGACGATCTAAAGCAAGTTGACGCGGCCGAGGAGTTCGTCGCAGGTGGGGCCTGGATTTCGCACCTGGTGCTCGCGGAAACCATCTGGGTGCTGGACGCAGTGCATGAGCGATCCGCGGCACAGCTCGTTGCCGCTATCGAGATGTTGCTCAACCACGCGCAGCTGTCCATGCAGGAGGCGGACGTGGTCGAACCCGCGCTTGCCCGGTTCCGTGCGCGTCCAGCGCTTGGGTTCGCGGATTGCCTGGCCCTCGAGATCGCCCGGAAAGCGGGACATTTTCCGCTCGGCACCTTCGATCGGTCGCTGTCGAAACTCGAAGGCGCTCAGCGAGTATAGCCACCGGGTTACCCCGGCACGAATTGACTATGGAGGTGGCGTAATGGTCGGAATCGGCAGGCACAAAGCAGTTTCTCGCAAGGTGCGACGTTGCCGCACGGTGCCGATTCTCGTCGTGGGCTGGCTCGCCGTGTGGTCGGCATGCGCCGTGGCCGCCCCACCGCTTATGGACCTCGACACGTTCGACGCCTCGCGCAGGCATGTCGCGCTGCCGAACGGCATGTCGCTCGCCTACGTCGACATCGGGCCGCGCGACGCGCCCGTCATCCTGCTGATCCACGGCTACACCAGCAATGCCCGTGGCTGGGTGCCGCTGCTGCCTCACCTTGAGCAGTCGCGCCGTTACCTGATACCGGACCTGCGGGGTCACGGCCAGTCGAGCAAGCCGGATTGCTGCTACGACCGCACTACGTTCGCGTACGACCTGAGGTTGCTGCTCGACGCGCTGCACGTCGAGCGCGTCGACGTGGTTGGCACCTCGCTCGGCAGCCTCATCGCGCAGGCCTTCGCCGAGAACTGGCCCGAGCGCACTCGTCGACTCGTGTTGCAGTCGTCCACCGGCGGGCCGCTGCCCTTGTGCGAGTCCGAGCCGGCCGGCGAGGCTGTCTCCGATTTTCGCAGCGCGATCCTGGCGCTAAAGGATCCGATCGACCCGGAATCGCAGTTCATGATTGCGTGGTACGCGTCGACGGCTCCGGTGGACGCTGAGTTCCTGCGCCGTCAGCGACGTGACGCGGCCGCAATCCCGGTCCGCGTCTGGCTCGCGATACTTGACCAGGGCCTGAACCTGCGCGACGTGCAGGCCGACCTGCAACGGATTCGTGCGCCGACGCTGCTGATCTGGGGTGGCAAGGACAACCTGTTCGGCGCGCGGGACCGCTGCTCGTTGCGCTCGGCCTTGCCCCAGGCCGAGGTCAGGCTGTTCGGGGACCTCGGCCACAACGCCTACTGGGAGGATCCTCGGGCTATCGCGTCCGTGATCAATCCGTTCCTCGCCGCGAAGTGATTCGCGGGTCGCGTGGCGCCGCTATCGCGGCCGCGGGGCTTCGGGTGACCCTACACCGCGCCGAGGCTGCCGCTCTGCGGTCGGCGGCCGCCCGAAGTGACCGCGATAGCACTTCGAGAAGTGCGGCGGCGACTTGAACCCGCACGCCGTGCTGATGGCCATGATGGGCATCGACGTCTGCACCAGCAGTTCCCGTGCCCGCTTCAGGCGCAGCTCGAGGTAATACCGCTTCGGCACGCAGTTCACGTGCCGCTGGAACAAGCGCTCGATCTGTCGCCGCGACAGCCCCGACTGCCGCGCGATCTGCTCGAGTGGCAGCGGATTCTCGATGTTGGCTTCCATCATCGACGCCACTGCAATCACGCTGCGATGCACGTTGCCGACCTGCGCGCGCAACGGAACGTACTGCCGGTCGTCGGCATCGCGAATACGTTCGACGATGAACTGCTCGGAGACGCGCTGCGACACCTGCGGGCCGAGCTTGTCCTCGATCAGCTTCAGCATCAGTTCGAGTGGCGCGACACCGCCCGAACACGTGTAGCGGTTGCGGTCGATCGTAAAGAGGTGATCCGACAGCAGCACGCGCGGAAACTGCTCGCGCAGAGCCGACAGATTTTCCCAGTGGATCGTCGCGTGATAGCCGTCCAGCAATCCGGCCTGCGCAAGCGCGTACCCACCCGTGCAGAGCGCGCCCAACGGCGTGCGCCGGGCGGCAAGCCTGCGCAGCACGGTGACGAGGGCTGGGGAGACGGCCTCACGTACGTTGACGCCGCCGCAAACGAACACCAGGTCGACGTCGATCGCGTCGGCCAGGCGCGACGTCGGCGTCAGCATCAGGCCATTGCTGGCGGTCACGGGTTCGCCGTCCGGCGAGACCACCAGCCACTCGTATGCGCTCTGGCCCGAAACGCGATTGGCCATGCGCAGCGGCTCGATCGCGTTGGTCAGCGCGATCATGGAATAGTCCGGCAGCGTCAGGAACGCATAGCGTGTCCTGGGAGTGGCGGAGTGTCGGTGCGCGTCGGTCGCGGACAATCTCACAGGAACGTCT
>JAABQQ010000059.1 GCA_011391405.1 Gammaproteobacteria bacterium
GAGCCGATGCCGCGGCCGGTGCAGACGGCTGCGTCGCAACCGGCGTCGCAACGGCAAGCACGGGTTTGCCGCCGAGCAGCCGCGCCACCCGTTCGACGAATCCGGCCGCCATTGCGCCTTTCGGCAGCCGCGTCCACTGCCGCTCCCGGAAGCGATCGGGCACGCGAGCCGCGGGCTCCGGTGTGTCGTCGATCACCACCGGCAGCAGGAACGCCTGGTCATCGGCCATGTCCAGCATCCGGTGCACCGCGAGATTCCATTCGCGGCGGAAGTAGCCTTCGCTGCGTGCGTTGGTGTTGGCGGAGATCAACGCCATGAACAGCGCGCACTCCTTGACCTGCTTGCGGATCGCGGCATCCCACGCGTCGCCGCTGCGCAGCTCGCTCTGGTCGAACCACACCTCGAGCCCCGCCTCACGCAGCGCGTCGCAGATGCGCCGCGCCGGCTCGATGTCCTGCGAGGCATAACTGAGGAAGATGGCTTTGCTGGCTTCAGGCATGGAGCGTCGGCTGGTGCGGTTCGAGTATTCGGGGTCTGGTGAAAGGGGTCAACCTGAGCCAGGCATCAAGCGGACCAGTCGGTCTTCCGGTGCGGCGTGAGTAAGCTCGCTGCGGCCTGTCGGGCTCAGACCAGCATCCGTCTAAGGTCACAATTTGTGACCTTAGAGGTCCCGCGTCACCTTAATCCGCAGGGCGTTTACGCAAAAAGCACCCGCTGGATTTTTGGCCGCCACCGCGCAGCTGTTTCTGGTCGAATGCGCGCGAAAGGCGCGTCGCGGTCTGATGCGAATCTGACGGACGATTCGCTGCCCCGCACGGTGAGCGGTCGGTTCGTGGCCGAATACAAGTTCGCTGACTATTTTGAGCAAAAGGTCCTGCTGAAGCGCCCCTACCTCCGCAGGGAATGGTGCATCGCGGTGGTGGAGCGCCCAACGCGATCAGAACCGCAGGGCGACTCGCGACACCGCTTCTGGGCGCCAATTCCAGAACTCGGGGGTCGTCACTTGCGGGTAGTCACGCTGGCCGATAAGGTCACGATCCTGAACGCCTTCCCCGACCGGGGGTTCAAACCGTGAAACTCAGTTACTTCGCCGACACAGACTCGCTTTACATCGACCTTTCGGAAGAACCAAGCGTCGAAAGCCGCGAGATCTCCGAGGGCGTCGTGCTGGACTACAATGCTGCGGGGCGGCTCGTGGGCATCGACATCGATGAAGCCAGTAAGCGTGTGCAGATGGACAAGCTAGTACTGAGCCAACTGCCATCAACGGTCGAGACGGCTGCTGCATAAGCCTCGGCGAATCGACGTGGAACACTATTTGTCGCTAACCGGCCGGGACCCATTTCAGCAGTGGCTCGACAAGGAACGGCAATGAGCAAGACCAAGGCAAGCAAGAAGCCGGCTTCGCGAAGCCACGAGGATGCGACAGTCGAGAGCTTTCGCCGCGATCGGAAGTATGCCGCGGCCTACCTGGATCAGGTGCTCGCCGATGGAGATCAGCAGGAACTCATGCTGGCACTGCGCCGGCTGTCGGAAGCGCTCGGCGGCGTGCCGGGATTGGCGCAGCAGGCAGGCCTGAACGCGACCACGCTTTATCGAAAACTGTCGGGCAACGGCGATCCGGAATTGCGGACGCTACGGGCGTTGCTCGATGCCATGGGGCTTCGGCTGTCGATCGCACTGGCGTCGTAGCCCGACCGCCCTGCCAGTGGCTCACCCGGTGAGCCGCGGCCTTGCCACAGTAGGTAGTCACAAGGCTCCGGGGGCGACGTCCGTGACGAGACCGGCAACGCATCGCGGCGAGCGGACCGCGAAATCCGTATGGCGTGGGGATGAAGATCGTGGCGGGCGGGCAGGAGGAGGTCGACGATGACGTTGCATCGTCTGCGGCCTCGCCGACGTTTCTGCCGCAGCCGTTGCCGGCGTTGAAGGCCCTGACGGTGAAGACTGATCCGTCGGACTGATTTCCAGTCGTTCGAGGCCGATATCCAGCTGTTCGCGATGTGAGCCACCAGGCAAATATGGGTGATTGCGAGAGGTTGTCACTTGACAACTCATTCTCACGACACTAACTTGGACTGGACGTCTCGCGTGGCGCGGAACAGGCATTCCAACAAGGATATTGAAAAGGCCATCCGGTACGCGGAGAGGGCGGGCTGGCGCGTCGAGGTCGGCGGCAGCCACGCGTGGGGAAAGATCTTCTGTCCCTACAACGATACTGATTGTCGGTGCGGCGAGTTCTGCATCACGAGCATCTGGAGCACGCCGAAGAACCCCGGCAACTTTGCGCGAAAGATCTTGCGCGTAGTCGACAACTGCACGACGCGCAGAAGGCGAGCAGCGTCGTACGACGAACCGAAGTCAGAGTGACCGATGGAATACGAGTTCACATTGAAGTACCGGCTCACGACTGCTGACAGCGATGCCGACGAACTCGTTGAGCGTCTCGGTGCCGCGGGCTGCGACGACGCACTGGTTGGCATTGGCCAGCCGGGGCGGATCGCGCTGGACTTCTCCCGCAAAGCTCGCTCGGCGCAGGCCGCCGTCGTCAGTGCGATGATGGCCGTGAAAAAAGCCATTCCGACCGCGAGACTCGTCGAGGTCAGTCCCGATTCCGTTGGCTTGACCGATATCGCCGAGCTGGTCGGGGTGAGTCGGCAGAACATGCGACAGTTATCTCTCGCGCACGCAAAGACCTTTCCGACGCCGTTTCACTCGGGCAATGTCGAGTTGTGGCACCTGGCGCACGTGCTGGAATGGCTCGTGGAGCGGGGCACCTACCGTGTTGAGAAGTGCTTGCTCGACGTCGCGCGGGTGGCCATGCAGGTCAATCTAGTCAAGGAATCCACCTTGATCCAGGGCGAGGTCCGGCGCGAAGTGCGCAACCTGGTTGCCTAGGCATCGCCGCCGACGTTTCAGCTGAAACTCTTCATCTCGAATTGACGATGGATCTGATGCGCGCGCACCCGGTGCGCCGCACGTGCGGCGCGTCGCGTGACGCGACTGCTGTTTTCCCACGGACGTAACCGTCACACTGGCGGGGCGTTGATCGCCGCGGGAGCAGACAATTGGGTTCGAGTAAGCGCCCCAGCGGGCGCAATCAGCCATCATTGCGTTGGATATTGATCGCAGCCGTATATTTCCTGCCCGCTGCCTGGAGTTCGACGCACGCCGCCGCACACGACGGCAACGCTGCGGCCGTCCTGGTTGGCCGGGTCACCGAGGTGACCGACGGCGATACCATTCACGTTGCGCTGGCCTCCGGGCCGATCATCGTTCGACTGCATTCGATCGACACGCCCGAGCGCGCACAGCCGTGGGGACGACAGGCGACCGCTGCGCTCGAGCGACGCCTGCGGCAAGGTACCCAGGTGACGCTGCAGCCGGTTACGCAAGACGACTACGACCGCCTGGTGGCGGTGGTCTACGTGAACGACGAGAACGTCAACGCCTGGATGGTGCAGCAAGGCCACGCCTGGGCCTATCGCCACTACCTGGACGATGCGCAGTACTGCGCCTGGGAGCAGCAGGCGCGCGCGTCCGGCCTGGGGGTCTGGTCGCTGCCGTCGACGAAACGCATCGCGCCGTGGGAGTACCGCGAGGCCGAGCGCGAGCAGACGCAGATCGTCATGGGCAGCACCGTCGAGACGGAGACCGCGTGCGTGGCCGCCATGAACCAACGTAGTCCCGTGACGAACAAGGCGGCCCAGCCATCGACGCCCGCTGGCCCGTGCCGGATCAAGGGCAACATCAACGACAAAGGCGACCGCATTTACCACGTGCCCGGCAGCGAGTCGTACGAGCGCACCGGCATCAGCACGAGTCGCGGGGAGCGCTGGTTCTGCACGGAGGAGGAGGCGCGGAAAGCAGGGTGGCGGGCGCCGCGGGGCAATCCCGATAGATCGAGGAATTGACGCGGCCAGGCCGGCCGTCGTGAGGGCGGGCCCTTGCGGAACCCGCCCTGTCCGGTCCAGCTTGCGCTGAGCAGCCGATCAGTCTTTGGCAGCGTCCTGCATCGCTTCGCCCGCATTCTCGACGACCTTGCCGGTCGCGTCGACGGCGTTTGCAGTGGCCTCCTTGGTGGCGTCGGCGGCATCTGCAGCGGCTTCCCTGGTCGCGATGGCGGCAGCGTCAACGGCTTCGCCGGCCCTGTCCGCAGCCTGGCCCGCGGCAACAGAGGCGTCGGAGGGCGCTTCGGCGGCCGGGCCTTCCTTCTTGGCGCAGCCGGCGAGGGCCAGCGTGGCGAGAGCGGCGACGAGTACGATCTTGTTCATGGAAATTTCCCCTGGGTAAACGGACCAGGAAGAAAGTCTGGCAGGAGCGGCTCGCGCCAACCGTCCGCTACCGCACGGACGGGCCCGAGATCGTGGACTAAAAGTCACTCATCCGTTCGCAGCGCGAGTCTCGCGTTTGTCGAATCGTCCACTCGAGCAGGCCCGGCACATGAACCCATCCGCCACCGCACCGTCCAAAACCGCCCGCAAAGGCGATTACGATGGTTATGAAACGCCAGAGGCGCTCGTCTCCGACCCGAAACTGTCGGCTGCGCAAAAACTCGCACGGCTGGAAGCCTGGGAGGAAGACCTGAAGGCCGGGCTGCGCGCCTCCGACGAGAGCATGACCAGCGTCACTCCCGGTCTGAGCGGCCCGCTGCTGCAGAGAGTCATGGCCTGCCTGGAGCCGTTACGGAGCGTCGAGAAGCCGAACTCAGATTGATCCCATTGCCGACGCCTTGGCAGAGTGTGGCGTTGCAATCTCCCCGGTTCGTCCATGGGAGTAACCGGGAGCCGCTCAGTCGACGGGGTGTCGCATAGACCCGCTCGACGAGCGGCGGGCGACAGCTCCGTCTTGTGAGATTTATTCGCGGTCGTTGGCTGCTGCGGATAGACCGGCCGTGCCCCGACAGCACCGTATGAATTGCATTCG
>JAABQQ010000060.1 GCA_011391405.1 Gammaproteobacteria bacterium
GGCGGCGCGTCTCCACCGCTGCCGAGCCGGGCCAGCGCGATCAGCGGCCTGGAGTTTGCGATCGATCCGAATCCGCTTGGCGTGCGGGGCATGCAGCTTCGGTTCCTCGATCAGTCGCATGCCGAGGCG
Source organism: Gammaproteobacteria bacterium (assembly GCA_011391405.1). Lineage (GTDB taxonomy): Bacteria > Pseudomonadota > Gammaproteobacteria > Steroidobacterales > Steroidobacteraceae > RPQJ01. The sequence goes on from JAABQQ010000060.1 coordinate 130, forward strand.
CGGATCCAGCTACGCGAGGCCGAGCTGGTCGTCCCAGTGGGGCTCGACGGTGCCTACCGCTTCGGTATCGACCCTGCATCGAACGACCGGGTGGCGGGCCGCGGTCGATGGACCGGCCCAGACCAGTTCACGCTGGAGATTGACACGATTGCCCGGATCAACCACTTCACCGTGATGCTCGACTTCGAAGGCGATCGGCTGCGGGGCCGGGTCAGCGAGCGCGCGGGACTGATCGGCGAGACACTGCTCAGCGGGCGCGCCGGGCGCCGATCGTGACCTTGAACGATGGGGGTCTGCATGGCCGATGTTGTTTCGACCGTCTGTGGGTCATGCTAGGCGCCGACCCCGAGGACGGCTCGACGAACCGCAACAGACCGTCGCAAGGGGCGCGCAGTTGTCGAGTCCTCTTGAGGATTGTTCGATGCCTGCCCTTACGCGCAGGCCTGCGATGACTCGGCGAAGCCGGTGGGCAGGCGTCGGACAATCCAGAAGGGAGGAAACCGCGGAATGCACCGCGGGCGGTGAGCGCAGCCTATTCGGCTATGGGGATTTGAGGGCGCGCACTCGGGACATGCGTGGCGATCCTGGGGACTGAGGCAACGGTGACAGCGGCTCGGTACCAAGTCGCGACGCAGAATCGCGATATTGTCGGGCCATGACGCGGGCAAGAGGCGGCGTTTTCCCGCGCTCGGGCAAAGCCTCCCCTTTCGACTCGATGCGAAGACGAGCCGACGGTGGGTGTGGGTGTCGAGCGGTGCTTGCGCTTCATGGCGCGCATGCAAGCGGTGGCGGTGCGCGGATGCGTGGCGTGCGCAGCAAGGTGTCGATGACGATCATCGCGGCTCCGCAGTCCGGACAGACGAAGCTTGGCGGGGCGTAAGCGCCCGGCCTGTCATCGGTCTGCGGTTCGGTCACGGCGCCCGGCGCTTCGACCTGCAGCAGCTCACGTGCCCGCGCGAGGTTGTCGCGGCGCTCGGCGTTGGCGATCAGCCCATAGTGGCGGATGCGGTGCAAGCCGCTGGGCAGAACGTGCAACAAGAAGCGGCGCATGAACTCGTCTGGACTGAGGGTCATCGTCTTGATGCGGGTGTGGCCCTTGAGGCGGTAATCCTTCCAGCGAAAGCTGACCCCTTGATCGTCGAACGCGATGAGCCGCTGGTTGGAGATGGCCACGCGGTGGGTATAGCGGGACAGATACGCCAGCACCGCCGCGGGACCGGCAAAGGGACGTTTGGCATAGACGACCCATTCGCAGGCTCGCAGCGGCGTGAGCCATGCGGCGAAGCTTCCCGCGTCGGCCAGCGCGGCATCCTCGCCGAAGAACTGCAACTGGCCGGCGCGATGCGCCCGGTCGAGCTCTTCGAGGAAACGGCGCCGGAACAGCCGTGAGAGCACGCGCACCGGCAGGAAGAAGCCGGGCTTGCAGGCCACCCAGCGCTGCCCGTCGGCCGACAGCCCACCGCCAGGGACGATGCCGTGTACATGGGGATGGTGGGTCAGCGCCGAGCCCCAGGTGTGCAGCACCAGGGTGACGCCGATGCGTGCCCCCAGATGCTTGGGATCGGCAGCGATAGTGGTGAGCGCCTCGGCGGCGATCTCGAACAACAGACCGTAGATCAGCGCTTTGTTGTAATAGGCGATCCTGGCGATCGGTGCCGGCAAGGTGAAGACGACGTGGTAGTAGTCCACCGGCAGCAGGTCGGCCTGGCGGGCCTCGAGCCAGCGTTTCGCCGCACTGGCCTGGCACTTCGGGCAATGCCGGTTCCTGCAGGAGTTGTAGGCGATCTCGGTATGCGCACAGGCTTGGCAGTGCAGCACATGCCCACCCAGTGCCGCGCTGCGGCACTGCTCGATGGCTGACATGACCTTGAGCTGACCCAGGCTCAAGTGCTCATGCTGCGCCTGCCGCCACGCCGGCCCGTGGGCGCGGAAGATATCCGCCACCCCCAGGGCGCAACGCCCCATGGCGGCTGGCCTACGAGGGGGGTAGGTTCTCCAGCGGACTGGTCACCTGGCGCAACAGCTCGGTGGCCACCTGCGTGTACAGCGTCGTGGTCTGGATCTGGTTGTGCCCGAGCAGGACCTGGATCACGCGGATGTCGGTCTTCTGCTCCAACAGGTGAGTGGCGAAGGCGTGCCGCAGCGAGTGCATCGAGATGCGCTTGTCCAGCTTGGCGGCATCTGCGGCGGCATGAATCGCCCGATTGAGCTGCCGGGTGCTCAGCGGATCGATGGGATTGAGGCCGGGAAACAGCCAGCCGCCCGGCAGCATCTTGCCTTGGCTCTTGGCCACCCGCCACCAGGTACGCAGACGCTCCAGCATCAACGGCGAGAGCATCGCGTAGCGATCCTTCTGCCCCTTCGCGCGTTGGATGCGCAGCGCCATGCGCTGGCTGTCGATGTCACCCACCTTCAGCGAAACCACCTCGCTGGCGCGCAGTCCTGCGCCGTAGGCGAGCGTCAGTGCCACTTGGTACTTCAGGGGCTCGGCTGCGCCGATCAGGCGCGTCACTTCCTCAGGGCTCAGTATCACCGGCAGGGTGCGGGGAATACGCACCGAGTGCATCTTGCCCATCAATTCGGCACGACCGAGCGTGATCTCGAAGAAGAACTTGAGCCCGCTGATCGCCGCGTTGAGCGACACCGGCGAGGTGCCCTGATCGACCAGGTGCAACTGGTAGCGCCGCAGATCCTCGGCCGTGGCCGTATCCGGGCCGGCGCCGAGAAAACGGGTGAACTGGCTAACTGCGCGGATGTAATGGGACTGCGTCTTGGCGGCGAACTTGCGCATCCGCATGTCGTCGATCATGCGTTGGCGCAATGCGCTGACGGTCCGGGTCGCTTGAGTCATGGCTCTGCTCCTGTCGTGAACCGAGGCGGATTGCCTCGTGCCACAACATAAGCAGAACCCCGGTCCTACTCACGCCTGCTCACCCACCCACGCCCAATCGGAGCCACCCCTACCGCGCGAGCGGTTTAGTGTACGCCCGCGAGGGCGTGCCACATGCAGGGTGCAAGTCCCTGTCGGAGTTGGCCACAGCTCCGTAGCTGAAGGTAACTGCGTCGTCGTGAGGCGGGGTGGGGAGTAACCGGAAGCGAACTGTCGGTCCGTAGGATGACGAACCTGTTTCGGCGGGGTATGGCGGCGAGCCTGCACTAAAGTGGCGAAGCCTGGAACTAACGCAGCACGCTGTGGTGGCGGAGAAAGCGATGCGGTGGCGTACCACGTGTTTGAGGACGGAACGACGGGAAGGTGGCACGTAGCAAGCGGGGAGACCTGCCGGCGAGGTGACCGCGGGCAGGAGTCAGAGTCCCCATAGTACCGGTCACGGAGCAGTCGGTTGGACCGTGGAGAAGTGCGTCAGAGCAAAAGGCGCATCAGGGAAGGGGGGCAGGAAAGTTGATAGCGAAAGGCCGGAGAGAGGCAGAGATGAAAGTCGAAGCATCGCCAGTGTCGGAGACGACTAGACGAGATGCAGGTGCGCCGGAAAGCTGCGAGCAGCGGAAATTCGCGCCGGCCCCGATCTGGACAGAAGCTATGTTGGCTGCTCTGAAATGCGGAGTTAAGGGAGGTAAATGGCATAGTCTGATCGACAAGGTATATCGCCTTGAAACGTTGGAGCTGGGATGGGCCCAGGTCGAGAAGAACGATGGAGCGGCGGGCGTGGACCGGATGAGCGTGGAGCGATTTGCGCAAGGACGGGAGCGTTATCTGGCTGAACTATCGCAAGCGCTGCGGGACGGAAGCTACCGCCCGCAGCCGGTAAGACGTGTCTACATACCCAAGGGCAAGGGGCAGCGCCCGCTCGGTATACCGGCTGTGAAGGATCGCGTGGTTCAGGCCGCGCTCAAGTTGGTGATCGAGCCGATCTTTGAGCACGAATTCGAGTCCCGCAGTTATGGTTTTCGGCCGGGGCTTGGCTGCAAGGATGCGCTGCGAGAGGTGGACCGGCATCTGAAAGCGGGCTACTTCTGGGTGGTGGACGCCGACCTGCAAAGCTACTTCGACACGATTCCACACGCCCGCCTTCTCGCGAAGGTGGGAGGTCGGATTGCGGACGCTCGGGTAGTGGGGCTTGTCGAGCAGTTTCTCAAGCAGGACATCATGGACGATCTGAAGCGCTGGACGCCGATCTCGGGCAGTCCGCAGGGGGCGGTTGTCAGCCCACTGCTCGCCAACATCTACCTTCACGAGCTTGACGTAGAGATGCGCCAGGCGGGGTCGGTGATGGTGCGCTACGCCGATGATGCCGTGGTGTTGTGTCGCACTCGGGAAGAAGCGGAAACTGCGCTCGCCCGCATGCGCGCTTGGGTCGCTGCGAACGGTCTGACGTTGCATCCCGATAAAACCCACGTTGGGGATTGTCGGGTAGCAGGGCAAGGGTTCGCGTTTCTTGGTTATCGGTTTGAAGCCGGGCAACGTTGGGTGCGCAAGAAAAGTCTGATGGCCTTGCGGGATAAGATCCGCGCCAAGACGAAGCGCAACGGTGGGTACTCCATCGAACGCGTCATTGCGTCTCTCAACCCGACCCTGCGAGGTTGGTTCGGCTACTTTCAACATGCTCACCGGTTCACGTTCTCGTCGATCGACGGCTTTGTTCGCCGTCGGTTGCGCGCGATGCTGCGCCGGCAAAAGCACCGGCCGGGCCAGGGACGTTGCCTACGCGATCATAAACAATGGCCGAATGCCTTCTTCGCTGATCTTGGACTGTTCACGATGTACGCAGCCCATCACTCGGCGCGCCAATCCCGATGTGGAAACAACTGACTGGAGAGCCCGT
>JAABQQ010000061.1 GCA_011391405.1 Gammaproteobacteria bacterium
CCGCAGGACATGCCGGGTCGAGCGCCTGCAACTCGCGCATGTCTGCCTTCCCGGGCGTTGATCAGCACGTGGCGCTTAGCCCATTGATGTACTTCACCACCTCGGCCATCGTCGTCACGTCGGCGTAACGTCGGCCGACATCGGCAAGGTTTGCCTGGTGCGGCCCCTCCTCCGCGTCGCCACAGCATTCGTCCGGCACGAGCACACGGAAACCGTACGAAAACGCGTCGACGATCGTGGCGCGCACACAGCCGCTCGTGGTGCATCCCGTGACGATCACCGTGTCGACCCTCTGCTTGACCAGGAAAGTGATCAGCGGCGTCTGGAAGAACATCGACGGTGCGTTCTTGCAGTACGTGAAGTTGCGCTCGTCGTGGATCTTTGGATCCATCTCCGTGCAGGGGTCGCCGTAAAAGAACTCGTCGCGGACTGGTTTGACTTTCCAGAACGGCATGTCGGCCAGGCTGCCGTACGCCGTGTAACAGGCCGCGACTGGCACGTCCTTCTCGCGCGCGAGCTTGAGCAACTCGGCTGTGCGGTCACGTGCGGCGTGGATCAGCGGCAGCCCACCGAGGGGCCACCGCGGATCCGTGAAGGCCAACTGGAAGTCGACGACGAGCACGGCCGGGCGCAGCCCGGCACTGAAGCTCGGCGAGCTGTAGCCGACCGTGGTGTACGTGTCGGCTGCATGGCCCGCCATTTCAGGCCACCTTCGCCTTCTTCCTGCCAACCGTAGCCGACTTGAGCACACGCTCCGAGAATCTCGGCTGCTGTGGCGCCTCGAGGCCCGTCTCCGCCTTGCAACGCGCCTTGAGCGACTCGATCGACGTGAACCCCCGGTCGAACAGCGGCACCGGTCCGCGGTCGGCCGTGAGCTTCGCACGGAGTTTCCTGGTGGCCGCCACGTCCGCCGTCAGGTCGGCAGTGATGACGACACCGTAATTGCGAGCTCCCTGCGGGGTTACCAGGCCCGCCTGCACGTCGAACACCACCTTTTCGATTTCACGCTCGAACGGGTCGCCGCAACCGCCGCCGCCCCACGTATCGGAGAGCAGCAGGTCGCCTTCGTTGACCTTGACGCGGTCGATCTTCGACGGCAGCAGCTCTTCGGTGCCGTCGGCACGCACCAGGGTCTTCTTGCTGCGAGCGCCCGGCAGGCCGCCGTTAACGCCCCAAGGGTAGGTGAGCCAGCGATCGTCGTGGATCGAGATCTCGCCCTGCTCGAGGAAGCGGTAACCGATGCGCAGGCCGTTGCCGCCGCGGTTCTTGCCCGCGCCGCCGGTGTCCGCAATGGTCTCGTAGATGTCGATGCGCAGCGGGAAGTAACTCTCGAGGAACTCGTTCGGCACGTTGGTGAACGACGGCCACAGCGAGTGCCCGTCCGGCCCGTCGCCGAAGGGTTTGCCCGGGATGCCGCCGAACGTGATCTGGTACAGCTGATACCACTCGCCCGTCGACTTGTAACCCGAGTACATGAAGTGCGGGCTGTCCGAAAAGCCCGCCGCGCACATGAAAGCCGGATTACCCTGCCCAAGCAGGCCGCCGAGGATGTCGAAAATGCGGCCAAGCGCGTGCGTGCGGCACGACAGTGCAGCGGGCTTCAACGGCTTCAGCAACGTGCCCGACGGAATGCGGACTTCCATCAGGTCGTAGAAGCCGTCGTTGAAGAGGATCTGCGGGTCGAACACCATGATCATGTAGACGCCCGCGAACATCTTGAACATCTCTTCGTTCAACAGGAAGTTGATCGACGAGATCGACTGTGGATCGGTGCCCGTGAAGTCGAAGATGCACTTGTCCCCTTCACGCCACATCGTGCAAGCGATCTTGTACGGGCCCATGTTGAGGCCGTCGTCGCAGATGTAGTCCTCGAAGTACTGCTTCTTCTCCGGCACCGTCTGGCGGATGAGCTGACGCATTGCGCGCTTGTTGCGCTCGAGCATGGCATCCATCGCCGAATAGAACACGTCGTCGCCGAAGCGGGTCGAGATCTCGACGCAGCGAATGGCCGCCGTGCGCAGCGCCGCCACGATCGCGTTGAAGTCCGAGAAATTCCACGTCGGCAGGCGGCAGTTGTGCAGGATCACCTTGAGCAGGTCGTCCTGCAGCTGGCCGCCCTTGATGATCTTGATCGGCGGTACGGACACGCCCTCCTCGTAGATCGTGCGCGCATCGGTGGGCAACGAACCCGGTACCTTGCCGCCGACGTCCGTCATGTGCCCGAACATCGCCGACCAGGCGATGATGCGGCCGTCCTTGAACACCGGCATCAGCATGAGCCAGTCGTTCTGGTGGCTGATCGCGCCGTTGACCGAGTACGGGTCGTTGGTCAGGAAGACGTCGCCTTCCTCGACCGTGCCGTCGTACCCCTGCATGAAGCCCCAGATGAACGAACCGAACTGGCCGACGACCATCTTGCCGTCGAGGTTGGCAATCATCGGGAACTCGTCGTGCTGCTCGCGGATACCGGGTGACATGGCCGTGCGGAACAGCACGGTGTCCATTTCGTAGCGGGCATTGCGCAGGGCGCTTTCGATGATGTCGATAGTGACGGAATCGACCTTCACTTTCTTCATCGGCTTCTTGTTGCGCTGGATGATCGTGGCGGGCATGTGCGTATCTCCGGAATCGGTGCGACGGGCGGGCGGTTACCTGGCCTTGCGAACGGCTTTCTTTGCTGCGACCGCTTTCCTGTTCGGCGCCTTGTAATCGTCGGGGTAGATCAGGATGTTGCCGTAGGCATCCACCTTGCCGTGGTGCCTGGGCAGGATCACCGACGTCGAGTCCATTTCCATCACGATCGCCGGTCCCGCGATACGGTTGCCCGCCTTGAGCTGTGCACGGTCGTAGACCGTCGCGACGCAGTCCTTGCCGTCCATGTACGACTTCTGCCGGCCGACGGCCGCCGCGCCCGGGTTGGACCCGCCCTTCGCGATGACCTGTCGCTTGATGTTGACGCCCTTGCCCTGCACCACCGCGCGCAGCGCGACGAACTCGTGCTCGAGCGGCAACGCAAAAGTAAAGAGCCGTGTGTGCTCAGCGTCGAACGGACCCGAGATTGCACTCAAGCCTTCCTTCTCGAGCCGCTTCACGTTGACGTCAACGGTCAGCCGCAACCCTTGGCCGTGATAGCGCACGTCGACCTGGTAGCCGAACTCCATGTCGGAGGCGGCCACCTTCTCGGCCGCAAGAGCCTTGCCCGCGTCGACAGCCAGCGCTTTGAGCTGCTTCGCGATATCCGTCGGGCTCGTCTCCGAGAACTTGCGGATGTAGGTGCGGGAGGATTCGTCGCGCACGGCCGTCGTTGCGTCGCCGAGAGCACATAGCACGCCTGGGCCGGGCGGAATGATCGATGGCCACGCACCGAGCAGGCGCGAAAGCGCATTGGCATGCAACGGACCGGCGCCGCCGAACGCGATCAGCGCGTAGTCGCGGGGATCGTGGCCCTGCTCGACCGACACGAGGCGCAACGCGCCGACCATGTTCTCGTTGACGATGTCGTAGATGCCGAGCGCGGCATCCTTGGGCGTCTTGCCGAGCGACTTCGCGATCTTCTCGACCGACTTCTGCGCCAGTGCGCGATCGAGCAGCATGTCGCCGCCGAGCCGCTGCTGTTCCGGCAGGTAACCGAGCACGACGTTCGCGTCAGTGACCGTGGGTTCCGTGCCGCCCTTGCCGTACGCGGCGGGACCCGGATCGGCGCCGGCCGACTGCGGACCCACGCGCAATGCACCGGTCAACTCCGGCACGTGAGCAATCGAGCCACCGCCCGCGCCCACGGTGCGAATGTCCACCGACGAGGCGCGTACCGTGACGTCGCCCACCGTGGTTTCACGCCGCAGCCGCGGCTGGCCATTCATGATCAATGCGACGTCCGTCGAGGTGCCGCCGACGTCCACCGTCAGCAGGTTCGGAAACCCCGCCTGCACGGCCACCCAGAGCGCACCCGTGACGCCACCGGCCGGCCCGGACATCAACAGGTTGACCGGAAAATCCTCGGCGCTTCTAGCCGAGGCGAGACCGCCGTCGGAACGCAGGATATGCAGCTTGACGCGCTTCGCCTTGGCGTCGAGCTTCGACTGCAGGTTCTTGACGTACTTCTGCACGCGCGGACGCACGTACGAGTTGGCAACCGTGGTGACAGTGCGCTCGTATTCCTGCATCTCGGGCACGACTTCCGACGAGAGTGACACCGGGATGCCAGGCAGGACTTCCTGCGCGATCTCCTTGATGCGGCGTTCGTGCTTGTCGTTGGCGAACGAGTTGATCAGCGAGACGGTAAGCGCTTCGATCTTCCTGGCGCCGAGGGCGCGCAGCTCGTCGCGCAACTTCGCTTCGTTCAGCGCCGTGACCACGTCACCCTTGGAGCCGACGCGCTCGTCCGCCTCGATCGTCAGCGCGAGCGGCGCCATGGGCAGCGACTTGTTGTAGATGACCCAGCCGCCGAGGCCGCCCGGTACGAAGCTGCGTGCAATCTGCAGCACCTGTCGATAGCCCCTGGTGGTGACGAGACCCACGCGCGCACCAGTGCCCGTGAGCACCGTGTTGGTTGCGACGGTCGTGCCGTGCATGACGTGGTTGATTTCTTCGGCAGAAATGTTGGCGAGTCCGCAGACGCGCTCGATGCCGCGCAGCACGCCCTCCGACTGGTCGCGTGGCGTGGACGACACCTTGGCCTTCCACGTCCGTCCCGTCTTTTCGTTCACCAGCAGCAGATCGGTGAAAGTCCCGCCCACGTCGACGCCGAGTCGGTAAGTCATGCAGTCACCTGTTGTGTCCGTGTTCGTCAGGCCGTCGCGGTCGCCGGCCGCGGAAATCCGCCCGCCTTCACCAGCATGCCGGGCACGGTGCGCCCGAGCTGCTCCTGCAGCCACTT
>JAABQQ010000062.1 GCA_011391405.1 Gammaproteobacteria bacterium
CAGGGCTTCGACAGCCTGGATTTCAGCGGCCTGCGCGTGTGCCTCGGCGGCGGCATGGCGGTGCAGCGGGCCGTCGCCGAGCGCTGGCAGGCGGTCACCGGCTGCGCGCTGCTCGAGGCCTATGGGCTGACGGAGGCGTCACCGGCGGTGACCATCAATCCGCTCGATTTGCCCGAGTACAACGGCAGCATCGGCCTGCCGCTACCGTCGACGGACGTGGTGATCCGCGACGACGCCGGCAGCGACCTCGCGCCCGGCGCCGCCGGCGAGCTGTGCGTGCGGGGGCCGCAGGTGACGCGTGGCTACTGGCAGCGGCCGGACGAAACGGCGCTGGCGATGACGGCCGACGGTTTCCTGCGCACCGGCGACATCGCGGTGATGGACGAGAAGGGCTACGTGCGCCTCGTCGATCGCAAGAAGGACACCATCCTGGTTTCAGGATTCAACGTCTACCCCAACGAGGTGGAGGACGTGGTCGCCTTGCACCCCGGCGTGCTCGAAGTGGCGGCCGTCGGCGTGCCCGACGCGCATTCCGGCGAGGCGGTCAAGCTGTTCGTGGTGAAACGCGATCCCGCCCTGACCGCCGAGGCCCTGGTCGCCCACTGTCGAGTGAGCCTTACCGGCTACAAGATTCCGCGCCAGGTCGAGTTCCGCAGCGAGCTGCCGAAGACCAACGTCGGCAAGATCCTGCGCCGCGCGCTGCGGCAATAGGGATTTCTGCCGAACGGCGGGGCTTAGGGGGAGGGGCGGGTATTCGTGTCGCCGAACAGCCAGCTCTCGAACTCGCCGCGGGGCATCGGCTTGGCGAAATGGTTGCCCTGCAGGCGGTCCACCCCCATCGTGCGCAGCTTGCTTGCGGTGGCTTCGTCTTCGACGCCCTCGGCGACGGTCGTCATTTCGAGCGCCTTGGCCAGGTGGATGATGGCCTGGGTCATCGATTGCCCTGCGGGTTCGTGCAGGCGGCGGACGAAGGAGATGTCGATCTTGAGTTCGCTGACCGGCATTTCGTGCAGCTGGGACAGGGCGGAATAGCCGGTGCCGAAGTCGTCGATGGCGATTTGGAAGCCGATGCGATGCAGGTCGTGGAGTCGCTCCGAGGCGTTGGCCACGTCGAGCAGCGCGATGCTTTCGGTGACTTCAAGCACGATGTCGGACGGGGCCAGGCCGGCCAGCGCCAGTTCGCCGACCAGCTGCTCGGTCACGTGCGGCGAGAACAGCTGCCGCTTGGATATGTTGACGGCGAGGCGCAAGTCGCGGCCGCGCTCGCGCCATGCCACCAGCGCCAGCAGCGCCTGCAGCCAGATCTGGTGGCCCAGTTCGCTGATCATTCCCGTGCTCTCGGCGATGGGAATGAATGTGGCGGGGCTGACCCAACCGAAATCGGCATCGTGCCAGCGCGCCAGCACCTCGGCGACGCGACACTCGCCGTCGTCGGCATTGACGATGGGCTGGAACCACGCCTGGATGCGTTGGGCGTTGACCGCCTCGACCAGCTTGTTCTGGATGTAGAGTTCGCGCTTGCCGCCGCTCTTGTCGGACACCTCGCCGAAAAAGCAGGTCTGGTTGCGTCCCTGGGTTTTCGCGAAGAACATGGCGCGGTCGGCATGGGTCAGCAGGCTGTCGACCTCGTGCGCATCGTCGGGATAGACGGCCACACCCATGCTGAAGGTGATCGCGTATTCGCCGTCTTCGATTTTTATCGGGCCCTGCAAGGCCGCGGTGATCTTGTGCGTGACCAGACGGGCATCTTCCTCGCCGCCCAGGCCCGGCAGCAGCAACACGAACTCGTCGCCACCCCAGCGCGCGAGAGTGTCGCCGGCCCGCAGCTGCGAGCGCAGGATGTTGGCGAAGGCGACCAGCAGCCGATCGCCGGCCTTGTGGCCGAGGCTGTCGTTGATCTTCTTGAAGTGATCGAGGTCGAGGAAGCAGACCGCCACGCGCTGGTCGGCGCGGCTGGCCATGCGGGTCGCGATCTTGATGCGGTCCTCGAGCAGCACGCGGTTGGGCAGGTCGGTCAGGGCGTCGTGCAGCGCCATGTGGGTAATCTTCTGCTCGTGCAGGTAGGTCTGGGTGATGTCACGCAGCACACCGCGGATTTCTGCCGGTGCGCCGCCCGTTCCGGGCTGCGCAACCAGGCGGCATTCGACCCATTGCTCGCTGTTCAGGTCGCTGCGCAGGCGCAGGCGCAGGTCGGCTTGCAGCTTCTCGCCCTTCTGGAACGCGGCACAGGTACGTTGAATCGTCTGGACGTCGTCGCCGTGGATGAATTGGGTGATCGGCAGCCCGACCAGCGACTCCGACCTGTGGGTCAGCCGGTTCCAGCCGGGGCTGGCACGGATGATGCGGCCCGAACAGTCGAGCTCGAGCACGGCTTCTTCGAGCATGGAAAGGGTGTCGAGATAGGCGCGCTGTTCGCGTTCGCGGTCACTGATGCGCCGCATCATCGTGCCCAGCGTCGTGGCGACGTCGCCGATCTCGTCGTTGCGGCTGGTCGCCGGGGCGAGCAGGGGCACGGACTGTTCAGGCGACCCCCGGTCGGCGAAGGACACGGTCGCGGCTTCGAGCGATTCGACGCGGCGGACCGAGCGGGTGAGCCAGCGGCCGAGACCGAGCCAGAGCATGACGATCACCAGCGCGATGGCGGCCAGCGGCCGCAACATGAACTCGCTGACCTGGATGCTTTCGATGAAGTCGCGACGCACGATCAGCGTCGGTGCCTGCGGACTGTCGTGCGGCCAGCGCAGCCGGATCTGGATCACGGCCGGCTGCCCCGGGATCAGGCCTTCGCGTTTGGCGTCGATCGCCGGGCCGGTTTCGGGCTCCGATGCGGCAACGATGCCGCCGGCCGCCTCGAGGTAGAGGCTGAGTTCCGGACTCAGCAGGCCCTTGAGCGTCGACGTGTTGAGCGAGCGGAACAGCACCAGCGTTCCCTGGCCGGAGGTGCCGAGCCAGAGCGGAACGCTCAGCACCCGATAGAACTCGCGATGTTCCGGCGAGAGGTACCACCCGATCCTGATCAGGTCGTCGATTGTGCCGAACTTGTGGACCTCGGGGCCGAAACGGAAAATCACCTTGCCGCCGCGGTCGAGAATGACGAGATTGGAAAACTCGACAAATTCCCATTGTGCGGTAAGAAAGCTGTTGAGCTTGGCCCAGCGGATCGCCTCGGGGTCCTCGAGGATGCGGGTGAATTCGATGCGGCTGCGCGTCTGTTCGGCCTGGGTCAGCCAGGTGGTCTCGACTTTCGGCAGGAGCTCGGCGTAGTAGCCGCGCGTAACGGACTGCTTCTGCTCGACTTCGCGGTTCTGCCGCGTAGTGAACGCGTTGTAGCCGACCAGCGAGATGCCGACCGCTAGGATGACGATCACCGCAGCCAGCCGCAGCAGCGCCTGGCGCCGGATGGTGATGCGCCGCCGCCGCTTGGGCGCGGAATTCGGAGGGATGCCGCTCACGGGTGCCGCCCGGCCCAGCGGGCATCGATCAGACTGTCTGCCGGGGTGAGCTTGAGGTTGGGCATCGCCGCGCGCAGGAAGACGTCGGTCTCGCTGATCTGCGGGATGCTGAAGCGGCCGTCCGGGCTGAAGATTTCCGGCATTTTCCTGAGCAGGGCGGCGATTTCTTGGCGCTCTTCCGCCGTACCCGTTGGCACATGCTGCGCGACATCCTCCGGTGGCGTGGACTGGATCCAGACCAGCGTGCGCCGTAGCATGCGCGCGAAGAGTTCCAGCTTCTGCGGCTGTGCCTGCACCAAGGCCCGCGTGGTGCAGATGGCGGTGCGGATGTGATTGAGGCCCGGGACTTGTGCCGCTACCCTGGGATCGCTCAGGTCGACCAGGACGACGCCGAGCCGGCTCCTGACGGCGCGGCTCGAGAACGGCTCCTCGCAAACCACGGCGTCGGGCGCCTTGCTGATGAGGGCGCCGCTGATGCTGTCCCAGTTCTGGGCTGTCGGCAGCCAGCGCACCTGGTCGGGGCCGACGCCATTGGCAGAGAACAGCGTTTGGGCCGCCATCTGCAGGTAGGTACGGCTATTGACGCTGCCGGACGAAGTGGCGATGGTGCGCCCCTTGAGGTCGGCGACGCGGCGGATGGACGACGCGAGATCCTTGCGCACGATGAGCGCTACCGGTGGCGTGCGCCCCGATAGCGGCGAAATGGCGACGACGTCCTTGCCCTTGGCATGCAGAACCGGCAGCGTCGAGAAGCCCAAGGCGGCGAGATCGGCGTTGCCGGCAAGCACGTCCTCGATGGCGCGTATGCCGCTGGGCTGGTAGCGCACGGCCAGGCGCGCGCCGACTTCGCGATCGAAATTGAGTGCCGGGATCAGGTCGATCGGCAGGAAGGGCAGCGCGTTGGGACCCGGAATGTTTATGCGGATCACGGTCTCGCCGCTGCCCGGTTGGGCGCGTGCCACGACGGGAAGCAACAGGGCAGCGCAGGCGGCCTGCAGGGTGCGGCGTCTGTTCGGGTTCATTCGCAACCCTCCACGTTCCGGTTCTTCTCGCTCCGGCCGCTTGTGACGAAGCGGCGGCCCAAGCCGTCTTTTTCGGCCATGTTAAACTGCGGCCCCACAGTCCAACAAGGTAATTTGTCATGTCCGGCAGCAGCATCGGCACGCTGTTTCGCGTGACCTCGTTCGGCGAATCTCACGGTCCGGCGATTGGTTGCGTGGTCGATGGTTGTCCTCCGGGCCTCGAACTGTGCGAGGCGGACATCCAGGCCGAGCTCGACCGCCGCAAGCCCGGCACCTCGCGCCATGTGACGCAGCGCCGCGAGTCCGATACCGTCGAAATTCTCTCGGGCGTGTTCGAAGGCAAGACCACCGGCACG
>JAABQQ010000063.1 GCA_011391405.1 Gammaproteobacteria bacterium
GATTCCGGCATGAATCGCCTGGGTTTCCGTCTCGACGACTTCAGCGCCGCGTACGAGCGATTGCGGCGCAACGTGCACGTGCATGCCGATCCCACGCTGGTCACGCACCTGGCGTCCGCCGACGATCGGCGCGATCCGCAGACGCGCCGGCAACTCGACGCATTTGCAGCCGCCACCTCCGGCCTGGCCGGGGCTCGCAGCATTGCGAACAGCGCGGGCGTGCTGGCCTGGCCCACAGCGCGTGCCGACTGGGTTCGTCCCGGCCTGATGCTCTACGGCGTCTCGCCGTTTCCGAGCGGCACCGGCACCGAACTTGGCCTGCGTCCCGCGATGACGCTGCGCACGGAAGTGATTGCCGTCAAGGACGTGAAGGCTGGCGAGACCGTGGGTTATGGCGGCTCGTGGACTGCCACGCGCGACACGCGGATGGCGGTCGTCGCGGCGGGCTATGGCGACGGATACCCGCGCGGCAGCCGTGCAGGCACGCCGGTGCAGATCGGCGGCCGGCGCGCGCCACTCATCGGCCGCGTGTCGATGGACATGATCACGGTCGACGTGACGGACCTGCCAATTGTCGCGGTGGGTGACCCCGTGGTGCTGTGGGGCAGCGAGATTCCGGTGGAGGAGGTGGCTGCGCACGCAGGCGCGATCGCGTGGGACCTGCTCTGCGGCGTGAGCCAGCGCGTGCCGCTGGAGATTGGCTGAGTCGTCAGCTCTCGAAGAACCCCATCTTGACGCCCGCGAGCTGCACGACATCGTTGTCGTGGAGCCGGCGCGCCTGCGGGCCGATAACGGCACCGTTGACGAGCGGGAAATCGTCTTCCTTACCGCTCTCGACGTGCACGATGTAGAAGCCATCGGCACGACGCGTGATCGCCGCTACCTGCACGCCCGGGCGGCCGAGCGTGGTGAGGGTCTTCACGAGTTCGAGCTCACGGCCCGCAAACTGGCCCGACAGCACCTGCAGTTTCGCGCGCGGCAACACTCCGTTCGGGAACGAAGGCGACGCAACGCCGCTCGCTGGCGCGGTATAGGCATTCGCAGGCGGAGGCTGCAAGGCTGCAGCGGCCTTGGGCGAACCCGCCATCAGCGTCGCGGCATCGCGCGGGCTGATCACCATCGTCTTCTCGAATTCGTCGTCGGCTTCTTCCACTTCGCTGTCGACGAATCGCAGCGCGTGGTGTCCTACCGTGAGCACGTCGCCGTGTTGCAGCGCGTGCTTCTTGATGATCTTGCCGTTGACGTACGTTCCGTTCGTGCTGTTGAGGTCTTCGAGGAACGAATCGTTGAGGATGTTGATGACGAGCGCGTGATGACCCGACACTGCCGGGTTGTCGATGCGGATGTCATTGTCAGGGAGGCGCCCGATCGTGTAGCGCTCCTTGCTCATGTTGTACTCGGCGAGCACTTGCCCATCGAGATGCAATACCAGCCTGGCCATGAGTAAACCTGCGCTCCCTTAACCGAACAACTTGCGTATCCGGTCGATGACCCCACGCTGCGCCGGGAACGCGTCAAGCACCCGGACGAGCACCACCGAGATGTTGTCCCGGCCCCCATTGTCATTCCCGAGCAGCACCAGCTGCTTGGCGACGGTGTCAAGATTAGCACCAAAGGTGTTGATGGTTAACTGAATGTCGTCGTCCTCCACCATGTCGGACAGGCCGTCCGAACAGAGCAGGTACACATCGTCCTGCAGCGCCGGTATTTCGGTGATTTCGACGTCGACGGTCGGGTCGACGCCCAGGGCGCGCGTCACGTAGTTCTTGGCGGCGGCGCGCTGGGCTTCTTCCGGCGTATAGAAACCACGGCTCACCAGCTCCTGCAGCAGCGAATGGTCCTGCGTGACCTGTTCGAGCTTGCCGTCGCGGCACCGGTACATGCGCGAATCGCCGACGTGGGCGATGGTGAGTTTGTCGTCGAAAAACAGCCCGGCGACGACCGTCGTGCCCATGCCTTCGCAGTTCGACTGGGTCTTGGCAGTCTGGAAGATGACCTTGTTCGCGCGCTGGATCGCGTCGCGCAACAGGATGCCGGGACGGCTGAGTCCATTGACTTCGTCGCTCAGCGAAAGGTCTTCACGGTCGACGGCGTCCTTGACCAGCGTCAGGACGGTGCGCACGGCGATGCCGCTCGCGACCTCGCCGGCCTTGTAGCCACCCATGCCATCGGCGAGCACGACCAGCCCGATGTCCCCGTCGGTGCCGATCGTGTCCTCGTTGTGCTCGCGCACCCGGCCGGTGTCGGACGCCCCGACGCAGCGGAATTTGCCTTTCAGCCGCATGACCGGTCAGCGCTTGTCCGGCAGGTTCAGGTCGCGCAGCGCCTGCGCGAAACTCGCGCCGCTGTCGTAACGCGCCGCCGGGTCCTTGGCGAGCGCGCGATCGAAGAACGCGTCGAGTCCCGGCGGCAAGGCCGGGTGAATGGCGCAGATGCGGGGATGGGGCTCCAGGGCGATTTTCATCATCAGGCCTGGCATCGTATCGCCGCGGAACGGCAACTGGCCAGTGAGCAACTGGTACAACGACACCGCGAGCGAAAAGAGGTCGGAGCGGCCGGTGACGGGGCGGCCCTGCAGTTGTTCGGGCGACATGAACGATGGCGTGCCGAGCACGACGCCCGTGCGCGTGCGGCCCGAGGCGGTGAGCCGGGCGATGCCGAAGTCCGTGATCTTGAGCTCTCCGCTCGGCGGGTCGAACATGATGTTGGCGGGCTTGATGTCCCGGTGGACGACCTGGTTCTGGTGCGCATAGTGCAGCGCGTCGGCCAGCCGTGCCACGATTTCGATTGCGACGGCAGTCGGCAGCAGCCGTGCCGCGGACGTATATTCGACGAGGTGCTGGCCGCGCAGCAGTTCCATGGCGATGTACGCGGTGCCGCAGTCTTCGCCTGCATCGAAGATCGTCACGATGTGGGGGTGCGACAGGCGGCCGGCCATCTCGGCTTCCCGGAAGAATCGCGTGCGTGCCTGCTCGAGGTCGTCCGGATCGAATTCGTCGGCGAGCGAGATTGCCTTGACCGCCACCTCGCGGTTGATGCGCGGGTCGCGGCCCTGGTAGACGACGCCCATGGCGCCCTTGCCAAGTTCATGGGTCAGTTCGTACCGGCCCAGGCGCGCAGGCATGGATTGCCGGGCCGGCGGCTTGCCGCCGCGGCCGCCCGAGGAGTCCAGAATCACTGTCTGTTCGGCCTGACTGCGCATACGTGGACCGAAGTATAGGGTGCGCCCCGGGGATGGAATTGCCGCCGGCGTCACACTCCGGCAGCGTTGCCGGCCCGTGTTAGCATCCCGGGCCTTCCCCGGTTCCCTTGTGCAGCGTCCACGGCAGCCCGCAATGGCACGGCAAAAAACCAGTTATGTCTGCGGTAATTGCGGCGCGCGCACCGCCCAGTGGGCCGGCCAGTGCCCGGCCTGCGAATCCTGGAATACCCTCGAAATCGCGGTGTCCTCGCTTGCTCCCCTGGGCGCGAGCCGCAACGCCCGCACGGTGACGGCCGGCCCCTCCACCAGCCGTACCGTGACCGACATCGCGCAGGAAAGCGACGTCCGCGCCGTGACCGGCATCGGTGAACTGGACCGGGTCCTGGGCGGTGGCCTCGTGGCCGGCTCCGTGGTGTTGCTGGGCGGCGATCCGGGTATCGGCAAGTCGACGCTGCTGCTGCAGGCGGCGGATGCCCTCAGTCGTGCGCGGCCGGTGCTGTACGTGTCGGGCGAAGAGTCGGTGCGCCAGGTGGCCTCGCGTGCCCAGCGTCTCGGACTCGACTCGACCACGCTGCGGCTCGCCGCCGAGACTCGCGTCGAGCCGATCCTCGAGGAAGCGGTGGCGTCGCGGGCGCAGGTGCTCGTGATCGATTCGATCCAGACGATGCAGACCGAACTCAGCGAGTCGTCGGCCGGTTCGGCCGTGCAGGTGCGCGAGTCCGCCGCGCGGCTCGTGCGCTTCGCCAAGGCGACCGGCACGGCGGTGCTGCTGATCGGGCACGTGACCAAGGAAGGCCTGATCGCGGGTCCGCGCATCCTCGAGCACATGGTCGACACAGTGCTCTATTTCGAAAGCGATCCCGCGAGCCGGTTCCGCCTGGTGCGTGCCGTCAAGAATCGCTTCGGCGCCGCGAACGAACTCGGCGTGTTTGCGATGGTGGAGCAGGGGCTGCGCGAAGTACGCAATCCGTCGGCGATCTTCCTGTCGCGCCACCCGCAGCCCGTGTCCGGCAGCGTCGTGACCGTGGTGCGGGAAGGCAGCCGGCCTCTGCTCGTCGAAGTGCAGGCGTTGGTGGACGAGGCCCAGGGCATGAATCCACGCCGCGTGGCGGTCGGTTTCGAATCGAGCCGCCTGGCACTGCTGCTCGCGGTGCTGCACCGCCACGGCGGCGTGTCGACTGCGGGGCGCGACGTCTTCATCAACGTGGTCGGTGGTGTGCGCATCGGCGAGACGTCCGCCGACCTGCCGGCCGTGCTCGCCGTGCTCTCCAGCCTGCGTGATCGCCCCGTGGTGACCGACACGATGTGCTTCGGCGAACTGGGCCTCACCGGCGAAATTCGTCCGGTGCCGTTCGGTGAGGAACGCTTGCGCGAGGCGCAGAAGCAGGGGTTCAAGCGCGCGCTGGTGCCGACGGCGAACGTGCCGCGCAAGGGTGTGATCGACGGCATCGAGATCGATGGCGTCAGCCGCCTGTCGGACGCGCTCGACAAGGCTTTCTGACGCCTCTCCCGTCGCGCGGAACAGGTCGCATCCGGGCGGTCGATCCAGTGTTTGTTCCCGAGCGCGAAAAGGCAGACGCGCGCCAAGTGCCAGCGCCCGC
>JAABQQ010000064.1 GCA_011391405.1 Gammaproteobacteria bacterium
TGGTCGGCCCCCCTGTCGCTGTAGTCTTGATAGAACATCTGCTTGTCTCGACACCCGCTTTGGTTCTGTGTGACGCCAATCTTGACGACATAGCGACCATGGATACCGGGTGTCAGTTCCAGTACAGGACCCAAGTCAGTCCAGCCGGAATCGGCGCGGGCGCTCGAAGTGACCGCGAAGCTCAGAAATGCCAGTAACGTGGCTGAGTAGAGGGGGTGCGTCATCATTCGCTCCTTGCCTGGCTTTGTATTTTTTTCTGCCACCGCGCCGATGGTTCCCGTCTGTTTTTCGTCGACATTATCGTAAAGGCAGGCACTGTCCGGAACGACGTGTCTCCATCCGCCTCTGGCCGTCAGCCGGCTCTCGCGGAATATGACGTATACCGGATAACAACGTCCACGTTCGGTGCGCTGCGAACCCTGGCGGTGTACCGAAAACGGCGGCACAGGTGTGCGAAAATGGCACAGTTGTGGCACGCCTTGGCTCGCAAGTGATTGATGGGCTGAAGGTGGTGCGAGATCGAGTCCCTCCTTTCGCACCACCCCCTTCCTGTCCTTTCTGCCCTTCCTCCCCCTTCCTCCTTCCCCCATGGCAGAATACGCGGCTTTTCCGGGCGGACCGCCCGGGCGCAAGCAAGCCCCCCCTTGAGGATCGATGACCCCTATGCAAGTCAACGTGCAGTCGACCGGCAGCCTCGAGCGCCGAATGGAAGTGAGCGTCCCGAAGGAGGAGATCGAGGAAGCCATCGTCGAGCGGCTGAAGCGCGTCAGCCGCACAGCGAAGCTCAAGGGCTTCCGGCCCGGCAAGGCCCCGATCAAGGTCATCCGCCAGCAGTTCGGCGAGCAGGTCCGGCAGGAGGTGCTGTCGGACATCATGCAGCAGAGCTTCTCGCGCGCGGTCACCGAGGCCAAGCTCGTGCCGGCGGCTGGTCCCCGCATCGAGCCCATTGCGAGCGGTCCCGGCGAAGACCTCAAGTACCGTGCGGTTTTCGAGATTCTCCCCGAGATCGTCCTCAAGGAAGTGGACGGCCTGGCTGTCAACCGTCCCGTGGCGGAGGTGAGCGAGTCGGACATCGAAGCGATGGTCCAGAACCTGCGCGAACAGCGCCCCAGCTTTAACGTGGTCGACCGCGAGAGCCGCGAAGGCGATCGCGTCACGATGGATTTCGAGGGCCTGATCGACGCCAAGGGGTTCGAGGGCAGCAAGGGCAACGACATCGCGGTGATCCTCGGCGCGGGTCGCATGCTCAAGGATTTCGAGACCGGCATCCTCGGCGTGAAGGCCGACGAGACGAAGCAGATTGCCGTGCGCTACCCGGACGAGTACCACAACAAGGACCTTGCAGGCCGGACGGCTGATTTCTCGGTGCACGTGAAAAAGGTCGAGGAAAAACTGCTGCCCCCGCTCGACGATGCGTTCTGTCTCGAATACGGCGTCACCGAAGGCGGCCTCGAGCAGCTGTTGTCCGAGGTTGCGGACAACATGCGTCGCGAGCTTGCCGACAACGTGCGCTCGCGCCTGAAGCAGCAGGTGTTCGACCGCCTCCTCGAGGCCAATCCCGTCGACGTGCCGAACGCTCTGATCCAGCAGCAGGTGCGCGACATGCAGATCGACACGGCCCGCCGCATGGGCGCGAAGGACGCTGCACAGGTCCCGCCGCCCGAACCGTTCGTCGAGCCGGCACGCCGCCGCGTAGCGCTCGGCATGCTCGTCAACGAGCTGGTGAAGACCCGCGAAATCAGGATCGACCGCACACGCGTCGACGCGCGCCTCGGCGAGCTGGCAGCGACCTATCCCGACCCGGATGCAATCCTCAAAGCCTACCGCCAGAACCCTGATGCAATGCGCCAGGTCGAAGGGATGGTGTTGGAGGATCAGGTGGTGGACTATCTGCTCGAGAGAGCGACGGTCACCGACCAGCCGTCCACGTTCAAGGAACTGATGAACTTCGGAGCCTGATCCAGATGCCCATGATCGAACCCACTGCATTGAATCTCGTCCCGATGGTCGTCGAACAGACGGCCCGCGGCGAACGCGCCTACGACATCTACTCGCGCCTGCTGAAGGAACGGGTGATCTTCCTGGTCGGCCCGGTCGAGGACTACATGGCCAACCTCGTGGTGGCGCAGCTGTTGTACCTCGAGTCGGAGAATCCCGAGAAGGACGTCGCGATCTACATCAACTCGCCGGGCGGCTCGGTCAGCGCCGGTCTCGCGATCTACGACACGATGCAGTTCATCAAGCCGGACGTCAGCACGATCTGCGTGGGCCAGGCGGCCAGCATGGGTGCGGTGCTGCTCGCGGGCGGCGCGAAGGGCAAGCGTTTCTGCCTGCCGCATTCGCGCGTGATGATTCACCAGCCCCTGGGCGGTTTCCAGGGCCAGGCGACCGACATCGAGATCCACGCGCGTGAGATCCTCGACGCCCGGCACCGGCTGAACTCGATCCTGGCGAAGCACACCGGCCAGACGATCGACCGGATCAAGGCGGACACGGATCGCGACAACTTCATGACCGGCGAACAGGCAACCGCCTACGGGCTGATCGACGCGGTGCTGCAGCAGCGGGGCGAAGCGGGCACGGCGACCCGCACCTGACCGGCGTGCCACAGTGATCATTAAGTCACTGTAGCGACTGGCTTTTTTGCGAGCAGGGGGCTTTGGTGGTATAAGCCATCAAGGCCGGTTTTGGCCTCCGGACCACGGGTTCTCGGTACATGGCGGACGATCGCACCAAGCACGACGACGGCAAGCTTCTCTATTGCTCCTTCTGCGGCAAGAGCCAGCACGAGGTCCGCAAACTGATCGCCGGTCCGTCGGTGTTCGTCTGCGACGAGTGCGTCGAGCTCTGCAATGACATCATTCGCGAGGAACTCGAGGAAAAAGCCGAGAAGACCCGCGAGAAGCTGCCGAAGCCGCAGGAAATCAAGAAGGTCCTGGACGAGTACGTCATTGGCCAGGAGCGAGCCAAGAAAGTGCTGTCCGTCGCGGTCTACAACCACTACAAGCGCTTGCAGAACAAGTCGGGCGAGCGCACTCGCGACGACATCGAGCTCGCCAAGAGCAACATCCTGCTGATCGGGCCGACGGGTTCCGGCAAGACGCTGCTGGCCGAGACGCTCGCACGCCTGCTGAACGTGCCGTTCACGATTGCCGACGCCACGACGCTGACCGAAGCGGGCTACGTGGGCGAAGACGTCGAGAACATCATCCAGAAGCTGCTGCAGAAGTGCGATTACGACGTCGAGAAGGCGCAGACGGGCATCGTCTACATCGACGAGATCGACAAGATCTCGCGCAAGTCGGACAACCCTTCGATCACTCGTGACGTGTCGGGCGAAGGTGTGCAGCAGGCGCTGCTCAAGCTGATCGAGGGCACGATCGCCTCGGTGCCGCCGCAGGGCGGCCGCAAGCACCCGCAGCAGGAGTTCCTGCAGGTCGACACGGGCAACATCCTGTTCATCTGCGGCGGCGCCTTTGCCGGCCTCGAAAAGGTCATCATGAACCGCACCCACAAGGGCGGTATCGGCTTCCAGGCGGAAGTCCGCGAACAGAGCGCGCGCCAGCACGGCAGCGACCTGTTCCACGACGTCGAGCCGGAAGACCTGATCAAGTTCGGCCTGATTCCTGAGTTCGTCGGCCGCCTGCCGGTCGTCGCGACGCTCGACGAGCTAGACGAGGCTGCGCTGATGCAGATCCTCACCGACCCGAAGAACGCGCTGACGAAGCAGTACCGCAAGCTCTTCGACATGGAAGGCGTTGACCTCGAGTTCCGCGAGGAATCGCTGCGCGCGGTGTCGCGCAAGGCGATGCAGCGCAAGACGGGCGCCCGCGGTCTGCGCACGATTCTCGAGAACGTGCTGCTCGACATCATGTACGACCTCCCGAGCATGCGGAACGTGCAGAAAGTCGTGATCGACGAGGACGTGATCCAGGGCGAGAGCAAGCCGTACCTGGTGTACGGCCAGGACGAACCGCGCCTCGCGGCCGTCGAAGAACGCCGCACCGGTTCGGACCACTAGGAAATAGGGGACGCTCACCTATTTCCGGGAAATAGGTGAGCGTCCCCTATTTCCCAAATCTCTCCCCGCGCGCCGCAAGGGCGAGCTAATATTTTCCCCAGAATTCCCCCCGCCTCCTGTTGCTGACGCGACAGGGGGAGCCAGTCGGTCCGGAGACCCCCGCACGTGACCACCAGCCCCGAATCGAACGCCCCGACCACCTCCGTGACGGCACGCACCGAGCCGATGCCGGTCCTGCCGCTGCGCGACGTCGTGGTCTATCCGCACATGGTCATTCCCCTGTTCGTCGGCCGCGAAAAATCCATCCTCGCGCTCGAGCAGGCGATGAAAGTCGACAAGCAGGTCCTGCTGCTCGCGCAGAAGCAGGCGGACGTGGACGAACCCGCCGCCAAGGACCTTTACGACGTCGGCACGATCGCGACGATCCTGCAGTTGCTGAAGCTCCCGGACGGCACCGTGAAGGTGCTGGTCGAGGGCGTCGAGCGCGCTTCGGTCACCGAGTTGCAGCAGGCCGAATACTTCACTGCAGTCGCCACGCCGCTCACCGATGGCGAGCGCTACGACGAGCGCGAGATGGACGTGCTGGTGCGTTCCGTCGTCTCGCAGTTCGAGCAGTACGTCAAGCTGAACCGCAAGGTTCCGCCGGAGATCCTCACCTCGCTGGCCGGCATCGAACAGCCGGGCCGCCTCGCGGACACCGTCGCTGCGCACATGTCCCTGAAGCTCGACGCCAAGCAGAAGGTGCTCGAGATCCA
>JAABQQ010000065.1 GCA_011391405.1 Gammaproteobacteria bacterium
AGCGGCGATCCACGTGCCCGGCCGGGTGACGGCGGGACCCGGGGCGATGTGTCCGAAAAACTGTTCGGCCTTGGCGCGCGCCGTCGGCACGTCGATGTCGCCGGCCAGCACCAGGACTGCGTTGGCTGCGCCGTAATACGTGCGGAACCAGTCGCGCACGTCGTCGAGCGTCGCGGCGTCGAGGTCGGCCATCGAGCCGATCGGCAACGTGCGGTAGGGATGGCCCGGCGGGAAACTCGCGCGGTAAACGGTCTCGGAAACGCGGCCGTAGGGACGATTCTCGCCCTGCCGCTTCTCGTTCTTGACCACGCCACGCTGCTCGTCGAGCCGCGGTTGCGTCACGACGCCGAGCAGGTGACCCATGCGATCTGATTCCATCCAGAGCGCCAGGTCGAGTGCCGTCGTCGGCACGTTCTGGAAATAGTTGGTGCGGTCGAAGCTGGTGGTGCCGTTCATGCTGGTTGCGCCAACCTGCTCGAACGGCTTGAAGTACTCGTCGTCGTAATGCTCGGAGCCCTGGAACATCAGGTGTTCAAACAGGTGGGCGAAACCCGTCTTGCCGGGCAATTCGTTCTTTGAACCCACGTGATACCAGACGTTCACCGCCACGATCGGCGCCTTGCGGTCGGTGTGGACAACCACCGTCAGGCCATTCGCGAGGGTGAATTTTTCGTACGGGATGAGTTCTCCACTGGCCGGACCGGGAGTTTCCACCGAGGTGGCCACGCCTTGCGCGGCACCCGTGATCGGGCCCAACAGGCCCCCTCCAATGGCTAGAAGCGCTCCGAATGGCACGCTAACCGTCGTCCGACGTTCAAATTGCGACCTCCTGTTGCCAAAAAACATCATATACTCCGGGTGAAACCGATAAGCAGGCCAGGGCGAAAAGGGTCGGTCCCGCCTGCTGCGGTAAGGCCTGATTTACCGCACTGGACTTTGGACCACGTTTACGCGGAAAATTGCGCCGTCGAGTTATGTCGCGTCCGTCCTGGTTGTGGTGACGGGCTGGTGGTCAGCGGCCGCCATTGAATTTATAATGCATGGCATAAAAGCCACAAGGAGAACGCCTCAATGTCATCTCGTTATCTCATCCCTTTGGCTGTTGCCGCAGCCCTCGCGGCCCCGGTCGCTGCCCACGCCCAAGAAGGCACGTACGATCCGGGCAAATGGTTGGTGCGCGTCGGCCTCTCGCAGATCAACCCTGATAAGGAAAACCTGCAAATTCCGGGTGCCTTCCTTGTCGTCGACAGCGACATCACGCCGACCGCCACGGTCGAGTACATGCTCACCCCGCACATCGGCACCGAGTTGCTGGTGGCGTGGCCGGCCACGCATGGCATTGACCTCAAGGGTTTCGCTCCCAACACCGACTCGCGCGTTGGTCACGTCGACGTGCTGCCGCCGACGCTGAGCCTCAACTGGCACTTCAACCCGAACGGCATGTTCCGCCCCTACATTGGCGTGGGCGTGAACTACACGATGTTCTCGGGCGAAGAATCCCGCGGCGCGCTCGCCGGCACCGAGTTCACGCTCGACGACTCGCTCGGCGCCGCCGGCCAGGTCGGTGTCGACATCGGCCAGCGCAACTGGTTCTTCAACGCGAACGTCCGCTACATCGACCTGTCCAGCGACATCGATCTGGGTGGTGCCGATCTGGGCAGTGTCGACCTTAACCCGATGGTCTACGGCCTCCACGTCGGCTACCGCTTCGGCCGCATGATCCCGGCCCCCGTGGTTGCTGCCCCGGTCGCCGCTCCGCCGCCCCCGCCGCCGCCCGCGCCCGCCAAGTGCGCGGACTCGGACAACGACGGCGTCTGCGACGAAGCCGACAAGTGCCCGGGCACCCCGGCCGGCACGAAGGTCGACTCGGTTGGCTGCCCGCTCGAGCAGACCCTCAAGCTCCTGTTCGATTTCGACAGCGCCGAGCTGCGCCCCGAGTCGATCACGGAACTCGAGCGCGTCGTGAAGTTCATGGGCGACGTGCCGTTTGCCAAGGCAATGGTCGAAGGCCACACCGATAGCGTCGGTACAGAAGCCTACAACCAGACCCTGTCAGACCGTCGCGCCAAGTCTGTGTTCGACTACCTGTCGTCGCGCGGTGTCGACCCGGCTCGCCTGAGCTCGATCGGTCACGGCGAACTCAAGCCGATCGCCGACAACGAGACGGCCGAAGGCCGCCAGCTGAATCGTCGCGTCATGCTGATCCGCACGGATTCGGGCATGTAACCGACACTGCAACCGCCCGCGGGTTGCAAACGAGGCCTCGTCGCGCAAGCGGCGGGGCCTTCGTTTTTTCTGGCCGGTTGAATCTGCCGGGCCGCTCCCGCCTAATGGCTGTCAATCGGATCCAAAGGAGCGGACATGAAGCTGGCTTTCACGAAGGCATTGTTGCTCGGCGTCGTCGCATTACAGGGCGCCGCGGCATTTGCTGCGTCTGCGACGGACGACAAGGCTCTCCCCGCGGCCGTCAATAGCGAATGGCGCACGGACGAGGCCAAGGCGCGGGACAAATACCGTCACCCGATCGAATCGCTGACCTTCTGGGGCCTCGAGCCGGGCATGACGATCCTCGAGATCCAGCCGGGTTCACAGTCGTGGTGGACGGATATCCTCGCGCCCTACGCGAAGCTGACCGGCGGCTCGTTCTACGTGACAGGTG
This sequence comes from Gammaproteobacteria bacterium, assembly GCA_011391405.1. GTDB lineage: Bacteria > Pseudomonadota > Gammaproteobacteria > Steroidobacterales > Steroidobacteraceae > RPQJ01. The sequence continues at coordinate 2,660 of JAABQQ010000065.1, forward strand.
CCGACCTCGCGAACCCCAAGCTGTCCGAAGGCGCCCGCAAGTCGCGCAGCAGTTTTGAGGCGCGCTACCTGACCAAGCCGGAGTTGTACGGCGACGTGCGCATCCTGAACTGGGGTGACGTGTCGACGACGCTGCCGGCCGAAAAGTTCGACTTCATCCTGACCGCGCGCTCGATCCACGGCTGGATGCAGGACGAACCGAACACCGTGCACGACACGTTCGTCGAGTTCCACAAGGCGCTGAAGCCGGGCGGCATCCTGGCCGTCGAACAGCATCGCGCCAAGGCCGGCACGACGCCCGAGAAACCCGCCTCCGGCTACGTTACCGAGGCGTATGTGATCGAGCTGGCGCAGCAAGCCGGCTTCACGCTGGTGGGCAAGTCCGAGATCAACGCCAATCCGAAGGATACGACGGATCACCCGTTCGGCGTATGGACGCTGCCGCCGAACCTGCGCTCGACGCCTTACGGCTCGGGCAAGGAAGAGAATCCGGCCTTCGACAAGAGCAAGTATGCGGCGATCGGCGAGTCGGACCGGATGACGCTGAAGTTTGTGAAGAAGTGAGGGGAAGGGGAGGAAGGGCAGGAAGGCCAGGAAGGCCAGGAAGGTCAAGAAGGTCAGGAAGGTCAAGAAGGTCAAGAAGGGGTCAGAATGACTCTGGGGGCCTTCCGGGCCTGTCAGGATTTTTGTGTGCGAGGCATATCATGACGACGGACAGGAGTCAGTATGCCGAGCAAGCGCAAGCAGTCCGAGGGGACGCCGAGCGTCCCTGAGCTGAAGATTCCGGCCGAGTTTCTCGACCAACTGGTCAAGGGTCCGATGACCCAAGGCGAGGTCGAGGCCGTCTGCCGGTCGTTGAAGAAGGCTGTCATCGAACGAGCCATGAGTGCTGAGCTGAGCCAGCATCTGGGCTATGCACCGGGCGAGCCCAAGCCGGCCGAGCAGGCCAACCACCGCAACGGCACGACCGGCAAGACGGTCCTCACCGACGACGGCCCGGTGCGCATCGAGGTACCGCGGGACCGTGCCGGCAGCTTCGAGCCGCTGATCATCCCCAAGCACGCGCGTCGCTTCACCGGCTTCGACGACAAGATCGTGGCGATGTACGCCCGCGGCATGACGGTGCGCGAGATCCAGGGATTTCTGGCCGAGATGTACGCCACGGAGGTGTCGCCGGAGTTCATCAGCAAGGTCACCGACGAGGTGATGGCCGAAGTGACCGCCTGGCAGAGCCGCCCGCTCGAGCCGATGTACCCGGTGATCTTCTTCGACGCACTGCGGGTGAAGATCCGCGACGACGCGGTCGTACGCAACAAAGCCGTGTACCTGGCGCTCGGCGTGCTACCCGACGGGACCCGCGACGTGCTGGGGATCTGGATCGAACAGACCGAGGGTGCCAAGTTCTGGCTCAAGGTGTTCAACGACCTGAAGACCCGCGGCGTGAACGACATCCTGATCGCCGTGGTCGACGGCCTGAAGGGTCTCGCCGAAGCCATCGAGGTCGCCTTTCCGGCCACCACGGTGCAGACCTGCATCGTGCACCTGATCCGCAACAGCCTCGATTACGCGAGTTGGAAGGATCGCAAGGCGGTGGCGGTCGCGTTGCGCCCGATCTACACCGCCGTCAGCGCCACGGCCGCCGCCGCGGCGCTGGAGGCCTTTGCCGCAGGCCCTTGGGGAGCCAAGTACTCGACCATCGTGCAGTCCTGGCGTCGCACCCGGGAGCACGTGATCCCGTTCTTCGCCTTCCCGCCGGAGGTACGCCGCGTGATCTACACGACCAACGTGATCGAGAGCCTGCACATGCAGCTGCGCAAGATCATCAAGACCCGCGGCCACTTCCCGAGCGATGAGGCCGCGACCAAGCTGTTGTGGCTGGCGCTTCGAAATATCCTCGTCGGCAAGGTAAAGTCGACCCGGGAGTGGAAGGTGGCCATGAATCAGTTCGCCGTGATGTACGGTGATCGATTCACGAGCATCAGTGCGTGAAACCCGCCTCACACACAGAATTTATGACCGGTTCGGCCTTCCCATCCTTCCTGTCCTTCCTGTCCTTCCTGTCCTTCCTGTCCTTCCTGTCCTTCCTGTCCTTCCTGTCCTTCCT
>JAABQQ010000066.1 GCA_011391405.1 Gammaproteobacteria bacterium
TCGTCCTTGAACACGCGGTCGGCGTTGTTCGGGTCGACCGTCATGCGCGCGAAATAAAAGGGGCGCCACACCATCCACTGGCTGCGGTCACGGGCCTCCCAGGTGGCGCCGCCGTCATCGCTGATATAAAGCGCGCTCTGCGGCGACTCGACGAATGCGTAGACGCGGTTCGAATCGCTCGGCGCGACGTTGACCGCAATGCGACCGTAGGGCTTCTGCGCGAAGCCCTTGTTCTTTGCGGGCGTGACTTCGGTCCAGGTCTGGCCGCCGTTGCGCGTCACCATCAGGGCACTCGCCGACGTTGCCGTCGGCGATTCGCCGCCGGAGCGGAAGGTCCAGCCCTTGCGGCGGAAATCCCAGAGTGCGGCGTAGAGCACGTCGGGATTCTTCTCATCCATGCTCAGGCTGGCGCAGCCGGTCGAGGCGTTCGGCGCCTTCAGCACCTGTTGCCAGGTCTTGCCGCCATCGCGCGTGCGGTACACGCCGCGCTCGAGTGAATCGCTCCACAGCCGCCCGGTGACGCAGGCATACACCGTGTCGCTCGCGCGCGGATCGATGCGGATGTCGCCGATGCGCTCCGAGCCATCGAGTCCGAGGTGCTGCCAGGTGTCGCCGCCGTCGGTGGTCTTGTAGATGCCGTTGCCGATGGAAACGCTGTTGCGGGTCCAGGCTTCGCCGGTGCCGACCCACACCGTTTCGGTATTGCGCTTGTCGATCTCGACCGCGCCGATCGATTGCACGGGCTGGTCGTCGAACACGGGCGTGAAGGTCGTGGCGCCGTCGAGCGATTTCCAGACACCGCCGCTCGCGGCACCCACCCACACCAGGAGTTTGCCGTCCGGCATCGTCACGGCGTCGAGCGACGAGATGCGACCGCTCATCGCCGCGGACCCGATGTTGCGGGCGCCGAGGCCGGCGATGATCGATGAGTCGAAGGCGGGTGCCGGAGTCTTCGCCGTCGCGGCGACGAGCGCAGCGGGCGCCAGGACCAGCGAGAGCAGGGAAGTTCGCAGGATGTTCATGGTCGGACTTCCTTACTGCTTCGCAGCCACGGGGAACGAAAAATAATCCGCGGCGATCTCTGGATTGACCACCGCGCTCTGGTATTCGAACTTCGCGGGGTCGCCCTGGCCCTTGATGCCGGACTCGATCGACAGCGGCCAGAACACGCCGCCGACTTTTTCATAATTGCCGTAGTCGGTGACCGCTGTGCGCTTCACACCGCGCACGACGCGCTGGCTTTCGACGCGGATCTCGAGGAAGTAATCGGGATCGAGGTAGACGTACTGCAGGCCACCGTCCTTGCGCACGACCTTGAGTTTGTGCGCCGGCGTGCCGTCGATATCCTCGGTGCCGAGGTATTCGATGCTGCTGCCCGCGGCGGCGGCATCGGCCAGCACGCCGTCGATGGTGGCGTCCTCGGCATATTCCTTGACGTCGTCGGCCGGCATGCGCTCGGGGTCCTTGCGGCCGCCGAACGGGTCGATGCGCCAGCCTTCCTTGCCGTCGTACGCCTGAACCTGCGAGAGGCCCTGCATGCTGATATCGGTACGGATGGAGTCGGGGCGCTGCTTGGTCTCGCGCAACTCGAGCACGAACTGCCCGCCGTTGACGATGAGCCGGCCTTCGCGCTGCACCGACTTCACGGCCTGCAGCGCTGCTGCGCCGCCCTTGGCCTCGATGTTCTTCGCGACGAGTTCCATGGCCGTCAGTGCGTGCGCCGCGGTCGCGGCGAGCAACAGGGCGAGGCCGAGCGCCGCCCGTTGGATCATCTGCATGCGAATTCCCCCAGCAATGGGTCGGACGAAAGAGCGGTGATTCTACGCGGCGCGGTGCCAGACGAAAGCGCAGAGGAGGCCGACCGAGACCGCCGCGACGAGCGCCTCGATGGCCATCACGACGCCGGCGGCCCGCAACGTGGGCAACCGGAGCGCGAGCAGCAGCAATGCCGGGAAGGCCGCGGCGAACCAGAGCAGCAGTCCGTAGCTGGCACCGACCACGAACCAGGGCCAGTGGGTGAGCGCGACCAGGCCCCAGCCCAGCCAGAACAGGAGTCCCGCGGCTGCGCCACACAGGCCGTACAGGGCGGCCGTGTGCAGGACGCGCCACGCGGTGTCGGGGTGCCAGCCGGCGGCGCTCAGCTCGGGCCGCCGGGCAAGGAGCGCCGACGAGACGCTGCCGGCCCAGAGCGTGCCGGCGAGCCCGCCCGCAACACCGGCGAGCACGGTCATGATCAGTTCGATGCGCAAGACGGGTTTGCCGTTGGTGCCCGGTACGGGTTCCGCAAGCGAAGGATGTTAACGTACGAGGCGATCCCGCGAGTCATGGCCATGCAAGAAAGTTACATCGAACGCATCCTGAAGGCGCGCGTCTACGACGTCGCCATCGAATCCCCGCTCGAGCCGGCCCGCCGGCTGAGCCGGCGCCTCGGCAACGACGTGCTGTTCAAGCGTGAAGACCTGCAGCCGGTCTTTTCGTTCAAGCTCCGTGGCGCCTACAACAAGATCTCGACGCTCGACGACGCGACGGCGGCGCGCGGAGTCATCTGTGCGTCGGCCGGCAACCATGCGCAGGGCGTCGCGCTCGCGGCAAGACGGCGTGGCATCAAGGCAGTGATCGTGATGCCGCGGACGACGCCGCACATCAAAGTGCAGGCGGTGCTCGACCTTGGCGGCGAAGTGGTGCTCGAGGGTGACGATTTCGATCATGCGTTCGAGCACGCGACGGTAGTGGCGCACGCGCGCGGGCTCACCTTCATCCACCCGTTCGATGACCCGGACGTGATCGCCGGTCAGGGCACGATCGGCATGGAAATCCTGCGGCAGTGTTCCTCGCCGCCGCACGCTATCTTCGTGCCGATCGGAGGCGGCGGCCTGATCGCCGGTATTGCGACGTACGTGAAGGCGCTTTATCCGCAGGTGCGCATCGTCGGCGTCGAGCCCGAGGATGCGGCGAGCATGCACGATTCGCTGCGCGCCGGGGAGCGCGTCACGCTCGACCGTGTCGGCATCTTTGCCGACGGCGTCGCCGTGCGTCGCGTCGGCGAGGAGACGTTCCGTCTCGCGCGCAAGTACGTCGACGAAGTTCTGCTGGTGACCACAGATGAGATCTGCGCCGGGATCCAGGACATTTTCGAGGACAACCGCACGATCGCCGAGCCCGCGGGCGCGCTCGCGGTCGCCGGCATCAAGCGCTACGTCGCGCGCGAGCAATGCACGGGCCAGACACTCGTCGCGCTCAATTGCGGCGCCAACGTCAACTTCGACCGCCTGCGGCACATCGCCGAGCGGGCCGACATCGGCGCACAGCGCGAAGCGCTGCTGGCGGTCGAGATTCCCGAGGAACCCGGCAGCTTCCTGCGTTTCTGCCGCCTGCTCGGACGCCGCAGCGTCACCGAGTTCAACTATCGCTACGACGACTCGCGTTCGGCCCGCATCTTCGCCGGCATTTCACTCGCCGAAGGCCAGCGCGAGAAGGAAGCGCTGCTGGCGCTCGTTGCCGATGCGGGTTACCGCGTCATCGACATGAGCGACGACGAAATGGCGAAGCTGCACGTGCGCTACATGGTGGGCGGCCACGCGCACGGCTTGCGGCATGAACGCCTGTTCCGTTTCGAGTTTCCGGAACGCCCGGGGGCGCTGCTGCGTTTCCTGGAGGCCGTGGGCGCACACTGGAACATCAGCCTGTTCCATTACCGCAATCACGGGTCCGACTACGGACGTGTGCTCGCCGGCGTGCAGGTGGCGCCAGACGATGCAGGGCGGTTCGCCGAACATCTCGGCGACCTCGGGTACGTCTACACCGAAGAGACCGATAACCCCGCTTACCGCATGTTCCTCGGCGACTGACCCCCGTCAGCGCGAGGGCAGGTGCGCGTAGCGTCGCGGCGAGAACAGCTGGATGAATTCACCGAACACCCGCTCGCTCAGCGGTGTGGCGACGGGCAGGTGGCGTTGCGTGGCTGCCTGAATCCGCGCGATCCGCGCGGCACTCCAGTGACGCTCGATTTCGCTGCGCCCGCCCGGCAGATGCAGCCAGCGGTTGATCAGGGCGGCGTCGGCTTCGAGGTGAAACTGCAGCCCCCACGCGTGATCGCCCAGCCGATAGGCCTGTTGCCGGCAGCTGCGGGTCCACGCCAGCGGCACGGCCTGCGGCGGCGGCTCGAACGCGTAAGCGTGCCACTGGAAGACGTAGCGTGGCGTCCGCTCGAAATGACGGAACAGCTTGTCGCCATGGGCCTGCGGACGCGTGTGCAGGCGGTACCAGCCAATTTCGGGAACGGCATTCGGCTGCACCCGTCCTCCCATCGCCGCCGCCAGCAGCTGGCCACCGAGGCAGATGCCGAGCACGGGCTTCTGCGCATTCACCGCCTCGCGGATGAGCTCGATCTCGGTCTTGAGGTGAGGGAACTGCTGCACCTGGTCGACATTCATTGGTCCGCCGAGCACGACTAGGCCGTCATACCGGCGAATGTCCGGCTGGGCTTGCGCTTCGCGGCCGAAATTCACGTAGCGGATGCGGAATCCCGACGCACGCAGCAGCGGATCGAGGTGGCCGAGCGGTTCGGAGGCGACGTGCTGGAAGACGAGCAGTTTCGACATGTGCGGGTGCTTTGCTTCGAGGGCCTGGCGAACCGGGTTGCAGTGACCATTCTGGCGTCAATGCGGCGGAGCGCTCAACGCCGGCTGTGAGGCTGCCTCGCGCAACCTGCCGAAGGTCGGACCGCTGTCGCAGGGTTGATGCAGTATGAGCGCCCATGAGCGCTCACTACCTGCCTCGCCGGTTGCCCGAATTCCTGCAGCATGACATTCGCGGCCTGCGGCATCACTTCACCCGTTGGGCGGGAACCCAGGCCGACGCACCGCCGATCGTGCTGCTGCACGGCTTCATGGATTGCGGCGTGACGTTCCAGTTCGTCGCCGACGCCATCGCGCCGTCACGGAGCCTGATCGCACCTGACTGGCGCGGCTTTGGCCGCTCCGGCTGGAATCCCCAGGGGTACTGGTTCCCCGATTACTTCGCGGATCTCGACGCGATGCTCGAGTGGCTCGCGCCCGGCACGCCGGTCGATCTCGTTGGCCACAGCATGGGCGGCAACGTCGCGATGATCTATGCGGGACTCAGGCCCGGGCGCGTGCATCGGCTGGTGACGCTCGAAGGCTTTGGCCTGCCCGGTGCGCCGCCGGAACTCGCACCCGGCCGCTACCGTGACTGGCTCGACCAATGGCGCGAGCCGGAGCCAGCCGCGGTGTTTCCGAGCCTCGACGTGTTTGCCGGCGTGCTGCGCAAACGCAATCCGCGCCTGTCGGCCGAGCGTGCCGATTTCGTCGCGCGGGCCTGGAGCGAACCGCTGCCTGAGGGCCGCGTCCGTCCCTGCTTCGACCCGGCGCACAAGCGCGTCAATCCCATCCTGTACCGGCGCGCGGAGGTCGAAGCCTGCTGGGCCGAGGTGCGTGCGCCACTGCTGTACGTCGCGGGCGAGGAGTCGGATTTCCTCGAACGGCTGCAGGGCGCCGGCGCTCCGGAGAAGGTGCGCCGCCTCGTGCCGCAACTGGAGCCGCGGATCGTCGCTGCCGCGGGCCACATGGTGCACCACGACCAGCCTGCGGCGGTCGCGCAGCTCGTCCAGGAATTCCTCAGCCGCTAGAGTCCTATAATCGGTGCCATGTACGACACGAATGCCAACCTGCGACTGCCCCTGGTCCTCGCCGCCGTCGTGTTGCTCGTACTCGTGTGGTCCGGCGTCGGTCCGTACGACCGGCTGACGTGGTTTCTCGAGGTCGTGCCGGTGCTGGTCGCCGTGCCGCTGCTGGTGTGGACGGCACGCAGTTTTCCGTTGACGCCGCTCGCCTACGTGCTGATCGCCGTGCACGCGCTGATCCTGATGTACGGCGGCCACTACACCTATGCCCTGACGCCGTTCGGCGACTGGATGCGGGACGTGTTCGACTTCACGCGCAATCACTACGATCGCATCGGCCACCTGATGCAGGGATTCGGGCCCGCGATCGTCGCGCGCGAGTTGCTGTTGCGCACGTCGCCGCTGCGACCGGGCAACTGGCTGTTTGCGCTGGTCACGCTCAGCATTCTCGGTGTCAGCGCCACTTACGAGTTCACCGAGTGGTGGGCTGCAATCGCCGGCGGCGATGCAGCAGGCGCGTTCCTCGGCACGCAGGGCGACGTCTGGGACACGCAGTGGGACATGTTCCTGGCCGGTTGCGGCGCCCTCATCGCGCAGCTGTCGCTGTCTCGAGTCCACGATCGGCAGCTGCTGCGGCTGCAGCCTTCCCTGCGGTACAAGTGGGAGCCAGCCCCGGAGCGCGGGCGCTGAGCCCAGGTCAGTGAATCGGCTCGTCGAACATCAGCGCACGCACCAGCCGCACCGGCGGTGAACCAAAGGACAGCGCCTGGTCGTGGTAGGCCTTGAGGTCGAATTTCGCGCCCTGGCGACGCTCCGCTTCGGCGCGCAGGTCCGAGTGCTCCTGGTAACCCACGAAATACGTCGACAGCTGCGCCGAGCTCAACTGGGCGCGGACCCACTTGCCCGCGGCCTCACGTTCTTCCTGGAAGCCGGTCTCGACCATGAGCTTCATCGCCTCGTCGCGTGTCATGCCGTCGACGTGGATCGCCGAGTCCATGATCGCGTTGGTGATCGAGCGCAGGTACCACTTGAGCTGCACCAGCTGCATGAGCGGGTCGCCGTCGCCGAAACCCTGCTCCTGCATCACGCGCTCGGTGTAGACCGCCCAGCCTTCGACGAAGGGACCCGAGCCGAGCATCGCGCGCAGGGTGGAGGGATAGCGGTTGGAGTGCGCGATCTGCAGGTAGTGGCCCGGCATCGCCTCGTGAATCGTCAGGTTCGCGATCGAGCGCGTGTTGTACTCGCTCAGGAATGAGCCGACCTGTGCTTCGGTCCAGTCCGCGGGAATCGGCGACACCGCGTAGAACGTGCGCTGGCCCTTGTCGAGCGGGCCCGGCGAGTCGCAGTACGCTACCGCGACGCCGCGCTGGAACTCGGGCATCAGGATGATTTCGAGCGGTTCGTCGGGTACCGTCACGAAGTCTTTCGCGCGGACGAACTCGGTCGTCTCGCGCAGTTTCTGGCGCGCGAAGTCCACGATACCGTCGCGCGGCGTGCGCTCGGAACCTGCGATGTCGAGCGCGGCCCGGATCGCGGCCTGCTGCTCGGCGGCCGTCGGCTCAGCCGGCGTGGGGGGTGCGTCCGCTCGGCCCGCCAGCACCTTGCGCGAGACTTCGTACATCTTTGCGCGCGTGACGATGGCCTCGCTTTCGGCGCGACGCCGGATCTCGGCCCGGTCGAGCGGAGACATCAGCGCGAACTTGAGCTTCTCGTCGTACAACTCGCGACCGACGCGGAAATCACCCTTCGCTTGCGGCAGCAGCTGCTTTTCGAGCCATTCCTGGTGCGTTTTCACGGCGACGCGGGCGTTCGCGATCGCCTTCTCCAGGCGCTCGCGCTCCGCCGCGGGCAGCTGCGCCAGGTTCGGCACCACGAGTTCGTCTACCAGGCTCAGCACGCCAGGGTTCTGCTTGACCGCCGTTTCGGCGTGGATCGCAGGCACGCGCGCGGGCACGATGTTGGCGCGCATCTGTTCCAGCAGGCCGGGCAGCTGCTCGAGCCGGCTCGTCAGCGAGCGCAGGCGCTCAGGCAGCGGCGCGAACTCGCGCGCGAGCAACCCGTACAGCGATTGCCCGGCCAGTTGCGTGTAGACGAGCGGGTCCCACGACCAGTCGCGGAATTTTTCCTCCGACCAGATCGAGTAGCGCAGCTGGTTGTCGAGCATCGCCGCGTCGACCTGGTTCGCGCGCGAGAGCCCGGAGCGGTCAATCGCCTGCAACTCACCGAGCACGCCCCTGGTCCACGCCAGCGTGCGGGCACGGCCGGATGCGCTCAGGTCGTCGAGTTCGCCGTCGAAACGGTGATCGCCGAGCTGCGTCGCCGAGACCGGCGAATAGCGGCCGAACTCCTCGACGAAACGCTTGCTGAGCGCGTCGAAGCGCGCGTCCGCACTGGCGCCGGCGCCGGCGCCGGCGGCGTGGGCTGCAGGCTGCAGCACGACGCACAGCGCCAGGAGCAGCAGTGCGAAGGGCCGGCGGAAGAAGACCTGGGGTCGGTGCATGGGTGACTACTCTGGAGGCCGGCGCGCATGCCGATCTTTGCGACGGGCACGCACGAGTGCGGCAGGTAGCCGATTGTCACTTGAACTGGTGCCTCAATGCCACTGGCTGTCCACCGTCCGGGCGTGCATCGGCTATCCTGCCGCGCACCGATGAGCAGCAAGATTTCACGCCAGCGCGGGTACGGCCGCGCATGAGGAACGAGCGTCGTGCGCTGCTGCGCAACGCGGATTTCACGCGCTACATCCTCGCGCGTTTCCTGGGCTCGCTGGCGGTGCAGATGCAGACAGTGGCCGTTGGCTGGCAGGTGTACGAAGTCACGCGCAGTCCGCTCGATCTCGGCCTGATCGGACTGTCGCAGTTCCTGCCGTTCGTGCTGCTGATCCTGCCGGCAGGGCACTTCGCGGACACCCGTGACCGCCGCCGCATCATCGCCGGTTGTTACGTGCTGCTGCTGCTCTGCGCGCTGCTGTTGCTCGCATTCTCATGGCATGGCCTGCGCAGCGCGTGGCCCGTGTTCGGGATCATGACGCTGTTCGGCGTCGCCCGTGCGTTCGCGATGCCGGCAAGCCAGGCCCTGCTGCCGAACCTGGTAGAGCGTGAACATTTCGGCGCCGCGGTCGCCTTCAATTCCTCGCTGTGGCAGGTCTCGACGATCGTGGGCCCCGCGCTCGGCGGCCTGCTGTATCTCGCGGGCGCCACCACCGTTTACGCCACCGTGGCGACCTTGCTCGCGGTGTCGCTGGTGATGCTCGCCACGCTGCGTCGGGGCGGCGAAGCGAGCGCGGCCGCCAGCACGGCGCCGCTCGATCGTCACGCGCTGCTCGAAGGGCTGCGGTTCGTCCGCGGCCGGCGTCCCGTGCTGGGAGCGATTTCCCTCGACCTCTTTGCGGTGCTGTTCGGTGGTGCGACCGCGCTGTTGCCGGTGTATGCCGCCGACGTGCTGCACGTCGGGCCGAGCGGGCTCGGCTGGTTGCGTGCAGCGCCGGGTGTGGGGGCTGCGTTGACCGGTGTCGCGCTCGGCGTGCTGCCTGTGACCCGGCGTGTCGGCCACTGGATGTTCGGCGGCGTGATCGTCTTCGGGATCGCAACGCTCGTGTTCGGCTTGTCGACGAGCCTCTGGATTTCACTCGCCGCACTCACCGTGCTCGGCGCCGGCGACATGGTGAGCGTCTACATCCGCCACCTGCTCGTGCAGCTCCAGACACCCGACGACATCCGGGGTCGCGTCAGCGCGGTGAACTCGGTGTTCATTGGCGCATCGAACGAGCTCGGTGAATTCGAATCCGGGTTCGTAGCCGCGCTGGTCGGAGCGATCCCGGCGGTGGTGATCGGCGGCAGCGCGACGCTGTTCGTCGCGCTCGCGTGGACGCGCATCTTCCCCGAGTTGTGGCGCATGGACCGGTTCCCCGACAGGGAGTGACAACTGTATATGCATACAGTAGTCTCGGCGCATGCGGCGGGCAGACCAAAAGCACGTGGAGAAAGGTCGCGGCGCGGTCACGAACCCGGCCGGTCGCTTCGAAGCGACCACGCTCATACCGGCGGATGACGGCTGGGGGAGCCTGGACGAGCCGTTGCAGAACCCGGCAACGACGCTGACGCCTGAGTTTCCCAAGCACGCGATCACCACCAACCGTTCGCCGGACGTCCCCTTCGACCAGTCGCTCAACCCGTACCAGGGGTGTGAGCACGGCTGCATCTACTGTTTCGCGCGGCCCGCGCACGCGTACCTCAATCTCAGTCCCGGGCTCGACTTCGAGACGCGCATCTTCCACAAGCCCGGTCTTGCGGCGCTGTTGCAGCGGGAAATTTCGTCGCCGCGTTACGTCTGCAAAGTGCTGCACATCGGCGGCAACACCGATCCCTACCAGCCGGCCGAGCGCAGGCTGCGCTCAACACGCGCCGTGCTCGAGTTGCTGCTGGCAAGGCGGCATCCACTCTCGATCATCACCAAGGGCGCCCTGATCCTGCGCGACCTCGACCTGCTGCGGGGGCTGGCCGAACGCCGCCTCGTGTCGGTCTTCATCAGCATCACCAGCCTCGACGCCGAGCTGAAACGGACGCTGGAACCGCGTGCTGCATCGCCGCAGGCGCGATTGCGCGTGGTCCGGGAACTCACGTCGGCCGGCGTGCCCGTCGGCGTCATGATGGCCCCTGTGATTCCGGCCCTGACCGACCACGAAATCGAAAACGTGCTCGAGGCCGCGGCCGCAGCAGGGGCCCGGCGCGCGGCGTATCTGCTGCTGCGGCTGCCCTTCGAGGTAGCGTCCCTGTTCGAAGACTGGCTGCGGCAGCACTACCCCGAGCGAGCGGACCGCGTGCTGAACCACGTGCGCGAGATGCGGGGCGGCCGTCTCAACGATCCCCGTTTCGGTCATCGCTTACGTGGCGAAGGCGCCTACGCAGCGATGGTCGGGGCTCGGTTTGCGCGGGCCTGCCGGCGCCTCGGGCTCAATCAGGAAGCCGCGCCAGAACTCGATGTGCAGCAGTTCGAGCGCGAACCCGGCGCCCCGCGGCAAGGGGGATTGTTCGACTGAAGTTGACTCCGGCCAGGCTGATATTTCGGCCCGAATCCTTGACGTATACTCGGGCGTCTCCGACTTCGTTGCCGCTGCGCAGGCCGCTCAGCCAAAGGAGGACTGCCATGACACACGCAATGCTCGATCGCCGTCTCCAGGCGAGTGTCCGTGCGCCGTGGCGCGCCGCAGCGGGAGTGGCTGTGCTCGGAGTCGTGGCGTCCGGTTGCATGACGTCCAAGGTCGACGAGACGCGCCAGATTGCCTCGCCGATCCAGGCCAACGAATCGATCGTCCTGCTGAAGAAGCCGCAGCTCGAAGGCGTGGGCACCGAGGAGGCCTTCCTCGACTGCATCCAGGAGCGACTAGGCGGCGAACTGGTCCATCCCGAGAAGGGGCAGAACGCGCATTCCGGCAAGGCTGCGCGCACGGCGTTCAAGATCTACGGCGAGCAGGAATTCACCGACGCGCTGTTTCCGTGGTTCGAGCCGAGCACGGCTCCGGCCAATGCGGATGGCTTGCGCGTGCTGTTGCAGCGGCCTGGCGTCACCGAGCGGCTGCAGGAAATCGGTGTCCGTTACGTGGTCTGGGTCGACGGCAACACCCGCAAGACCGATGGCGGCGGTAGCGTTGCGTGTGCGATCGGGCCGGGTGGCGGCGGCTGTTTCGGTGTCGGCTGGTGGGAGAAAGAGTCGGGTTATGTCGCGTCGGTCTGGGACCTGCAGAACGCTAGTGAGATCGGCTCGGTCAGCACCGACGTCACCGGCACTTCAGTGCTGATTGGCGCCATCGCACCGATCCCGATCATCACCCCGGTGCGCAATACCGCCTGCAATCGCTTGAGCGAACAGCTGCGTGCATTCCTCGTCGGGGACGACCTGGTGGTCCCCGGGGCGGCCGCGGCCGGAGCGGTCGGCGCCGCAGGTTCGCGTTGACTGTTGAACTGCCGGCCTCCGGACGCATCCAAGCACGTAGGACCAGAGCCGCGGGATCGTCCACGCCGGCAACCGTCCAGGGGTTCCAGCGCATGCACGGCTTTACAGGACTGACTGCGGCAGTGTTCGTGGCTGCGGCTGCGCTCGCCACGAGCGGGTGCCTGACGACCAGTTCCAGTTCGATGCCGAGCGGCATGCCGAGCTCGTCACCACCGTCCTCGGGCAGTTCGTCGCCGTCGAATCCAAGTTCGGGCGGCAGCTCGGGCCAGCAGTCGCCCTCGTCGTCGGGGAGCCCCGGCCAGCAGTCGCCCTCATCGTCGGGGAGCCCCGGTCAGCAATCGCCTGCCGGCAGCTCCGGGTCGCCTTCCGGTAGCGCAGGCTCGTCTGCGCCGAGCGGATCCCAGTCCAGCGGATCACCTGCGGGTGGCGGTTCCAGCTCTGGCGGTTCCGGGCCGCCCCCACCACCACAACCCCAAGGCTGGCCCACGCCTCCTGCCACCGGCGGTTCGCAGGGCAGCACGCCGTCATCGTCCGGATCACCGTCCGGATCACCATCCGGCGGGGGTGCGGCCGGGGGCGCACCCGACGCCCAAGGCGATTCGACAAGCAGCGGCGGCCCAACTGGCCCCGCCGGCTCGACCGGTTCGGCTGGCACGGCAGGCCAACCTGGAGCGGCGGGTCAACCGGGAGCCACCAATGCGGGATCCGCGGGTCGGCCAGGTTCGGCGGGCACTGCAGGTCAGCCTGGAGCAGCCGGCCAACCGGGAGCCACCAATGCTGGATCCGCGGGTCAGCCAGGGTCGGCGGGCACGGCCGGCACACCCGGTCATTCCGGCCAGCCCGGCTCGGGCGGCGGCAGCGGTCCCATGACCACCGAAGACAAGCGTGCGGAGATCGATCGCCGCTTCGACGAAACATTCACCGTGTTCGACGCGCGCATGCGCAAGGAACAGGAGACCATCTCGCAGGAACGCGCTGGTCGGGAAGGACAGGAAGGACAGGAAGGACAGGAAGGACAGGAAGGCCGGGAAGGGCAGGAAGGGCAGGAAGGGCAGGAAGGGCAGGAAGGCGGTATCGCGTCCGGCACGGGCAGTGAGGGCGGCCAGGGCGGCGACGTGGCCGCAGGCGCCGGCAGCCAGGGCGGTGGTGGTGGCGTCGGCGGCGGTGCGAAAGGAGGCTCCGGTTCTCGTGACGTACCGGCCGATATCCCCGACGGTCGCGACGACGATATCGTCGCGCGCCAGTTGCGCGAGGCCGCGATGAAGGAAATGGACCCCGAGCTGCGCGAGCGGCTCTGGGAGGAATACCGCAAGTACAAGCAGAGCACGCAGTGACGTCTTCGAACACTCCCGTTGGATCCGGCCGCTCGTGGCGCGCGTGCTGCCTCGTGCTGGCGCTCATGCTCGGTGCAGCCGGCTGCGTCGTGCAGGACGAGCGCCCGATGGCACCGGTCGTCGCGCAGAAAGCGACAGCCGAAATTCCGCAGGCCGAACTGCTCGACGTCGGCGTACGCATGTTCGATCCGAACATCCCGCCGGACCCGGTCGAGCAGGAAAAGCGCGGCATCTACCCGGACGTGCGCAAGGCCGAGTCGCGCTACATGCCCGTCCTGCTGCGTGACACGCTCGAGAGCACCGGGCAGTGGGGGCAGGTGCGCGTGTTGCCTGCCGAAAGTTCGGGCAGCGACGTGAACATCGGCGCGCGGATCATCGAATCCGACGGCAGCGTGCTGCAGCTTGCGGTGACCGTGACGGATGCCACCGGCCGCACGTGGCTGCGCAAGGACTACGAGGGCCTGGCGGACACGCGCGCCTACAAGGACGTGCCGGTCAAGCCGCGTGACCCGTTCGACAACGTGTACGCGACGATCGCGAACGATCTGCTGGCCGCTCGCAACGAACTCACGCGTGAGCAGCGCGTGCAGGTGCACCAGGTCGCCAACCTGCGTTTCGCATCCGAGCTCGCACCGTATGCATTCAATCCCTACCTGGTGCACGACCCGAAGCGCGGCACCTATGCCATCGCGCGACTGCCGGCAGAAGGCGATCCCGTGGTGCAGCGCATGGACCGCGTGCACGAGCGGGATTACGCACTGATCGACACGCTCAACGAGCACTACACGAACTTCGGCGAGACCATCGACGACGCTTACGTCAATTGGCGCAAGTACTCGCACGAAGAGCTCGCGGCCGCAGCCGATGCGAAACGCAAGGCGCTGACACGCGGCTTGCTCGGCGCCGCAGCCGTCATCGGCGGCGTCATGGCAGGACAGAACACGAACAGCAGCGCGGGCTCGGCTGCCGCGACCGCGGCCGTCATCGGCGGCATTTATGCGTTCAAGAGCGGCCTCGACATGCGTGCCGAGATCAAGATGCACGATGAATCGCTGAAGCAGCTCGGCAGCTCGTTCCAGAACGAAGTGCAGCCGAGCGTAGTCGACATCGAGGGCCGCACGCTCGAGCTGAAGGGCTCGGCGGAGCAGCAGTACGCGGAATGGCGGCGTCTCCTGCGCGAGCTGTACGAGAACGAGACGGGCCTGCCGGCGACGACGGCGGAAACCACGCGGCCAGCTGCCGGCAAGCGCTGAGTCCAGACCGATGACGAACATGACGGCGCTCGCAGGCGGGCAGGTCGTGGCTGCGCGATACGAACTCACGCGGCCGCTCGTCGTCGGGCATGACGGCGCGACCTGGCTCGCGCGGGATACGGCGGCCAGCCGAGACGTCGTGCTGCGTTTCCGGGCGGGCGACGACGTGGCCGGTGAACGCATCCGCGCCGTCGTCGATCACGCGACGCTGCTCGCGCCGCTTGCCACGCACGTCACGGGCGACGAATCGTTCGATGTCTTCGAGTATCTCCCGGGCGGCGAGATCGGCCGCCTGCGCGGGCGCCCCTGGACGTTGATCGCGCGTCGGCTGCTGCCGGTGATCGAGGCACTGTCGCAACTGCATGCGGCGGGCTGGGTTCACGGTGATCTCAAATCGGCCAACGTGCTGCTCGACGGCGACGGCCTGCCGCGACTCGTCGACCTCGGCAGCGCGCGCAGGATCGGTTCGACGCAGCCGGCCGGTGCGTCGCCCTATTCGACGAGTCCCGAGCGACTCGACGGCGCCGCTGCCGCCGTGGCAGACGACATCTATGCCCTTGGCGTGCTGTTCTACGAACTCGTGAGCGGGCACCCGCCTTACTACCCGGACGTGTCGTCCGCGCGTGTGCATGACGAGATCCCGCCACCGGTCGCCGGCAGGCCGGATCCGCCTGATGCTTTCCGTGCACTGGTCGCGCGCTGCCTCGCCAAACGGCCCGCTGACCGGCCGGTCTCCATGCGCATCGTGCACGAGGAACTGCAACTGTTGCTCGAGACGGCGCCGGCCGACGCCGCACCGGTCGTTGCACCTGGCGCCGCGACGTGGCAGCCGCGCCCGCCCGCCGATGCGCTGCCCGTGCAGCCGCAATGGCACCGCACCAGGGGCGACGCGCCCTCGGCCAGGTCGCTGCGCAGCGAAGGCTTCCGCCGCGGCCTGCTGGTCGGCGCGATGGGGCTGGCGCTTGCGGCCGTCGGCTTCACCTTCTTCGTCCTGCCCGGTCTGGTCGGTTCGCAATCGCCAGCACCGAGACCTCCCGCGACTCCCGTGGCCGCGGCGCCGGTTGCGAAGCCGATTGCGGACTTCGAACGACTCGCGGCTTTGAAGCGCAAGGCGGACGAGCGACGCGGGCCGTTGCCTGGGCGGCTGCAGCGGCTCGAGCAACGGGACGTTGCCACCTGGGGTGGGGCGCCGTACGCGCAGGCCCGCAACGACCTGGCTGCCGGCGATGCGGCAATGACCGGACGCGAATTCGAGTCGGCGCTCGCTCATTTCGACGCGATGGCGCGCGGCCTCGACGGGCTGGAGCGGCGACTGCCCGAGGTGATTCGCACCAGGCTGGCCGATGCGCAGGCCGCGTTCGCTGCGGGTCGCGCCGCCGAGGCGCAGGATAAATACGCGGCGGTGCTGCAGGTTGCGCCCGACGATGCCGCCGCCCGCAGCGGCATCGCCCGCTCGCGCGTGCTCGACGAAGTGCTGCGCGAAACGGCGGTCGGTGCGCGTGCCGAACAGGCTGGCGATGCCAGTGCCGCAATCGCGGCGTATGAGCGTGCGCTGAAACTCGATCCGGCGACGACCGTAGCGCGCGCAGGCATCGCACGACTCGGCGCACGCGCGACCAACGACGCCTACGCCACGACGATGGCGCAGGCCATGGCCGCGTTGGCACGTCGCGATTACGCCACGGCGCAGAGCGCGTTCGAACAGGCGGGACGCATCCGACCTGGCGCGCCGGAAGTCGTCGATGGCCTGCAGCAGATCCGACGCGCCACCGAAACCAAGTCACTGACCGCCATCGTCGAGCGCGCCGTCGCCGCCGAGCGCGCGGAGCAATGGTCGCAAGCGCTGGCGCTGTATGGCGAGGCGCTCAAGGCCGAGCCGGCGCTGCGGCCCGCGCAGGAAGGGGTCGAGCGTGCGGAGCCGCGCGCCATGATCGATGCCGAGCTGCAGTCGTTCATCGACAAGCCCGAACGGCTGTACAGTCCTGCCGGCAGGGACATCGCCCGCAACGTACTCGAGCGCGCGGCCCGTGTGTCGACGCCGGGCACGCGTCTGCAGGCCCAGCAGGCGCGGCTGTCTGAGCAGTTGCGGCAGGCGGAGACACCGGTCAAGGTGGCACTGGCGTCCGACAATGCGACGGACGTGCAGATCTACCGGGTTGGTAAGCTTGGGCTCTTCCAACACCGGGACCTCGAGCTGATGCCGGGCCGCTATACCGTAGTGGGCACACGCCAGGGCTATCGCGACGTGCGCAAGGAACTGAACCTGCCGCCGGGTGCGCAGCCGCCCACGCTCGTCGTCCGCTGCGAGGAGCCGATTTGAGTCCCACCGAACTGGTCCTGCGCGATCCCCTCGGCGAGCGCGCGCTGTCGGCTGCGGATTTCCCCGTGAGTGTCGGCGGCCCCGGGCACACGATCGTGCTGCCGGGCGCGAGTGCGGGCACGCTCGCCTGGCTTGCGCTGCACGACGGCCAGTTGTTCCTGCAGCCGGCGGCAGGATGCGATCCCCCGCTCTGCAATGGCGCGCCCGTGGCGCGCCCGACGTGGTTGCACGAGGGCGACGTCATCGATGTGGCGCGCGGCAGGCTGCGTATCGGTGCGCGCGATGGCCGACGCGTCCTCGACGTCGAGGATGGCAGCGGCGGTAACCTGACCGTTCCTCCTGCAGCGCCACTCGTCGACGTCGTCAGTGGCGGCGGTGACGACGGCGACGAACGCATCGACGCCGTTGCGTTCCGTCGACCTGCGGCACAAGCCGTGTCCGCTCGACACATCGGGCCATGGCTGGTTGGCGGCTTGCTCGTTGCCGTGCTTGGATGGGCAACGTGGTTTTTCGCGACCGGTCATGCCGTGAGGATCGATGTCGCCCCGGCCGACAGCGCGGTCCGGTTGCGCGGCGGACTCGTCTTGCCAGTGGGCGGGATCCACTTCGCGCGTGCGGGCGAGTACGCCGTCGAGATCCAGCACAAGGGCTATGTGTCCCTGCGCGCGCCGATCAAGGTGACGGACGCACCGAATCAGTCGTTCCGTTACCAGCTCGCGAAGCTCCCTGGCATCCTGCAGGTGCAGACGCCGGTCGCTGCTCGCATCAGCGTGGCAGGCAAGGACGTCGGCTCTGCGCCCGGCGAGGTCCGGCTGCCGGCCGGGCGTCACGAGCTGCTGGTCACGGCGCCGCGGCACCTGCCGTTCAAGGCGACTGTGGACATCAGTGGCATGGAACAGCGGCAGTTGCTGACGGCGAAACTCGTCGCCGCGTGGGCCCCGGTCACGGTGCTCACCGAACCGACAGGCGCCACGGTGCTCGTCGACGGCACGGCGCGCGGCGCCACTCCGGCGACGCTCGAACTCGACGCGGGCACGCATCGCATCGAGCTGCGCCAGGCCGGATTCAAGCACTGGGTGACTGACGTGCAGGTGGTCGCGAACCAGCCGCAGACGCTGGGCCCGGTGCGGCTCGGTCTGCCCGACGGCACGCTGGTCGTGCGCACCGATCCGGTGGGCGCCAGCGTCAGCGTCGGTGGCGCATTCCGTGGTCGTTCGCCGGTCACGCTCGACGTGCGGCCGGACGTCGCGCTGGCGCTGGTGGCATCACGCGAGGGCTACGAACCCGGGACCACGCAGTTGACGGTCGGAGCGGGCGAGCGACGCGAAGTGCAGTTGTCGCTGAAGCCGATCCTCGGCGAAGTGACGGTGATGGCAGAGCCGACATCCGCCGAGGTGTTCGCCAACGGCCGTGCGGTTGGCAAGTCGGGACAAGCCATCAAGTTGCCGGCTGCCCGCACCGACATCGAAGTGCGCCTGGCAGGATTCCGCCCCTATCGAACGGCAGTCACGCCGCGCCCCGGCCTGCCGCAGGTGCTGAACGTGCGGCTCGAAGCGGGGCAGGTCGCGACCGCTGCGCCGCCAGGTACGGTTGCCGTAGCGGCGGGCGGTGCAGCCGCCGCAGGCGCAGCGATTGGCGACGGCGCGACCGCCGCGGCGTCGAAATCCCTCACGCCGACGATCCGCACGAAGTCTGGTGCCGAGTTGGGACTGCTCGGGCCCGCGAGCTTTACGATGGGCAGTCCGCGCCGCGAATCCGGTCGCCGCGCCAATGAATCGCAGCGCGCGGTGGAACTGCGGCGGCGCTTCTACCTGGCGACGCGTACAGTCACCAACGGTGAATTCAAGCAGTTCCGCACCCAGCACCGTTCGGGTTTCGTCGGGCAGAACACGCTCGAGCTCGAACGCCAGCCCGTGGTCAACGTGACGTGGCAGGATGCGGCCGAGTACTGCAACTGGTTGAGCCTGCAGGACGGCTTGCCGCCGGTCTACCAGTCGCAGGGCGGCAAGCTGGTGCCCGTGCAGCCCGTCACGACGGGCTACCGGCTGCCCACCGAAAGCGAGTGGGAATGGGCGGCACGCGCGAATCGCGATGGTTCACTGCGGAAATATCCATGGGGTGACGCGCTGCCGGTGCCGGCGGGCGCCGGCAACTTCGGCGACCGCCGGGCGCAGCCGCTGCTGCAGACAGTCCTCGCCGACCTCGACGATGGCTACCCGGCCACGGCACCGACGGGCTCGTTCGCACCGAACCCGCTCGGGTTCTACGACCTGGGCGGCAACGTCGCGGAATGGACGACGGACCTCTACGCGGTGCAACCTGCGAGCAGCGCAGTGGCCGTCGATCCGCTGGCCGCCGCGCCAGGCAACATGCACGTCATCCGCGGCTCGAGCTGGCGTCACGCCACCGTGACGGAACTGCGGGCTGCCTTCCGGGATTCAGGCAACGGCCGGCGTGACGACGTCGGCTTCAGGATCGCACGCTATGCCGAATAGAAGAGAACGACGTTCCACTCCCGTGTCGCTGGCGCCGCTGATCGGCTTGTCGATCCTTGCGGCCGGCCTGGCGTTCGCGCAGCAGAACCTGCCGGCGTCGACACCTGCTCCGACTGAGCCAGCGGCAACGGAATCCGCTGCCGGCGCGCAAGCCGGTGGTGACGACAAGGCCGCAGCGGCAAAGACGGGTGACGAAGCGCCGGCCGCCAGGCCCGTTGCCGCGAAAGGTTCGCCGCAACATTTCGAGCCCACCGAAAAAGTCCGCCCCGACTTCGACGTCGCCTTTCCCGTCGACATCTGACCCACAGGCCCCAGCGCACCATGAAGAAGTTCAAGACCAGCGAGTTCATGTTCGAGGTCTTTTCGCTGATCGTCATCGTGATCATCGTGCAGGGCTTCTACGCCACCGTCGTGCGCCCGCAGGCAGCGGCGGTTGCCGCCAGCGACGCGGCGCAGATGGCAAAGGACCCGAGCTTCGCTCCGGCGCGCAACTTCTACGTCATCATCAAGGACTACGAGCAGGAGGTGTGCTTCATGCTCGCGCTCTGGTCCGTGGCGATCATGGGGTACAAGGGATTCTCGCTGCGGCGCGGCCAGCGACTGCTCGGCGCGGACCTGCTGCGGCTGCCGGAAGGCATGAAGATCCTGCCCGAGGATTCGCGCGACTACGCGCGGCAGGTCGAGGCCCTGCCCGACGACATGCGCGGCGAACTGCTGCCGCGCGCGCTGATGAGCGGCCTGCACCGGTTCGGCGCCACGCGCAACATCCAGGACGTTTCGTCGGCAATCCACGACACGTGCGAACTCGAGTTCGGCCGGCTCGACGCGGAACTCGCGATGGTGCGTTACGTCGCGTGGGCGATCCCCGCCATCGGCTTCATCGGTACAGTGCGCGGCATCGGTGAAGCGTTGCAGCAGGCGCACAAGGCGGTCGAAGGCGACGTGTCGGGCGTGGTCGCCGGCCTCGGCATCGCCTTCAACTCGACGCTCGTGGCGTTGGGCCTGAGCATTTTCGTGATGTTCATGCTGCACCAGATCCAGTTGCGCCAGGAGCGCGCGGTGCTCGACACCGAGGCGTTCCTCGACGAAAACGTCGTGCGCCAGATGATGGTGCGATAAGCGGCCGCGCCATGAGCCTGCTCGCGGTCGAACTGAATGACGCCGGACTGCTGCTCGTGCGAACGGGCGACGACGGCGTCCCCGTGCTTGCCGGCGAAGAAAGTCCAGGACTCGCGGTGCTGCACGAAGGCCGCGTCCACGTGGGTGGCGACGCCGTGCGACGCTACCGCATCGCGCCGCTGCATGCGCAGAACCGGTTCTGGCAGGCGCTCAGCCTGGACGCGTTGCCGTGGTCGGCCCGCGGTATCGCGACGGCGGCCGATCTTGCGCACGCGCACCTGTCTGCCCTGCTCACGACTGAAGCGCGACACGGCGCGGAAGAGCTGTTGCTGGCGGTGCCTCCCGGCTACACGCGGGAGCAACTCGGCCTGCTCGTCGGCGTCGCCAACGAGTGCGGCGTGTCGGTGCGTGGCCTCGTGGATGCCGGGCTCGCCGCGGTCGCCACGGTCGCGCCGGCGCCCTGCCTGCTGCACCTGGACCTGCAACTGCATCAAGCGTCGGCGACGCTGATCGAGGCGTCACGCGCCGAAGGCACGTTGCGCCGGACGCGCTACGAGTTGCTGCCCGGCGCCGGCATCCTTGCCTTGCGGCAGGTGATGGCCGAGAGCATCGCAACGGCGTTCGTGCGCGAGACGCGGTTCGATCCGTTGCACCAGGCGGCGTCCGAACAACGCCTGCACGACCTGTTGCCGTCCTGGCAGCAGGCACTCGCCACGGCCGACGAGATCGCAGCCGAGGTCGAGCTGGGCTCGACGACGCACCGCATTGCACTCACGCGCGCGCAGCTCGAAGCGGCCGTGGAGCGGTTGAGTGACGACATCCTGCGGCTGGTGCAGACCGCGCGCCCGCCGGGCACTGCCCTGCATCTCTGCTTCTCGCCCCGGGTGGCATCGATACCTGGCCTGGTCGCCCGGCTCGCTGCGTTGCGGGACTGTGTCGTCGTCGAACTGGCGCAGGGCGCGCCGGCGATCGGCGCATTGCGCGCAGCCGCAGCCATCGTCCGTCCCGCGGACGCGATCGCGCTGGTGCACCGATTGCCGCTGGCGGATGCCCAGGACTCGACGGCAACCGTCGAACCGGCGTCATTTGCGGTGCCTGCCGCAACAGTGCCGACGCACGTGTTGTTCCGCGGGCGCGCCTGGCCGATCACAGCGGTGCCCCTGTCCCTGGGTTGGTTGGTGGGCGCCGCGCCGCGCGTCCTGACCCTGCCCGCCGGTATCGCCGGCGTGTCGCGTTCCCACTGCACGCTCGAGCTGCGTGACGGCCAGGCCTGTGTCGTCGATCACAGCACCTATGGCACGTTCGTCAACGATGAGCGCATCGGCGGCCGGCTGGCGCTGCAGGTGGGTGACGTGCTGCGACTCGGCGCACCGGGCATTGCGCTGGAACTGATCCGGGTGCTGCAGGACCATGGCGCGGCGTAGAAAAAAGTTCGACATCTTCAGCATGTCCTTCCTGGACACGATCTGCTGCGCCTTCGGCGCGATCGTGCTGCTGTACATGATCCTGAACGCGGCAGGCAACAAGGCGTTCAAGAACGAGACGTCCGAACTCCGCGCCGAAGTGGACAAGCTCGAGGAGGAGGTGCTGCAGGGTTTTGCCGACCTCGTCGTGCTGCGCAACAGCCTGAAAACGACGACGACCGAGGCTGTGCGCGCCGAAGGCCTGTCCGACCGCGTGCTGCAGGAAACCGCAAAAACCAGGGAGCAGCTCGCCGACGCGGACAAGACGACGATCTCGCGCCGCGAGGCGATCGAGCAGCTGAAGGCCGACTTGAAGCAGATCGACGAGGAGAAGCGGCGGCTCGCCGCCGGTACGCCGGAGCCCGGCAAGCCGGGCAACCGGGTGAAGGGGTTCGTCGGCACCGGTGATCGTCAGTACCTGAGCGGCCTCAAGCTCGGCGGCGAGCGGATCGTCATCCTCGTCGACGTCTCGGCAAGCATGCTGGACGAAACGGTCGTCAACGTGATCCGGCTGCGCAACATGTCGGAAACGCGCCGGCTGATGTCGGTGAAATGGCGGCGCACCGTGGCCACGGTCGACTGGCTGATGACGCAGATTCCGCCAAAGTCGAAATTCCAGGTGCTTGCGTTCAACGTGAAGGCGTGGCCCGTGGTGCCCGGCAGCAACGGCCGCTGGCTCGACGGCAGCGACGCGCAGGCGCTGACCGACGTCGTCGTGAACCTGCGCCGCACGGTGCCCACGGATGGCACGAGTCTCGAGAATGCGTTCACGCTGATGAACTCGCTGAGTCCCGCGCCCGACAACGTTTTCATCATCACCGACGGCTTGCCGACGCAAGGCGCCACGCCGCCGGCCATCCGCAAGACGATCGATGGCGATGGGCGCCTCAGGTTGTTCGAGCGCGCGCTCGGCAAGTATCCCAACCGTGTGCCGGCCAACGTGATCCTGATGCCGATGGAAGGGGATCCGGCCGCACCCGGCGCGTTCTGGACGCTGGCCCGTCGCACCAACGGCTCGTTCCTGATGCCCGCCAGGGACTGGCCATGAACCGGCGCCGCGCGCGCGATTTCGAAGTGTTCAGCATGTCGTTCCTCGACACGATCTGCTGCGCCTTCGGCGCCATCATCCTGCTGTTCATGCTGAGCAAGTTCGGCGAGCCGAAGGCGCTCGAAAAGTCACGGCTGGATCTCGAGGGGCGCCTGCTGCAGCTGCAGGAAGAGCGCTACGACATTCGCGGCCAGACCGAAATCCTCAATCGCGATCTGACGCAGCGCGAGCAGCAGCTGTCGGTCGTGAAGCAGAAGCTCGCGCGCCTGCGCGGGGACTTGAGCGACGTGAAGGGCCAGTTCAAGGCGAGCGACCAGGACGCCGAGGTGGCGAACAAGCTGCAGGGCCAGCTGGTCTCGGCGCAGCAGGAACTCACCGAGGAGATGAAGAAAGTACTCGGCGCGCAATACCGGCGCGCGCCGCAGGATGCCGTCGCCGGCCTGCCCGTCGACAGCGAGTACATCATTTTCATCATCGACACCTCGGGTTCGATGGCCAACTACGCCTGGCCGCTGATGTTGCGCAAGATGCAGGAAGTGCTGGATGCCTACCCGCAGGTGAAGGGCTGGCAGGTCATGAGCGACGAGGGCACGTACATGTTCCCGTCCTATCGCGGCCGCTGGCTGCCCGACACGCCCGCGCAGCGCAAGCTCGTGGTGGACCGGCTGCGCGACTGGTTCCCGTTCAGCAACTCGAGCCCGGTCGAGGGCATCGTCGAGGCGATCCGCACGTATTACAGCTCGGGCCGGCGCATCAGCCTGTACGTGCTCGGCGACGAGTTCACCGGCACGTCGGTGGACTCGGTCGTGCGGGCGGTCGACCAGATCAATCGTGAAGACAAGACCGGGCAGCGCAGGGTGCGCATCCATGCGCTCGCGTTTCCGGTGCGTCCGGACGCGCCGCAGTTCACCAGCGTGCGTTTCGCGACACTGATGCGGGAACTCTGCGCGCGCAACGGCGGCACGTTCGTCGGACTGAACGAGCCTGCCAGTTACCGGCGCTGAGGTGTATCTTGGCGTGCATGCCTGATTTGTTTACTTCGCACGCGCTGCGAATGCCATGCGCAGCGCTGCTCATGACGCTGCTCGCTGCCTGCGCACCGACGAAGTTCGAAACCCAGTCGGACATCCCGCAGCCCCTGATCGAGAAGATTCCGGTCGTGATCGGCGTGCACCTGCCGCTCGAGTTCACCGACAAGGTGTACCAGGAAAAGCGCGAGGGTGGCGGAGGCGAATACAGCATCGGCCTCGGCAAGGCGCAGTCCGCAGGGTTCATGCGGGTCCTGAACGCGATGTTCAATCGCGTGGTGCCCGTCGCTTCACCGCAGGACGCGGCGGCGACAGATCCGGAAATCCGCGGCGTGCTGGAACCTGTCCTCGATGACTACGCGTTCGTGACACCGGCCGACTCCGGCACGCCGACGTATGCCGCGAGCCTGCGTTACACGATTCGACTTTACTCCCCGCAGGGCGAGCTGGCGGAGAGCTGGACATTCACGGGGTATGGATCGCAACCAGCGAGCCAGTTCCCGGGCAAGGGTGCCGAGGCGCTGGCCGTGGCCACGCGGCTCGCGATGCGCGACGCGGGTGCAAAGCTCGCCGCCGAATTCCGCGAGCAGGCGATCGCTCGCGGACTGCTGCCTGAGGTGCAACCGAGCAAGCCGCAAGAAGTGGAGCTGCCACCGCCTCCGCCGCGCAACTGACGGACGGGGCGGCAGTCGCGGGGTGGTTGTTCGCGCGGGCAGGCTACTTCGTCTCGCCTTGTGCCGGCGTGGCTGGAGGCGGCAACAACAGGATCCACGGCTGGCTGAACTGCACGCCGGGGGTTGCGACCGGCTCGCCGTTCTCGAGGCGTGGCCGATAGCCCGCCGTGCTTTGCAGTGCCGCGGCCGTCTTTTCGCCGCGCCTCTTGTCGCCCGAGTCGTCGATCACCTTCGTCGCCTGCACGCGGCCCTGCGCGCTGACTGTGTACTCGACGACAGCGTTGCGCACCTCGACCTCCGTGGGCGGGCGTGTCTGGTAGCGGTTCCAGTCGTCGGGCCGGAACAGGTGCAGCAGGACCGGCTGGCCGAAGATCGCCTCGGTGTAGCTCTTGCCATTCAGCTTGTCGGTCACGCGCGCAGCCGCCTGCCACGCTTGCTGGTAATGAACGCGTGCGCGATCCGGCTGGTTGCGCACCTGATACCAGTCGCCGACCTGGGTCCGTACGTTCAGCACCGCCACGGGCGATGGCTCCGCGGCCTGGTCGACGATTTGCGCCGCCCGCAGCAGGGACCGCTCGCCTTCGCCCGCCAGCGCCGTGGGCGACACCTGGACCGGCACCAGAATCGCGCCCGGGTCGTGAAACAGGGCTTCGCGTTGTTCGTCGGGGGACGCCAGGGACTGTGCTGCCGGATCGAGCAGTTGCCTGCGATTGCAGGCGGCGATCGCCAGCAATGGCCCGACGAGGAGCGGCGAGTTCGGCCCTTCGGCGGCCTCCACGATCTCGATCGCCTGCCGCAACGTGCGTCGCGACTGGTCGTACGCTCCGATGCTCGCGTACCAGCGCCCGATCTCTTCCAGGGTCGGGGCGAGCTGCGGGCTGCTCGCGCCATGCTGGCGCGTCGCGATCCGCAGCAGGTATTTCTGCGCCTTCAAGGCCTCCGGGTACCGACCGAGCTCGGTCAGGGAATCGATGTACTTCTCGACCAGCGGCACCTGTTGCGCCGTGAGCAGTCCTTCGTGCCGGCGCTTGAGGGCGATCGCCTGGTCGAAGCTCGCCACCGCGAGGTCGTGCCGCTTGCCGTCGTGATAGGCCGAAGCGAGGCCGCCGTAGGCTCGCGCGAGCCGATCCTGCAGCGGACGGCCCGAACTCTCGACCAGCTTGATCACTTGCAGGTACGTGGACTCGGCACCGACGTAGTCACCGGACAGGTTCTGGACCATGCCGAGATTCATCAGCGCAACCTGCACCTCCTCCGCCGTTGGCGCGGTGGCCTGCGCCTTTGTGAGTTCGAGCACACGCTCGGCATGTGGCACGGCTGCCGTGTACCGTCCCGCGTCGAACTCGGTGCGGAAGCTGGTGTACGCGTCGGTCGCGCTGGCGGTCGCCGGGTCAGCTGCGGCGTTGCCTGCTGGCGTCGCAGCGGCGTCCTCGGGCGCAGGGATGACGGGTTGCGCGAATGCGGCGCCTGCCATGGCGAGTCCGGCCCACGCGGCCGCGACGAGCCATGTGCGCAGCGCAATGGATCCGGGCACCAGGGTGTGGAGACGGGTACTCACCGCGCCAGACTGACACGCGTGCAACGCTGCTTCAATCGCGGGCGTAAAGCGCGAAGCTGCCGTAACCCACGACGCGCTGGCTGTCCCCGGCGGTGTCGCCCGAGGTCCGGCGATCCAGCAGGCGCACCTCGAGATCGCGATGCCGGGCGACCTCCATCAGTCCGTTGATGCTGTCGGCCCCGCAGGCCTGCGATTCCGACAGGTCGCTGTGGCGCTCGACGATGCACTTCGCGGTCTGCTGGTCGAGCGCCTGCGCCTCGATGTGGGTGTGGTGGTGGCTCAAGTCCGAACTGACGACGATCAGCGTCTCCGGGCCGCCCCAGACCGCCTCGAGCGCGCGTCCCACCTGCTCGGGCGGGGCGAGTCCCACCGCGATCGGCAGCAGATCGAAGTCCGTGAGCATGGACTGCAGAAAAGGCAGCTGCACTTCGAGCGAATGCTCGAGTGCATGCGGCGCGTCCGCAATGCCCGCGAGTCCGAGTTCGCGCAGGCGCCGGCGTCCGGCGTCATTAACTCGCACCTGGCCGAACGGCGTCGAGAAGTAGTCGCACGAGGGCAAGGCGAGGCCGCGCATCTTGACCCGATGGCTCGGGCCCAGCAGCACCACGTGGCGGATCGATGCCGCTGCCACGTTCTCGAGCGTCCGGAACGCCGAGGCCGCGACTGTACCGGAATACGCATAGCCCGCGTGCGGCACGACGAGCGCTTTCGGCAGGCGAGCGGCCGTCGTGCCACCGCTGCCGAGCAGCGTCTCCAAGGCGCAGCGCAGGCCGTCGGCATCCTTGGGGTAATAGAGGCCCGCCGCGGAAGCGGGCCGCACGCCGCCTGGTTCTTTGCTCGGTGCCGGCATTTCACCCCCAGCGCATTACGCGCCGCGGCTGACTATGTCGCGCCCGTGCGCTCGTCGCCAATCGTACGAATACCCATCCTGTGCGGGGGCAATTCCTACAACGCGGCTGTACAAGTGCGCTCGTGCGCCGGGTGATGCCTATCGCCGTCGTGATCCACGCGACTTCGCTCGCAACGAGGCCGGCACGTTCGCGTGCAATTCATCGAGCCACACCGTCGCCGGCGAATCGCTGGGGGCGCGCCAGTCGGCACGCGGGGAGAGCGACCCGCCCGAGCCCACCTTCGGGCCGTTCGGCATGGCCGAGCGTTTGAACTGGCTGCCCTGGAAGAACCGTTTGAGGAACACCTCGAGCCAGTCGGTGATCACCGCGATATCGTACGCACGCCGCTCGCCGGGCGGCACCGTGTCCGGCCACGCGCCGGTGCCGGCATCGCCCCATGCGCAATGCGCGAGGTACGCGACCTTGCTCGGCCGGTAGCCGAAGCGGCTGATGTAATAGAGGTGGAAGTCCTGCAGGTCATACGGGCCGACGACGGCTTCCGACGATTGCTCCGGCTTGTCGCCCGCGCCCGGCACCAGCTCCGGCGAGATCGGCGTCTCGACGATGCGTGTCAGCACCTCGATCGTCGCAGCATCGAACTGCCGCGCGCCGACCAGCCAGCGGATCAGGTGCCGGATCAGCGTTTTCGGTACCGACGCATTCACGTTGTAGTGCGACATGTGGTCACCCACGCCGTACGTGGTGAAGCCGAGCGCCAGCTCCGACAGGTCTCCTGTTCCCAGCACGAGCGCGTTGTGCCGGTTGGCGAGCCGGAACAGGAGCGAGGTGCGTTCGCCCGCCTGTACGTTTTCGTAAGTGATGTCGTGGAGGGGCGAGCCTTGCGCGGCCGGATGACCGATGTGTTGCAGCATCAGTTCGGCGGACGGGCGGATGTCGATCTCGCCTGCCGTGATGCCGAGCGCCTGCATCAGCGTGTGTGCATTCTCGAACGTCTGGCGGCTGGTGGCGAAGCCCGGCAGCGTGTAGCCGAGGATGTTGGTGCGCGGCAGGCCGAGCCGATCGAAGGCGCGCACGGCAACCAGCGCGACCTGCGTCGAATCGAGCCCGCCCGAGATGCCGATGACGACGCGCTTCAGTCCCGTGGCCGCGAGCCGTTTGCGCAGCGCCTCGACCTGGATGTCATAGACCTCGGCACAGCGCTCGTCGCGGCGCGCCGGATCGGACGGCACGTACGGAAATCGCTCGATGCTGCGATCGAGCCGCACCGGGTCTGCCGGCACGTCGAGTTCGATCTCGATGCGTCGATAACCCTCGAGTTGACCGCGGTGCGCCTGCACGCAGTCGCCAAAGGTCGTCCACCGCATGCGCTCCTGGCGCAGGTGGTCCAGGTCGAGGTCCGCCGTGATGAAGCCGCCTTGCAACGGAAAGCGCATCGACTCAGCCAGCCGTGTGCCGTTCTCGTAGACGAGGGCGTGGCCGTCCCAGGCCAGGTCGGTCGTCGATTCACCGGGACCGGCCGCCGAGTAAAGATAGCCCGCGACGCACTTCGCCGATTGCGAAGCGCAGAGCAAACGGCGGTAATCGGCCTTGCCCACCGTGACGTCGCTCGCCGACAGGTTCGCGATCACCGTCGCTCCCGCCAGCGCGGCATAGGTGCTCGGCGGCAAAGGCGCCCAGACGTCCTCGCAGACTTCGAGGCCCAGCACGAAGCCAGGTACGTTCTTCGCCTCGAACAGCAGGCGGGTGCCGAAGGGCACCTTCTGCCCGAGCAGCTGGATCGACGTGGCCAGGGCCTGCGCCGCCGGCGCGAACTGCCGCTTCTCGTAAAACTCGCGGTAGCCGGGCAGGTAACTCTTGGGCACGGCGCCCAGCAGCTCGCCACGCCGCAAAAGCAGGGCGCAGTTGAACAGCCGGTCATCCACCCGCAGTGGCATGCCCACCGCGCAGGTAATGGCGATTTCCTTGCTGGCTTCGAGCAGCGTGCCCAGGGCCTGGACCGAGCCGTCGAGCAGGGCATCCTGCTGGAACAGGTCCTCGTTCGAGTACGCGGAGATACCCAGTTCGGGAAATACCACCAGGATCGCCTGATTTGCGGCCGCTTCACGCGCGATACGCACCATTTCGACGACGTTCGCAGCCGGTGACGCGACTTCCACGCACGGTGTGGCGACCGCCACCCGGACGAAGCCGTGACGGTAAATCGAATAAAACGGCAGTTCTGCGAGTTGCGGCACGCGCGGCCGGCGGGTTTCCAGGGTCGGGGGCATGCAGGGGTCTCTTCCGGTCAGGCCGAAAGTGTCGGCTTCCCTTTCGGGGCGGGCAAGTGCGATTCAGTGACGCCGGTCACTCCGAGGCGGTGGCCGTCGTGGCTAGTGTCGCGTCCACACTGCAAGGAAAGGCCATGGCCAGCTCTTTTTTCGACCGTGCGCGAGAAATGTTTGTCCGTGACGAGCCGGTCGCCGCTGACAAGGCGTCCACCTTCGTGGCGAAGAAAGTCACGCAGACGTTCCATGCCGTGACCATCCAGCCCGGCCGCCTTTGCTGCCACGAGGCGCGCGCGCTGCAGGGCCAGCGCTTTCTGTCGCGTGAAGCCCCGACCCTGCCGCTCAGGAACTGCACGTGCGAAAACTGCGCGTGCCTCTATCAGCATTACGATGACCGCCGCGCCGGAGCCCGGCGTGCGCGCGACATGGGTGTGGCCATCGACGGCTGGATCGATGTCGACAAGCGTGTCGAGATCGGCCGTGGACGCCGCAAGGTCGACAAGTCCAGCTGACTGTGCAGACCGCGGCTCAGCCGCGCCTCGACGCCACGACCGCATCGCCTGCGAACGGATTCGTCCTTCGTTCGTCACCGAACGTCGACATCGGCCCGTGCCCCGGCACGAAGCGAACGTCGTCGCCGAGCGTAAACAGCCTTTCACGAATCGAGCGGAGCAGCGTGTCGTAGTCGCCGCCCGGAAAATCGGTGCGGCCGATCGACCCGGCGAACAGCACGTCACCGACGAATGCGATCTTGTCGGCGGCGCAGTGGAACGTCACGTGGCCCGGCGTGTGACCCGGGCAATGCTGCACGTCGAATTCGACGTCGCCGACCTGCACCTTGTCGCCCTGGTCGAGCCACTGGTCGGGCACGAAGCTTGCGCAATGCCCGAAGCCGAACAGGCGGCCCTGTTCGGCGATGCCGTCGATCCAGAACTGATCGCCCGGATGCGGGCCGATGATCGGCAGGTCAAGGTCGCGCGCGAGCTGCGCCGTGCCACCGGCATGGTCGATGTGCGCGTGCGTCAGCAGGATTTTCGTGAGTTTCACGCCGTGCTTCCTGACCTCGGCGAGCACCTTGTCGAGATCGCCGCCCGGGTCGATGACCGCGCCTTCCATCGTGCGCGGGCACCAGACCAGCGAGCAGTTCTGCGCGAACGGCGTGACGGGAATGACGACAGCCTGCACTCAGGCGCTCCCTGGCGACGATTCCCGCAGCGCGGACGGTGCGTTGCTGCGCACGCCTCCCATCAGTGCGATGCGCATGCCTTCCTCGACCGAGAGCGACGTCGTCTCGACGAGTTCACGCGGCAGGAAGATCGTGTAACCACCCACCATGTAACTCATGGGCAGGTAGACGGCGACCATGTCATTGCCGGCCGGCGTCGAGCGGTGCAGCATCTCGTCGGACTCGGCCGTGACGAAGCCGATGGCCTTGCCGGGCCCGAACTGGATCAGCACTACGCGCCGCAGGTCGCTGGCCTGGCCCGAGGACGGAAAGAACCGCATGAAGTCGCGGATTGCGAGGTAGATCGTCTTGACGACCGGGATGCGCGCGAACAGAGCGTCCGACATGCGCAGCGCACGGTGCACGAACCAGGCGTTGACGGCGAGGCCGACGAAATACAACAGGATGAGGCCGGTCAGGAGCCCCAGCCCCGGCCAGTAGTAACGCGCCGGCACCAGCAGCTTGATCACCGGCGAGAACAACCTCTCGGCCGTGACCGCGAGCCAGTACACGACGTAGACGGTGAGCCCGATCGGCAGGATCGCCACGATCCCCTTCAACACGGTATTCCAGATCTTGCGCATGCTGTTCCTGCTGCCGACGGGCCGCGAGTATGCGTCAGTGGCGCCGCGCGCCGCCACCGCATCGCTTATGATTCGTACGCCCACGAAATCGAGTTCGATGCGCCCCATCCTGCCCCGCCTGCTGTTGCCCTTGCTGCTCTCCGCCGCGCTGCTCAACGCGCCCGGCGTCGCAGGCGCGCGCGACCGCGACTACCTGCCGCCCGAAGTCGAGCAGGCCATGAAGCGGCAGAAAGTGCCGGGCACCAGTCTCAGCGTGTTCGTGCGCGAAGTCGGCCGCGAAGAGCCCCTGATCAGTTTCAACTCGACCGTACCGCGCAACCCGGCGTCGACGATGAAAGTCGTCACGACGTACTCGGCGCTCGAATCCCTCGGACCCGCCTACACCTGGCGGACCCGTGCCTATGCCACCGGGCCGATCCGCGACCAGGTGCTCGAAGGCAACCTCGTGCTGTTGGGCGGCG
Organism: Gammaproteobacteria bacterium; assembly: GCA_011391405.1. Classification (GTDB taxonomy): domain Bacteria; phylum Pseudomonadota; class Gammaproteobacteria; order Steroidobacterales; family Steroidobacteraceae; genus RPQJ01. The sequence goes on from JAABQQ010000066.1 coordinate 31,271, forward strand.
GCGATCCGTTCATGACGCAGGAGCGCTGGTGGGCGTTCGTGAGTGGCTTGCGCCAGGCCGGCGTCGTTCGCATCGCAGGCGACGTCGTCATCGACAACACCTACTTCGCGACCGTGGGTGATGATCGCGGCGCTTTCGACAACCTGCCTTACCGCACCTACAACGTGCTTCCCGACGCATTGCTGGTGAATTTCCAGACGCTCACCCTCAATGCGGTACCGGACGCAGCCACCGGTTCCGTGCGAGTCAGCGCGAATCCCTGGCCCGCGAACCTCGCGATCGACAACAACGTCCGCCTCGATCCGGGTGCGTGCAAGCGTGGCGCCGGCGGCATCGTGGTCGCGATGCCCGACGGCGCGACCGGCAACCGCATCGAACTCGCGGGCCGGTACGCGGCGGGGTGCGGTCAGTTCTCGGTGCAGCGTGCCGTCATGAAGGCGCCCGACTTCGCGTACGGCCTGTTCCGCGCATTCTGGCAGCAAGCGGGTGGGACGATCGGCGGCGGCATGCGCCTCGGCACGCTGCCGGCGGACGCGCAGCTGCTTTACTCGCACGAATCGCTGACGCTCGCCGAGGTGATCCGGCTCGTCAACAAGTACTCGAGCAACTCGATGGCGCGCGCGCTGTTCCTGACCATGGGCGCAGAGCGAAATCCGGGTCGTCCGGCCACGGCCACCGCTGCTCGTGAAGCCGTCGTGGACTTCCTGGCGCAGCACGGCATCGCCGCCCCGGAGCTCGTGCTCGAGAACGGCTCGGGACTGTCCCGCAACGAGCGCATCAGCGTGGCGACGATGGCCGAGGTGCTGCTGGCCGCCTACCGCAGCCAGTACATGCCGGAGTTCGCCGCGTCGCTGCCGCTGTCGGCCACCGACGGCACCCTCAAGCGCCGGTTCAAGGCGCCTGAAATGCAGGGCCGGTTACGCATGAAAACCGGGACGCTCGAGGAAGTCTCGGCGCTTGCCGGTTTCGTCAATGCGGCGAGCGGACGGACTTTCGTCACCGTCGTCATCCTCAATCACCCCACGGCTGCGCAGGGTCCCGGTGAGGCGATTCAGGCGGCCCTCGTGCAGTGGGTTTTCGGGCAGTAAACGACCGGTCTCATCCTTTGGTCGAATGGCGGTCGGGGAGTCGCCAGGCCGCCGCTATACTCGACCATGGCAGGCCGGGAAGCGGGGTTCCATCGACCATGGCTTACGACACCAGCAACATCTTCGCGCGCATCCTGCGCGGCGAGATCCCATCGCATAAGGTCTACGAGGACGAGCACACGCTCGCGTTCATGGACGTGATGCCGCAGGCCGACGGCCATACGCTGGTGATCCCGAAGGCGCCGGCCGAGAACATCCTCGACCTGCCGCCGGCCGCACTCGCGGCGACGATACTGACCACCCAGCGGGTGGCGAAGGCCGTCAAGAAGGCGTTCGACGCGCCGGGCCTGCTGATCGCGCAGCTGAACGGCAGTGCGGCCGGCCAGTCGGTGTTCCACATTCATTTCCACGTCGTACCGCGCCACGCGGGGCTCGACCTGCGCTTCCACGCGCGCGACATGGCAGATCACAAACTGCTCGCGGAGCACGCTGCACGCGTGCGGGCCGCGCTCGATTGACGGTGTGCGCGTCCCGGCACGAATCCGGGCGCAGGGGAGTCTGACGATGCACAAGCAGCTGTATGAAGTTCCGGCGACATTCGCGTCCAGGGCGCGCTTCCGCAAGGAGGACTACGAGCAGGCCTACGCCGAATCGATCCGCGACCCGGAAGGCTTCTGGGGCCGCATGGGCCAGCGCATCGACTGGGTGCAGCCGTACACGAAAGTAAAGGACGTCAGCTTCGACGCCAGGGACTTCCACATCCGCTGGTATTACGACGGCAAGCTGAACGTCTCGTACAACTGCCTCGACCGCCACCTGGCAACGCGCGGCGACAAGACGGCGTTCATCTACGAAGGCGACGACCCCGAGGTCTCGCAGCACGTCACTTACCGCGAGCTCTATCACCGTGTCTGCAAGCTCGCGAACGCGCTGAAGAGCCTGGGCGTGCAGAAGGGCGATCGCGTTACCCTCTACCTGCCGATGATTCCCGAAGCCGCCGTTGCGATGCTCGCGTGCGCACGCATCGGCGCGATTCATTCGGTCGTTTTCGGTGGCTTCTCGCCGGATTCGCTCGCAGGCCGCATCGCCGATTGCGCTTCGACCGTCGTGATCACGGCGGACGAAGGCGTGCGCGGCGGCAAGACCGTGCCGCTCAAGGCCAACGTGGACCAGGCGCTGTCGGCGCCCGGCACCGAAACGGTCAAGCACGTGCTGGTCGTCAAGCGCACGGGTTCGGTGGTCGCGATGTACCACCGCGATCGCTGGTACGATGAACTCGTCGACGCGCAGGCGGACGAGTGCGAGCCCGTGGCGGTGGATGCGGAGGACCCGCTGTTCATCCTGTACACCTCCGGCTCGACCGGCAAGCCGAAGGGCGTGCTGCACACGAGCGGCGGGTACCTCGTCTACGCCGCGCTCACGCACGAGGCCGTGTTCGACCTGCGCGAGGACGACGTGTACTGGTGCACGGCGGATGTCGGTTGGGTCACGGGCCACAGTTACGTCGTGTACGGGCCGCTCGCGAATGGCGCGACGTCGCTGATTTTCGAGGGCGTGCCGAGCTACCCGGGCCCGGATCGCTTCTGGCGGGTCTGCGACAAGCACAAGGTCACGATCTTCTACACCGCGCCCACGGCGCTACGCGCGTTGATGCGCGAAGGCGACGCGCCGGTGAAGAAGCATTCGCGTTCCACGCTGCGCCTGCTCGGGACTGTCGGCGAGCCGATCAACCCTGAAGCGTGGGAGTGGTATCACCGCGTCGTCGGCGACGGCCGCTGCCCGATCGTCGACACGTGGTGGCAGACGGAAACCGGCGGCATCCTGATCAGCCCGTTGCCGGGCGCAATCGACCAGAAGCCGGGCTCGGCGACCAAGCCGTTCTTTGGCGTGAAGCCGGGGCTCGTGGACAACGACGGCCAGTCGCTCGAGGGTGCCAACGAAGGCAACCTCGTGTTGAACGACAGCTGGCCGGGCCAGATGCGCACGGTATTCGGCGATCACCAGCGCTACATCGACACGTATTTCCGCACCTTTCCGGGCCGTTACTTCACCGGTGACGGGGCCAAGCGCGATGCCGACGGCTACTACTGGATCACGGGTCGCGTCGACGATGTGCTGAACGTGGCGGGTCACCGGCTCGGCACGGCCGAGATCGAGAGCGCGCTGGTGGCTCACTCGAAGGTTGCCGAAGCGGCTGTCGTCGGTTGCCCGCACGACATCAAGGGTCAGGGCATCTACGCTTACGTCACGCTCGTGCACGATGCAGAGCCCACGGAAGAGCTGCGCAAGGAACTGCGCGAGTGGGTCCGGCGCGAGATTGGTCCGATCGCGACGCCGGATTACATCCAGTGGGCGCCGGGTCTGCCGAAGACGCGCTCGGGCAAGATCATGCGGCGCATCCTGCGCAAGATCGCGGCCAACGAGCACGAGGCGCTCGGCGACATTTCGACGCTGGCGGATCCTGGCGTGGTCGCGCAGCTCGTCGACAACCGGATGGTGCGGTCGTAGCGCGGTCGACGCGCTCGGGTTGCAGGCGGCCGATCCGGGGCCTTCCCCCGAGCTTGGAAAGGCAGACACGCGCTGGCTGCAGGCGACCAATCCGTGGCTTTCCCCAGGGCTTGGAAAGGCAGATACGCGCCCTGGGAAAAGCCACGGATCGGTCGCTTGCGCGACAGCGCCTGAGCGCCTTTTCCGCGCAGCGGAAAAGGTCGCACGGCGCATGCAGGCTGCCAGGGGCGGCCACGATCACCGATCGCAGCACGCCGATGCGGCGGAGCGGCGAGCGCGATTCATGCCGCAATCGACGCCGGATCCGGTGGGCGCTGCGCGCACCGTGCAAGTTTTCCGGCTCGGCGGAAAACTTGCTCAGGTGCGGCTTACTGCAGGCGACTGATCCGGGGCCTTCCCCCGAGCGCGTGTCTGCCTTTCCAAGCTCGGGGGAAGGCCCCGGATCAGTCGCTTGCCGCGAGCGCGTGTCTGCCTTTCCAAGCTCGGGGGAAGGTCCCGGATCAGTCGCTTGCCGCGACCGCATGAAGCTCGGGGGATTGCGTCCGCCTAGCTCCGCGCCGCCGCACCTTGCCGCAAACGCGCGTGCAAGGGACTTGACCGGGGAAAGTGCGCGAGCAGGTACTCCATCTGGTCGGCCAGCACGCGCCGGCCTTTCAGGTAGATGTACTCCGCGTAGCTGGGCGTGAACGGCACGGCGATCAGCTGCAGCCTGGCCTGCTCGGGGGTCCGCCAGGCCTTGAGGTTGTTGCAGCGCCGGCAAGCCGTGACGACGTTGTTCCAGGTGTCCTGTCCACCCCGCGAAATCGGCGTGACGTGGTCGCGCGAGAGCTGGCCCGTGGGAAAGCGCTGCGCACAGTACAGGCAGAGGTAGGCGTCGCGGCGGAACAGGGTTTCGTTGTTCAACGGCGGCACGTAGCCGTGATGCCGGTCGCCGGGATTGTGGCGGTGACCGATCGTCGCCACGATCGAACTCACCTTGACGATGGTGCGCTGGCCCGTGCGCGCACAGACGCCACCCCGCAGCGAGAAGAGGGTTTGGCCGAACGCGTAGGCGACCTGTCCCATGAAGTGCAACCGGACCGCATCCCGGTAGTCGATCCACTCCAGGGGCATTCCCGAGACGTCCGTTCGCAGGACTTCCTGCGAAAGTGCGTACTGCGAAAGCGCGCGCATGCCGTGAAGATACGGCACTGCTGTGCAATAATCCACGGCTGTTTTGCCACCGTGACTATCCAGAATATCCCTTTCACGGCAGCGGTTTAGCCGCGTCCGCGTTGCGGGGAGGATGCCAGAACCATGTCGCTAACGATCGCAGTGCCGCGCGAAATCTACGCCGGCGAAAAACGCGTGGCCGCCGTCCCGGAAGTGGTCGAGAAGCTGCTCAAGCTCGGGTTCGCCGTCGACGTCGAAAGCGGGGCCGGGGCAGCTGCCAACTTCAGCGACGAGTCCTACCAGGCCGCAGGCGCCCGGATCGCCGGCGATGCCGCGGAGCTGATGGACGGTGCGGACATCGTCTTCAAGGTGCGCGCGCCGACCCCCGAAGAAATTTCGCTGCTGAAGCCGGGCACAACGCTCGTCAGCTTCATCTGGCCCGCGCAGAACCCCGAACTCATGCAGGCGCTGGCCAACCGCAGGCTCACCGTGCTGGCCATCGACTCCCTGCCGCGCCAGCTCTCCCGCGCGCAGAAGATGGACGCGCTCACCTCCATGGCCAGCATCAGCGGTTACCGCGCCGTGATCGAGGCAGCCAACGCCTTCGGCCGGTTCTTCAACGGCCAGATCACCGCGGCCGGCAAGATTCCGCCGGCCAAGGTCTTCGTCGCCGGTGCCGGTGTCGCCGGCCTGGCCGCGATCGGCACGGCCGCCAACCTGGGCGCCATCGTGCGCGCCAACGACACGCGCGCCGAGGTGGCCGACCAGGTCGTGTCGCTGGGCGGCGAATTCGTCAAGGTCGACTACGAGGAAGAAGGCTCCGGCGGTGGCGGCTACGCCAAAGTGATGAGCGAGGGCTTCCAGCAGGCCCAGCGCGAGATGTACGCAAAGCAGGCCAGGGAAGCGGACATCATCATCACGACTGCGCTGATTCCGGGCAAGCCTGCGCCAAAGCTCATCACCGTCGAGATGGTGCAGAGCATGAAGCCGGGCAGCGTCATCGTCGACATGGCGGGCGAGCAAGGTGGTAACTGCGAGCTCACCGTTCCCGGCGAGGCCGTGGTCCGGCACGGCGTCACCATCATCGGCTACACCGATCTCGTCAGCCGCCTGGCCAAACAGGCTTCGACCCTGTACTCGACCAACCTGCTGCGCGTGACCGAGGAGCTGTGCAAGACCAAGGACGGCGTCATCAACGTCAACATGGACGACGATGCCATTCGCGGCCTGACCGTCATCAAGGAGGGCAGCATCACCTGGCCGCCACCGCCTCCCAAGCTCCCGGCCGCGCCGCCGCAGGCGAAACCGACCGCAGCGGCTGCAACGCCCGCGAAGAAGTCTGGGCATGGCCACGGCGCAGGCGAACCCGCCTCGGCGAAGAGCCTCGCGCTGATGTTCGGCGTGGGCGCACTGCTGTTCTGGCTGGTCGGCGCCTACGCACCGGCCTCGTTCCTTTCGCACTTCACCGTCTTCGTGCTGGCCTGCTTCGTCGGCTACATGGTGGTGTGGAACGTCACGCCTGCGTTGCATACGCCGCTGATGAGCGTGACCAACGCCATCTCCAGCATCATCGCGATCGGCGCACTCGTGCAGGTGGCGCCGCCACTCGGTGCAGGGGCGGACGGTCGGCCCGGCACGCTGATCCTCGGCCTCGCGGTCGCTGCGCTCACGCTCACCGCGATCAACATGTTCGGCGGCTTCGCCGTCACCCGTCGCATGCTTGCGATGTTCCGGAAATAAAGGGGACTCAAGCATGTCCGCCAATCTAGCCTCGGTGGCCTACATCGCCGCCACCATCCTGTTCATCCTGAGCCTCGGTGGTCTCTCCAATCCGGAGTCTTCGCGGCGCGGCAACTTCTACGGCATCGTCGGCATGACGATTGCCGTGCTCGCGACCGTGTTCGGTCCGCGCGTCACCCTCGCCGGCATCCCTTACATCGTCGGCGCGCTCCTGGTCGGCGGATCGCTCGGTCTGTACGCCGCGAAGAAAGTGCAGATGACGCAGATGCCGGAACTGGTCGCGCTGATGCACAGCCTCGTCGGCCTGGCGGCGTGCCTGGTCGGCTTCGCGAGCTACGTCGACACCTCGATCGTCCTGGTCGGCGCCGAGAAGACCATCCACGAAGTCGAGATCTACATCGGCATCCTGATCGGTGCGGTCACGTTCTCGGGTTCGGTCATTGCGTTCGGCAAGCTCTCGGGCAAGATCGGCGGCAAACCGCTGCTGCTGCCCGCACGGCACTGGCTGAACCTCGCGGGGCTGCTCGGCGTGATCTGGTTCGGCGGGCAGTTCCTGAACGCGCACGATATCAACGCGGGGATGCTGCCGCTCGCCGCGATGACGGTGATCGCGCTGCTGTTCGGCATCCACATGGTGATGGCGATCGGCGGTGCCGACATGCCGGTCGTGGTGTCCATGCTCAACAGCTATTCCGGCTGGGCCGCGGCGGCGACGGGCTTCATGCTGTCGAACGACCTGCTGATCGTCGTCGGCGCGCTGGTCGGCTCGTCGGGCGCGATCCTGTCCTACATCATGTGCCGCGCGATGAACCGCAACTTCATCAGCGTCATCGCTGGCGGCTTCGGCACGGGCGGTGGCACGACGCCAGCCGCCGCGGGTGCCCAGCCCGCCGGCGAAGTGACAGCCATCAGCGCCGCCGAGACCGCAGAGCTGCTGCGCGACGCGAAGAGCGTGATCATCGTGCCGGGCTACGGCATGGCCGTCGCCCAGGCGCAGCACACCGTGTACGAAATCACCAAGCACCTGCGCGAGAAGGGCGTCAACGTGCGCTTCGGCATCCATCCGGTCGCGGGCCGCATGCCGGGGCACATGAACGTGCTGCTGGCCGAGGCCAAGGTGCCCTACGACATCGTGTTCGAGATGGACGAACTCAACGACGACTTCCCCAGCACCGACGTCTCGATGGTGATTGGCGCCAACGACATCGTGAACCCAGCTGCGGAAGACGATCCCACGAGCCCGATCGCGGGCATGCCGGTGCTGCAGGTGTGGAAGTCGAAGACGTCGATCGTGATGAAGCGCTCGATGGCGTCGGGTTATGCCGGTGTCGACAATCCGCTGTTCTACAAGGAGAACAACCGGATGTTGTTCGGCGACGCGAAGAAGATGCTCGACGAGGTGCTGGTCGCGCTGAAGAGCTGAGGCCTGCGGTGGCTCGCACCTTGCGGCGGGGCGTCGGGTTGCTCAAGGGCCAGGTCTCTGTGCAGGGCATGCTTTTCTTCCGCACGCCGAGGTCTCACGCGCTTCGCCGCGAAATAGGAAATAGAAATAGGGGACGCTCACCTATTTCACCTGTCTCTCCTCACCTGTTTCATGAGAAACAGGTGAGCGTCCCCTATTTCCTATTTCGCGGCGGCGATCCTTGCTCGAGCGGCGGCGTTCGACACGGCGTGCGGAAGAAAAGCATGCCCTGCACAGAGAACCCGGCACCGCGCGTTCGCTGCTCCGCTGAACGCCGCTGACGCAGCGCTCAGGTCCCACCGTATAATCGACCCCGACGGACTGGCCCGATGCCGCGCATCCTCGGAACGGGATCCCGCCCGCCATCTCGGTAGCCTTCGTCCATCACGGAGCATCCCATGGCCGCGAGACACCTGGTCCTGCTGATGTTTTCAGTGGCGTGGCTTTCCGACGCCCTCGCCGAGCCGACGGTAGACGCGCCTGCCAGCGCCGGTGTCGGCTCCGAGGTGGCCGTCACCGTCAGCGGGACCGACAATCCCCGGGACTTCGTCACGATCGTGCCGAAGGGCGACCGCGAGGGGAACTACGGCGGCTATCAGTACGTCCAGAAGCCCGGCACGTTCAAGCTGACCGCGCCTGCGGAGCCGGGCGACTACGAAGTGCGCGTGCTCGGTGCGGATTCGCCGTACCCGACGCTTGCGCGGCGGCCGATCCTCATCGACGCCGTCGCAGCGACGCTCGTGGCCCCGGAGCAGGTGCCGGCAGGAGCGAAGTTCCAGGTGAAGTGGTCGGGGCCAGACAACCCGCGCGACTATGTCGGGATCGGAAATGCCGCGCAGCCCTACGTCAGCTACGTCTACACGAAAGCTGGCAATCCGGCGTCGCTGACGGCGCCGGATAAGGCCGGCGAGTATGAGCTGCGGTACTTCCTTGGCGAAAAGGACACCGTGATCGGCACGCGCCGCATCAACGTGGGCGGCGTCACGGCGACCGTCTCGGCACCCGCGCAGGTGGCGGCCGGCGCGAAGTTCGCGGTCGCGTGGACCGGGCCCAGTAACGCCCGCGACTTCGTGACGCTGGTGAAAGCCGGGGCTCCGGAGAAACAGTACGAGCGCTACGCCTACACGTCGAAGGGCAGTCCGTTGCAGCTCACCGCGCCCGACGAGCCGGGCGACTATGAACTGCGCTACCTCACGGCGCAGTCCTACACCACGCTTGGCCGCGCGACGGTCAAGGTGACGCCGATCAGTGCCTCGATCGAGGGACCCGCCGACGCCGTTGCGGGCGCCACTATTCCGGTCAGGTGGCAGGGACCGAACAACGTGAACGACTACGTCACCGTGCTGCCGAAGGGCGCACGGGAGGGCGAGAGCGGAAATTACCGCTACACGACCCATGGCAACCCGGCCATGGTCCTCGCACCGCTCGCGCCGGGCGATTACGAGTTGCGGTACTCGACGGGACAGTCCCATGCCACGCTTGCGCGGGCGGCGATCCGCATCACGCCCGGGAAGCTGGAGCCGGGCTTTGTCGCGGTTACGGTTGCACAGGGCCCGGCCGCGGGAAATGCCGTCGAGATCATCCTGGACGCATCGGGCAGCATGCTGCAGAAGATCGGCAAGGAGCGGCGCATCGACATCGCGAAGCAGACACTCTCCCACCTCATCAATTCCGGCATTCCCGCCGGTACGCCGTTCGCGTTGCGAGTGTTCGGTCGCGAGGTGGATTCCTGCCAGTCAGATCTCGACATTGCGCTCGGACCGCTTAATGCAGCCGCCGTCGCCGCGCGCATCGCCAGGCTCGAGGCGAAGAATGGCGCGAAGACGCCGATCGGCGCATCGCTCGACAAAGTGGCTGATGACCTGCGGGGCGTCCGCGGCGAGCGGCTCGTCATACTTCTAACGGACGGGGAAGAGACCTGCGGCGGGGATCCGGCGGCCGCGATCGAGAAACTAAGGCAGTCCGGTGCGGCCGTGCGCGTGAACATCGTCGGTTTCGCGATCGACGATCAGACACTCGCCGCGACATTCCGGCACTGGTCGGATGCGGGCGGCGGGCTCTATTTCGATGCGCGCGACGCCTCGAGCCTCGACCAGGCACTGACGCGAGCGCTGCAGCCTGCGGTGGAACTCGTCGACGGCAAGGGGCAGGTGGTCGCGCAAGGGCTCGCGGGCACCGACGCGCCGCTCAGCGCGATGCCCGGCAACTACACGGTCCGGCTCAAGGGCCGGTCGAGCGAGGCGCAGCCCGTGCAGGTCAAGGCGAAGGCAACGACAACCGTCGCGTTTTGAAGCGCGGGCGCTTGGAAGGGGGAACGAGATCGCCGTCCATTCCTGCTTGCTGAAATGCGCAATGACGTGGCGGGGCGCCACTAAACGCCGCTGACGCAGCGCTCAGGTCGCGCCGCGCCCCTGCCGTTCCTGCATGTGCTTGCGCATCTGCTCGCGCTGTTCCGGCGGCGCGTTTTTCCAGCGCTCCTTCATCTTCTGCCGCTGCTCGGGCGACATGTCCTGCCAGCGCTCGCGCAGTTGCTCGCGCTGCTCGGGCGGCAACGACTGGTACTTGTGGAACCCCTCGCGCAGCCGCTGCTGGTCTGCCGGTGGCAGATCGCGAAACTGCTGGTACCGCTGACGCACTTTCTGCCGCTCCGCCGGCGGCAGGCTCTGCCACTGCTGGAACCGCTGCTGCGCCTGCTGCTGTTGTTCTGGCGTCATTTGCTGCCAGCGATCCGCACCGCGCGCAAATGCCTGCTGCCGTCCCGGCGGCAACTGATTCCAGCGCTCGCGATACGGTTCCAGCACCGTCTGCTGCTCGGACGTGAGCTGGGTCCACGGCACACCGGGTGCCGGCTGCGACGTGCTGGACGACGCCGCGTCGTCGGCCGCGACGGCCGGTGCGGCACAGAGCCACGCTGCGGCGAGCAGCGCGACAGCGAACAGCGATGGATGGGTTTTCATGGTTTGCGCTCCGTCGTCGCGGGCGGCGGCGCGGCACCGCGCTGCGCCGTCGTGGGTTGCGATTGAGTCGGGGTGCGAGCGGCAGGCTGAGCGGCAGCAATTGCAGCGGCGGCGCTCGCGACGAGCCAGTCCGCGTCGTCGGACTCCCAGCTCCCGAGGTACTCGAGGAATTCTTCCGGGACAGGCGACGTATCGGCCGCCGCAGCCGCGCCGCTCGCGGTCAACGCGGCGAGCAGCAGGACCTGGCCGGATCGCGAAGAATTGCGCCTGGCCATGTCAGCCCACCCCATCGTCAGCCGTTTCGAGCTCGACCCAGGCATAGAACTCGAGATCCGCCTCGGTCGCGAGGTCGAGATCCTCGCCCGCTGTCAGCAGTTCGAGTGGATCCTGCGGGACGTCGGCATTCGTTGGAGTGGCAGCGACCTGCGCGGGCGCACCGGTCTCCGACGGCGAGCGCAGCAACAGCACCGCGGCCAGCACACTGGCGGCGAGCGCACCGACGGGCGCCCAGGCCGTCCATCGCCATCCGGTGCGCTTGCGACCTGCGGCCGCTTCGAGCGCCTGCCGCCGCGACCGGTTCAAACGCGAGAGCGTGGCCGCATCGAGGTCGTCGACACTGGCCTTGAACACATTGCGCGCATGCCGCTCCAGCTCGGCATCGTCGCGGTCGTCGGGGTGCTCTCTCATGGTCGTACCTCGGCAAGTTCAGCGCGCAGCGCCTGCAACGCGCGGAAATAGTGTGTCTTCACGCTGCCTTCGCTGCAGTCCATCGCGGCAGCAGTCGCCGCCACGTCGAGACCCTCCAGGCAGCGCAACGAGAACGCCTCGAGCTGTCGCGCCGGTAAACGGCGCAGGGCTCGGTCCAGATGCCGCATCGCCTCGTCCGTGGCGAGCTGCTGCAGGGGCCCGGGTGCGGAATCCGCCACCCGCTCGAGCGGGTCCTCGCCGCCATCCTCATCCTGGCGTGCTGCGCCGGGCAGCAGGCCGAAGAACCGTCGCCGCACCCCGTGGCGCCGCTGCAGGTCGCGGATGCCGTTGTAGAGAATGCGATAAAACAGCGGCTTCCATTCCGCGACGGGACGCGACCCATAGCTCTGCGCCAGGCGCAGCATCGCGACCTGCACCACGTCGTGGGCGTCGTCAGAATCGCGAAGCGCGCACTGCGCGATCCGGAAGGCGCGGCGCTCGACGCCGGCCAGGAATCGGTCAAGCTCGCGTACCTGCGCTGCGTCCAGTCGACCCTCCCCGAGTTCGCGCAATGCGGTGTTTGCCGCAAGACCGGCGCCTGCCCCGAGACTAGCAAAGCCTTGCATGCCGTAGACTCACGTTCACCGCGGTTCCATCCTCGTCCTGCCCAAACAACGCCTTGTGGAACAAATGGTTGACGTGGCGCACTGCAAAGAGATGTGCACTTCCCTGGCGCTGCTGCCGACGGACAATCGCGCCGGGTCGACGGATTACGCGGCGGGGCTGCGAACAGCCGTGGCATTTATCCACAACCAATTGAATTATATTAAGTTTTTTTGCGACGGCGATTTTGTGATCAGTGCGTAAGACTCCTCGGCAGAATCGGCACTTGGGCGAAATTCACGCAAGTCATCCACAGAGTTTTCCACAGGGTCTGTGGACAACCGCACGAGGCCTCTGCCGGTGACCGGCCCGATCCTCGGCGTAGCGATCGACGCCCCCCTGCGGCGGCTGTTCGACTACCGCGCGCCGCCAACTGTCGAGCCCGAAAAACTGCAACCGGGCCAACGGGTTTGGGTGCCGTTCGGGCGGCGCAAGGCGGTCGGCGTCATCGTCGAATTGCGCAGCCGCTCGGACGTTCCGGAAGCCCGCCTGAAGAGCGCGCTCGCGCTCATCGACCAGGTGCCGGTGATCGACACGATCCTGCTCGACCTGCTGCGCTGGTCGGCGGAGTACTACCGCCACCCGCCAGGTGAGGTCATCGCAGCCGCGCTGCCCGTCGCCCTGCGCAACGGCACGGATGCGATGGCCACCGCCGAGCGCTGGACGCTGAGCACCGCCGCCCGAACAGGTGCAGCCCAGCCCATCAGCACCCGCGCCACCAGGCTGCGTGAGCTCGCCGACTACCTGGCAGCGCACGGCCCTGCCGGCGCGGCGGAACTCGGCGCACTGTCGACTCGGTGGCGCGACCACTTACGCGAACTGGAGCAGCGCGGCTGGGTGATCCGAGTCCGCGAAGACGTCGTCGCAACCGGCATGATGACGAGCGTCGTCGCACGTGAAGTGGGCCCGCAATTGACGCCGGAACAGGACACGGCGGTCAGCGCGATCGTCGCCGCCCACGGGCGTTTCACGCCGTTCGTGCTGCACGGCGTGACCGGCAGCGGCAAG
>JAABQQ010000067.1 GCA_011391405.1 Gammaproteobacteria bacterium
ACGGCGGAAAGCACCACCAACGCCAGGATGGGCCACCAACCAAAGCCCTTCGAGGAGGGGGCATCGCCCGAGCGCCGGCCGACCTGTCGAGTCTCGGCGGATAGCCGCGCCGGATCCCGGCGCTCCGTCACTTCACTCAACCGCCCGCTTCGATCCTGTCGACTTGCCAGATGAACCTCGATTCCGCGATGGGTCCCTTCAACGCGGCCAGATTCTGGTCGCGAGGGTAGATTGTCCACAGCGGACCCCACCGATTGTTCTTCAGGCGCTCGCCATCCTGGCTGTGCGCCAGGATCACGCCATAGCGTACAAGGTCCTCCCAGGGAATCGGGGCCGAGTAGTCATCGAGGGTTCTGAAGATCAGCGTGCCGGAGGTCACCCCGGCGGCTCGCATGACATCGAGCAGCAGGGGCCCGACAAACACCGAGGTCGGCGTCCACGGCGTGGCGGTCGTGATGCTGGTGGCGCCCAGCTTCAGAAACTCCGGTTCGGTGAAGTCGAAGGTGTCCGCGGCATCGTTGTTGACGCGGCCGATGCGGCCACTCACCGTGAGCAGCGCCTTGGGCGGGGGCGCCGCGGCCATGCTCGGCAGGACGGCGAAGGCCATCGAGCCGAGCATCAGTCTACGTTTCATTTACTTCCCTGGGGAAAAGCGAGTTGAGGTCACCTCTTTGTACCCCGCGCACCAGCTCAATCCTGCCAAGCAGGCGTAACTCTTTGCGCGCCCGTTCAGAGCCTTCCGGCGCGGCGAAACCGCCCACAGGCCGCCCAGCCTATGCAATCCCGAAGTGAGCGGGGCATCCCGGCCACACTTCTTTACGCCGGATGTCGTCGAGCGCGGCGGTCGCGCAGGGGTCGGGGTCGCGGTAGAACCCGGTCACGTCGCTGACCGGCATGCCCCGATCCGAGGCCTCCACGACCAACAGGTCGAAGGGGCTGACGGCTGTGATGTCGCCAAAGTTGATCGGCCGCGAGCGCCTGCCCTGCAGGACCAGGTCCAGGATGTCCGGCGTGGGCACCGCAGGATGCGACGCCCGGAGCTTGGGGCTTCGTCGATGACCGCCGCCGCGATGGGAACGAGAACGCCACGAGCGACGCCATGTGGGGAAGCTGGGTCCATGGGTATGACGACGGCACTGTACCCAGCGGGCTGGATGCAACGGTCGACCGCAATCCCGACGATCAGGCATTGAGGTGCGCCGCAGTGCGGCGATAGATCGCTCAGCTGGGAAGCTTCGCGCGTGTCGTCGATGGGATGGCAAGACGGCCTGTGCGTCCCTGGGCTCGGGGTGGCTGATCTGCCTGTCGTTCCGCCTCTTTCCGACGCATAGCGGCATCCCGTCATGCCCCAAGGGTGAAGGCTGGCGCCCACGTCCTCACCCGGTCTCTGCACTTCGCTTTGCTGCGCTTCGAGCTGCGGCTTGCGGTCGTGCCCTTGTGTCCTGCCAGGACGCCGCTGTTCATGCGTCGAGGCGAAACCGACGGGCAGATTTCAACCACCACACGAGGCCACCAGCATGAACGCACAGTCCAACCACCCCATCCGTACTTCCACAACCGACACCACCGATCCGCAGTTCCTCGGCCCCGAGGCTGGCCAACAGGCAGAAGGGAAGGCAGGGGGGAAGGCAGGAGGTGAAACTCAAAGCGGTAGCGAACTGGATGCCAACGGCTCGGAGCTGCATCGCTACTTCTCGATCGCGCGGGGCGCCCTGATCTCGGTGCGGTCCAACGGCGTCACTGTCTGCCGCCAGGTCGATGATGACTGGAGAGTTCTGTCGCGAAAGAAGGTGGACGTCCCGCTCGTGCAATGGGTGGTCAACAAGAAGTCGTCACTCGGCGCGCTGGCACGCTGGCAGCTGGAAGTCGATGAACTGCCCAGCCTGAAGGAATTGATGGCATGGAACGAAGATGGCATCTGCGAAACGCCGACAGGCCACCGCGTGGAGCCCGATGGCACCGGGCCCGATGGCGTGCCCTCCTGGCTTCGCGCGCTGCGCTTGATCTGACCCGCCTGACCCGCCATGAGCACCCCCATGATCGACCCGCCCTGTCCTTCCAACCTCCGCCGGTTTGTTGTTGAGGCCGGCACCCGCAACCCGTCAGCTCAGCACCAACACGAGCGCGACGAGCTGATTGACTGCGAGCTACACGCGAGCCGCTCCGCTGCCAATCGAGCCGCGCGCTCGTTCTTGCAGCGAGGGCTCTGGGTCGAGGTCTTCGACGACGACACCCAGGAGCTGCTGGCCGGACCTTTCGACCCGGACCAGGCCGTCCCGGCCTATATCGTCTGACGCGACCAACCCGAGAGGCCATGACCGACATCCTTTATCCGAGTAGGACCCGGCGCTTCATGTCCGAGGTGGCAGGCGTGCGCAGGTATCACCGCGATCCGGCGCGAGCTGCATCGGCTGCACGCGGCGGCGTCTTGTGGGTCGCAGTGTCCAAGGGCTGGAACTGCAACCCTGATCGCGTGGCCAGGTTCCTCGCCGCCGCCGAAAGACAGGAGCATGCGTCGTGATGGCCGACAGGCTGTTGGGCTGCACCGCTCTCTTCTGGGCTCTACCCCGAGGGCGCGGGCCCGTGCCCCGCAGCTGGAAACGCTGGGCCCGTGCTCAGCCGTGTCAGCACGCGGGACGCGCCGGCGAGAAGGTCAAGCTGGTTCCTGTCTTGCATTGCCTCAACATCTACAAAGACGGCTGCCCGGCAAGCGAAGCGCGTCAGGCCGTAGGCGGTTGTCGGGGAGCGGTGGTCAAGCCACGAACCTCGCAGAGGCCATCCACAGGCTCGTACTGTGGGTGGGTGGCTTGTCCACGGCGGGCGTGATCAGCACGCTGCGGCTGGGTCCATCCGAGCGCACGCGATATGGAGGCGGGTTTGCAACGCCCGCCTCGACAGTTACCACTGGAGAAGTACAAATGACCCACTTGGACAAGCCGACGCCGATCGCGTCGCTCCCGGACAACTGGAGCGCCTTCAATGATCGCGAGATCCTGCCGTGGCGGATGTCCCGGGCGGATGCTGCAGCAACGTTGCAGCGGGCGCGCCGCCTCCGCGCTCGCGGGCAGGCGAAGATCAACGTCGAGTCCGTCGGACGTTACCGCCTTTCAACCTTCAACACCCTGATTCTGGATACGAGGCGGTGTTGACTTCAAACGTAAGCGCGCCATTGAACCCCGTCCTTGAGCGAAGCGCCGTCGCCTGACGGCCACCAGCCCTCGCCGGCCCAGCGCCCATCTTCGTCGACGAGTACCAGGATATCGACGAGCAGCAGTACAGCCTGGTCAGCGCGCTCGCCGGCCGGCGCCTGAACGACCCGGACGCCAGGCTCAGCATCATGGCCGTCGGCGATGACGACCAGAACATCTACAGCTTCAAGGGCGCCAACGTCGAATTCATCCGGCGCTTTCAGGTGGACTACGAAGGGACGGTCACCTACCTCGTCGAGAACTTCCGATCGACGCAGAACATCATCGCGGCGGCCAACCACGTGATCCAGCGTGGCGCCGACCGGATGAAGATCGACCATCCGATCCGGATCAATACACAGCGCGCTGCCGAGCCGCCTGGCGGGCGCTGGGCTGTGCTCGATGCCGAGCACCACGGGAAGGTGCGACTCGTGACGGCGCCGGCCGACGCGAACAGGCAGGCGCAGGTCGTCTTCAGCGAAATCGATCGCATTCGCACCAGCGACGAAGACGTCCAGCTTGGAGATATCGCCGTCCTGGCGCGCACCCATCGCTCGCTGGAGCCGCTGCGGGCGCTGTGCGGAATCGAGGGCCTGCGCTACGAGGTGCTCAGCCGCGATGGCGCGGGCGCGCAGCTTCCGCTGATGAAATCTCGGGAGGGCTGGAGGATCGCCGACCTCCTGCGATCACGCCGCTCGGCACTTGTCGCGGTGGCTGCGATTCGGCGGTGGATCGCCCGGCAGGCCAGGCGCGAGCCGCGCAATGTCTACTGGCAAGACATTGCTGCGGCCGTTGACGAGTTCGCGGACTCGGCCGCGACGCCAAGATTGCCCGCTGCCGAGGTGCTGGATGCGCTGTACGAGGCCGCGAGCGATTCGCGACGCAGTGGTCACGCTTCCGCATTGAAACTCATGACCGCGCACGGCGCGAAGGGTCTGGAGTTTGCGCACGTCATCGTGATGGACTGCGCCGACTGGCGATGGAGCGGCGAGGACGAGCGGCGCCTGCTCTATGTGGCCATGACACGCGCCAAGGAGACGTTGACCCTGATGCGCGCCGAGGGCGGTCGGAACCCGTACTTCGTCGACCTTGGAACCGTCGAAGGCGTTGTGGATGCCCTGCCCCGCCAACGGCCCGAGCACCGGCCGGACATCAATCTGCGCTACGTCACGCTCGGGCCAGCAGACGTTGATATCGGCTTGGCCGGGCGGCACGGTCCGCGCGATCCCTTGCACCAGCGCATTGCCAGGCTGTCGGCGGGCGATCCGGTGAGCGTCAGCGGTCGGCTTGTCAAGACGACCGAAGGGCAATCCGTTGGCAGGCTGGCGAGCAAGACGGACCTCGGGACGGATGGGCCGGTGGAAGGTTCAGTCTCAGGAATTCTGGTGCGAACCCGCGAGCAGACGCCGACGGAATACCACCCAGCCCTGAAGGCAGACCGCTGGGAGACAGTTCTGGTCGAACTGGTGCTACCCGGGTCTTGATCCTGCACGACAACGCGGTTTCGTGGAGCACC
>JAABQQ010000068.1 GCA_011391405.1 Gammaproteobacteria bacterium
CGCCGGGATCACGCCCGCCTTGACCGCCTGCTTGAACGGTTTGCGCAGGAACGGCGAAAACATCTCGTCTTCCTTGCCGGTGGTCTCGATCTGCCACTCACCGCCGCCCTTCCAGTCGTTGTAGGTCTGCGGATCGGCCTTCACCGCATCGATGAAGCGCTGCTTGTTGACGCCGGTCATCGAGAACATGACCGACACGGACATCATTTCTTCACGCGGCGTCTTGCGCACTCTTGCGCCCGCGCGGGTCGCGACATCGGCATCGCCGGTACCGTCGATCACCCGCCTGGCCAGGATCGCCTCGCGACCGGCCTTGCTCTCGGTGATGATGCCGCGGATCTCGCCCGCCTCGACGATCGGCGCGACGAAACTCCGGTGCAGCATCGGTTCGATGCCGGCCTCCTGCACCAGCACGTCCGCGACGTACTTGAACATCTCGGCGTCGAGCGCATGGCTCAGGGACTGCGGCTCAGGGCTAGCGGCGCCCATGGCTCTGGCACGGCTCTCGAACTCCGGGCCGATCCCCTCGCTGTCGATCGTCGCTTCGTGGCGGTACCAGGCGAAGCCCTCGACGCCCACCTGCGTGATGTTGCCGCCGAAACAGCCGTACCGTTCGACGAGCGTGGTCTTGACGCCGGCACGAGCCGACGCGAGCGCCGCAGCCAGGCCACCGGGACCGCTGCCCACCACGAGCACGTCGGTCTCGTGGACCACGTCGATCTCGCGTGCCGGTTCGGTGATCTTGCGCATGCTGGTCTCAGTGCAGTTCTTGTTTTCGACCCAGTGCTTCAGGCCGCCGCCGTATCGGGACGCAGGCACTGCTGCTCGGCCTTCCAGTCGATCGGCTTCACTTCGGGCACGACGACCAGCCAGGCCACCAGGCCGCACAGGGCGACCACGCCTGACACGATCGACGCCGCAGTGTAGTTGCCGGTGCTTTCCACGAGATATCCCGTGACGACAGGGGCTGTCATGCCCGCGACATTGCCCACGGCGTTCTGGATACCCATCCAGCGTCCCGTGGCGCGAGGTCCGGCGAAGGTCTGGGTCACCGAAGGGTTCGCCGGGCTGTTGAAGCCATCCATCACGCCGGTCAGCAGCAGGATCAACGACGCGGCAACGAGGCCCGTCACCAGCGTGCTGCCGATCAGGCAAAGTCCTACGCCGGCACAACTCAGCGCCAGCGCCGTCTTGTAAGCGCGGTTGAAGCTGGCACCGCGCCTGACCCAGCGGTCGAGCATGTAGCCGACGAGCAGGATGCTGGCCCCATCCGCGATGAAGAATGCCGTCGTGGCATACGTCATCATCTCAAGCGTCAGCCCGCGTTCCCTGACGAGGTACAACGGCAGCCACGAGAACACGAAGTAGAAGGCGTAGTTGGAGCAGAACGTGCCCAGCATGCCGCCCCACAGTGCGCGCTGGCGCAGGATGACGCCGTACGACGGGTTGTCGTCCGTCTCGACCGTCGCCGCTCCGGCGGACGACGCCTGGCTCTCCCGCTCGGCCCGCACACGGCGACGCCAGAAGTACAGCCAGGTCAGCGAGGCGCATCCCATCACAACAAACATCGCGCGCCAGCCGAAGTGCAGCATGATCATGCCGCCGAGCAGCGTACCGATGGCCGGACCCAGCACGGCACCGAACTGCATGGTTGCCGTCGCCAGCGCTCTTTGCGTTGGCGGCACGTTGCGGACCAGCAGGCTCAGCGCGCTGGGATAGAACGTGGCCTCGCCCGCGCCCATCAGCAGGCGCAGCACGACGAGCGATGCCAGCCCCCAGACGAGGCCGGTGGCGGCCGTAGCGAGGCTCCAAAGCACGAATCCGCCGGCCAGGACGATGGCCGGCCCGATGCGGTCGGCCAGCCAGCCCATGACCGGCTGCAGCGGAGCATAGGCCCAGTAGAAGACGGCGAGCACCCAGCCGATTTCGCTCGGCGACAGCTTGAGTTCGTCCTGCAGCAACGGCGCGGCCGTGGCGATCGCGCCGCGGTCGATGTAGTTGATCATCAGCGCGAGCGACAGCATGACCACGAGGCCGGTCGGCGCCCGCCCGAGCAAGGACGAATTCTGTTGCATGTCTACCCGGCTCCCCCGCCTGTGCGCCGAGTGTAGCGGCATCGTGCCGTTGCGCCATTGAATGAATTTGCTTGTTCTGCAGGAACGGCCTTGCGGCAGAATTACGCCTTGCCCGGCGCCCACGCGCGGGCTCGCACAGGGTGACCAGAGCATGAGCATGAAAGTGGCAGTCGTGACGGGAGCGGCACAGGGTGTGGGTTTCGAGACGTCGCAGCTCTTCGCGACGCTCGGCTATCACGTGGTGATGACGGACGTGCAGCCGCTGGACGGTCCGGTTGCCTGCCTGCGGGCTGGGGGCGGTCAGGTCGAGGGCATGGTGGGTGACGTTTCGTCCGAGGCCTTCGTCGAATCACTCGCAAGCCGGGTGGCCCAGGCGCATGGCGCCGCGGACGTGCTGGTCAACAACGCGGGCATCAGCATGATCCAGCCTGCGGAAGACACCACGGCCGACCAGTGGCAGCGCGTGATGAACGTGAACCTGCTCGGACCCTTCCTGCTCTGCAAGCACTTCGGGCGGCAGATGCTCGCGCGCCGGTCCGGCAGCATCGTCAACGTAGCCTCAGTCGCGGGTCTGGGTGGCGTGATTCATCGCGCGGCGTACAACGCCTCCAAGCACGGCTTGATCGGTCTAACTCGCACGCTGGCCGGTGAATGGGGCGGTCGCGGCGTTCGCGTCAACGCCGTGTGTCCCGGCTGGATCAAGACCGAAATGGACATCAAGGACATGGGCAGCGGCGCGTATACCGACGACGACATCATCGACCGCGTGCCGATGGCCCGGTTTGCAAGTCCGGCCGACGTGGCCGCGGCAATCGCGTTCCTCGCCGACCACCAGAGCAGCGCATTCGTGAACGGCGTCAGCCTGCCCGTGGACGGCGGCTGGACAGGTGATGCCAGCTGGGATGCGCTGCGCAGGAAAACCCGCGGCTGACCGCCACCGCGGCTGCACATTCGCGGAACAGGTCGGCCTTCCGACAGGGGTGACACTCATGGTTCGATTCACGGCACGGAACGCATTGTTCGCGCTCCTCGGCAACACGGTCTGCGCAGCAATTCTTGTGGCGCAAGCGCAGGCATCAGCCACTGCTGGCGATGCTGCGTACATCGTACAGACCAGTGAGGGCAAGGTTCGCGGTGTGCCTGGCCAGGGCGTGCGCGAGTTCAAGGGCATCCCTTTCGCCGCACCGCCGGTCGCCGAGTTGCGCTTCGCGCCCCCGGCCCCGGTCCAGCCCTGGCAAGGCGTGCTGGAGGCGACCACGGTGCGCGATGCCTGCCCGCAGGCTCGCCGCTTTGGTCTCACGGAAGAGAGCAACGTCGAGGACTGCCTGCACCTGAACGTCGCCGTGCCCACGGCATCGCGCAGAGAGGCGCGTCCGGTGCTGGTCTGGTTTTACGGCGGCGCCTTTGTCGGTGGTTCCACCCGTCTTTACCCGATCGATTTCCTCGCGCGCGAAGGCGACATGGTCGTCGTCTCGGTCAACTATCGGCTCGGACCGCTCGGCTTCATGGCCCACCCGGCGTTCGGCACCGAGGCCAACGGCGGTTACGCGCTTGAGGACCAGCGTGCCGCGCTGCGCTGGGTCCAGCGCAACATCGCGGCCTTCGGCGGCGACCCTGGCAATGTGACGATTGGTGGCGTCTCCGCGGGTGCGGCGAGCGTGTGCATGCACCTGATTTCGCCGGAACGCACGTCGGGCGTGTTCCAGAAGGCGATCATCCAGAGCGCCGGCTGCACGATCAACATGCGCAGCGTCGACGAAGGATTGCAGACCGGCCTCGCAGTCGCGGACGTCGTCGGTTGCACCGATCCAAAGACCGCGTTGCAGTGCCTGCGCAGCAAGTCAGTGAAGGAACTCGTAGATGCCGGCACCGTAGTCGCAAGCGCCGATTACCTCGCCTTTGCGCCGATCTACGGCAATGGCACGGTGCCACGATCTGGCGCGGAGGCACTGGCCACGGGTCTGTTCGTGCGCGTGCCGATTTTGAATGGCGGCGCCAGCCACGAGATGCGGCTCTATGTCGGTTACGAAGTCGCAGCCGGCGGCAAGGTCACGCTGGACAACTACCATGATCGACTCCGTGCCTTGTACGGTGACAATGTCGACAAGGTGCACGCCGCGTACCCCACCGATCGTTATTCGTCGGTCCCCACGGCACTCGGCACGGCCATGTCGGACTTCATGCCGGGCGGTGGCCTTAACAGTTGCCTGTTCCTGCGCACGGCATGGCTCGCGTCACGCTGGGTGCCGGTGTACCAGTACGAATTTGCGGATGATGCGGCGCCGCCCGTCATGAACGATCCCGGCATCGAACTCGGGGCCGTGCACACGTCCGAGATGCCGTATCAATTCCCGGGTTTCTCGAACACGAGCGTGCTCAATGGTCCGCCGCTCGCAGCGCCGCAGCAGGAGCTTTCGCGGCAGATGGTCGCGTACTGGAGCAGCTTCATTCACACGGGTCGCCCGGCGGGTGCCGAACTGCCCGAGTGGAAGCCGTTCGGCCCGTCGCG
>JAABQQ010000069.1 GCA_011391405.1 Gammaproteobacteria bacterium
GATCCAGGGGTTCTTCGACATCCCCGTGGACAACGTGTACTCGTCGCCGGTGCTGCTCTGTGCGGTGTGGCGGCAGAAGTACGCCGACCTCGTGGTGGTGTCGCCGGACGTCGGTGGCGTGGTGCGTGCACGAGCGATCGCGAAGCGCCTCGACGACGCGGACCTCGCGATCATCGACAAGCGCCGCCCGCGGGCCAACGTGTCGGAAGTGATGAACATCATCGGCGAGGTCGAGGGCAAGAGCTGCGTCCTCGTCGACGACATGGTGGATACCGCGGGCACGCTGTGCCACGCGGCGAAGGCGTTGAAGGACCACGGCGCGAAGCGCGTCGCGGCCTACATCACCCACCCGGTGCTCTCGGGCCCCGCGGTGGACCGCATCGAGGCTTCGGCGCTCGACGAGCTGGTGGTGACGGACACGATCCCGCTGCGTGACAACGCGCTGGCGTGCCGCAAGATCCGCCAGTTGTCGGTCGCGGGCCTGCTGGCCGAGACGATGCGTCGAATCCGGGACGAGGAGAGCGTCAGCTCTCTCTATCTGGACTGATTTTGGTGCTGCCGAGTACTGGTCGCGGACTCGACGGCTTGTTGTTGTTAATTGGAGATACTTATGAAAACCGCATTCGAACTCGTCGCCGAGTTCCGTGACGCGCAAGGCAAAGGTGCGAGCCGCCGCCTGCGTCACGCGAACAAGGTCCCGGCCATCCTCTACGGTGGCCACCGTGATCCGCGCGCGCTGTCGCTCGATCACACCAAGCTGCTGCTGCTGCTCGACAACGAGCGCTTCTACTCGACGATCATCAACCTGAAGGTCGGCGAATTGAACCAGGCGGCGATCCTCAAGGACGTGCAGCGTCACCCGGCGAAGAACGCAATCGTTCACATCGACCTGCAGCGCGTCCTCGACGACGAGAAGATCCGCATCATGATCCCGCTGCACTTCAAGGGCGAGGCCGGTTCGCCGGGCGTCAAGAAGGGCGGCGTCGTTTCGCACCTGCGCAACGAAGTCGAGATCACCTGCTTGCCGAAGGACCTGCCGGAGTTCGTCGAGGTCGATCTGTCGGCCGTCGACCTGAACCAGATGCTGTACCTCGCCGATCTCACGGTGCCGGCAGGCGTCGAGATCCCCGAGTTGACGCACGGTCGCAACGCGCCGATCGTTTCGATCCACCACGCGCGTGCAGCCGAAGAACCGGAAGCAGTGGCGGGCACCGAGGCAGCCGCGGGTGCTGCTCCTGCGGCGGCTCCAGCGGCGGGCGCGGCGGCAGCGGCGGCCAAGCCGGCAGCGGCGAAGCCGGCCGAAGCCAAGAAGGACGCCAAGAAGTAACGCGAACGCTCCGGCCGCAGTAATGCGGCCGGAGAGAGCGGGCCGCCCTGCAGGGGGTGGCCCGATTTTCGTTTTTTCCAGGCAGAACGATCATCATGGCCGGCACACCGTTGCAGATCGTGGTCGGGCTCGGCAATCCGGGGCCCGAACACCGGCTCACGCGTCACAACGCGGGATTCTGGTTCGTCGACGCGCTTGCCTACCGGCACGGCGTGCAGTTCCGTGCGCATGCGCGCTACCAGGGCGAGATTGCCAAGGTCGTCGTCGAAGGCACCGAACTGGTGCTGCTGAAGCCGCAGACGTACATGAACCGCAGCGGCCTTTCGATCCGTGCGCTGATGGACTACATCAAGGCGCCCGTGCCGGAAGTGCTTGTCGTGCACGACGATCTCGACCTGCCATGCGGCGTTGCACGGCTCAAGCTCGGCGGCGGTCACGGCGGTCACAACGGCCTGCGCGACACCATCACCCACTGCGGCGCCGAATTCTGGCGGCTGCGGCTCGGGGTCGGGCATCCGGGTGACAAGTCACAAGTCATCGATTACGTGCTGCAGCGGGCGCGGCCGGCCGAGGAGAACGCTATCGTCGATGCAATCGACGCCGGGCTCGACTCGCTCACCGTGCTGCTGCGGGACGGCGCCGAGAAGGCGATGAGCCGCCTCCATACGAAAGCGATCAGCGAGTAGCAATACCACAATGGGCATCAAGTGCGGCATCGTCGGTCTTCCCAACGTGGGCAAGTCGACGCTCTTCAATGCGGTCACGCAGGCGCAGAACGCAGCGGCGGCGAACTATCCGTTCTGCACGATCGACCCGAACGTGGGTGTCGTGCCGGTGCCGGACCTGCGCCTGCAGGCGCTCGCCGGGATCGTCAAACCCGAAAGGATCCTGCCCACCACCGTCGAGTTCGTCGACATCGCGGGCCTCGTGGCCGGTGCTTCGAAAGGGGAGGGACTCGGCAACAAGTTTCTCGCGCACATCCGCGAGACCGATGCCATCGCGCACGTGGTGCGCTGCTTCGTCAACGACGACATCGTGCATGTGGCGGGCAAGATCGACCCGATCAGCGACATCGACGTCATCAACACCGAGCTCGCGCTGGCCGACCTCGACACCGTCGAACGTGCGCATCGCCGCGCTGAGAAGGACGCCAAGGCGGGGGACAAGGACGCCGTACGCCTGCGCGACGTGCTGAAGCGGATGCAGGATCATCTCGACGCGGGCAAGCCGGCGCGCACGCTGCCGCTGGACCCGATCGCCGAGCGTCCTCTGCTGCGCGAATACCACCTGATCACGATCAAGCCGCTGATGTACGTGGCCAACGTGGCCGAGGGCGGCTTCGAGAACAATCCGTACCTGGAGATCGTGCGCGAGCGTGCCGCGACCGAAAACGCGGACGTCGTCCCCGTGTGCGCGGCGATCGAAGCGGAGATCGCGCAGCTTGACGAAGGCGATCGCCTCGCGTTTCTTGAAGAACTCGGCCTGCACGAGCCGGGCCTCGACCGCGTGATCCGCGCGGCGTACCACCTGCTCGGCCTGCTGACGTTTTTCACCGCGGGCGTGAAGGAAGTGCGCGCCTGGACGACGCACCTCGGTGCGCTCGCGCCGCAAGCGGCCGGCGAGATCCACACGGATTTCGAGAAGGGTTTCATCCGCGCCGAAGTGATCGCCTACAGCGACTTCATCGCCTGCAAGGGCGAGCAGGGAGCGAAAGAGGCTGGCAAGATGCGGCTCGAGGGCAAGGAATACGTCGTGCGCGAAGGCGACGTCATGCACTTCCGCTTCAACGTCTGACGCTCACCTCACCTGCGCGTGCAATCGGCCGCAGGCCGGTTGAGGGTCTTGGCGTCCGATCCGACCTGTCCTGTCGCGCTTGGAAAGGCAGACACGCGCGCGCCAGGACAGGTCGGATCGGACAGCCTGCGCCTCTTGCGACCTCTCGCCGCAACCTTCTCCCGCGGACGCAGGAGAGGGAAACGCTTCAGTGCGGCACGCTGTCCTTCACGGCGTCGAGCGCATCCATCAAGCCGAATTTCTTTTTCTTCTTCGGCTGCTCGGTCGTCGTGCCATCGCTCGATGAGCCTTCACCGCCGGCCGCGGATCCGTCCTCGGTCGCGCCGCCGCCGTCCATTCCAGGCATGCCCAGCATCGCGAACGCCACTGACTTCACACGCACCTTCAGCGCCCATTCAGGCTCATAGGCAATCTTCGGGTCCGTGGGGCGAGGCGGATGGGCCAGGTTGAGCTCCGTGCCATACGCAATCATGCGCAGCATCGCGCCCGCTGCTTCCTCTCCATCGCCGAAGATGCCCTTCGGCACGTCGCAGCGGGTGGTCGCCGGCGCCAGCAGCACCTTCTCCTTCAGCCACTGATCGACGGACTTGTTGGTCTGATAGTCGAGGAGTCCAAAGCCGGAGTCCGGCAGTTCGCTCGACGTCCACAGCGTCATTTCGGCTCCGTCGCCGGATTCTGTGCCCTTGCCGCCCATTGCTGCGATGAAGTAGCCGCGGGCCGTGGGCAGCGCCTGCCAGCTGAGCTGTGTCACGCCGTTCGCCTGGGCTTGCTGCAGGGCGATCGGCGGCATGATGTCCTGCGCCGACGGCAGCGTGAACTTGAAGCTTTCAGGCACGCCCTGGCCGCTGAATGCATGCGCTCCCGCGAGCGATGAGCCGTCGGGCACGAGGCGATTGTCGGTGGGATTCGGCCAGACCGGACGTCCCGGCGCAGAATGCGTGCCGCGTTGCGTGGCGCGCCGGCCTTTGAAGATGTCGCCGAATTCCTTGATCGTGCTCGTCTCGAAGTCGACGACCTTCGGTTGCCCCGGCCGGATGACCGCGCCGCAACCCCAGTACAGCTTGATCTTGCCCTTGGGCTGCTCGGTCGGCTCCTCGATCGAATCGTCCCCGCGGTCAGTGGGTACCGGCTTGGCCTGGGGCAGTACCTTGAGCTGCAATGTCGGCTCGAGCTTGCTGCCCGGGGGCACGGCCTGCAGAGCCTCGGCGAGGCTCGGGTTGCGGCTGGTGCGCAGCGTGACGTCGACGTAGCTGCCGCTGCCGCCCGCGCGCGTCAGCCCGAACTGGTTCCCCTTCCTTTTGCCACCGAACAGTGCCGACATCGGTGTGTCGCCGCCGCCGCCGCCCATCATCATGCCGGCCATACCACCCATGCCGCCGGGCGATGCGAACGTGGCGATGTCGATCCAGCCCTGGGCAATCG
>JAABQQ010000070.1 GCA_011391405.1 Gammaproteobacteria bacterium
GACCGAGCCATCGGCGTTCTTCACGATGTCGTCGCGCGACGAGCGGTCCGGATACTGGCCGGTATCGACGAAGCAGCGTGTTTCGTTGTCGTACACGGTGAAGGACCAGAACTGCTCCACCGGCGCATTCGGCGGCACGCGCAGCGTGTAGTGCTTGCCGCCGTCGAGCCATTGGTCGGCGCCGTCCTTCGACGACTCCAGATAGACCTGGCCCGCGCCCACCGTGCGGCCCATCATGCCGACCGTCACGCCGACCGCCTCGTAGAACCACGACGAGCGTTCGTCCAGCTGCGTGTGGGTCGGCAGTTCCTGGTTCGTCTCCTTCATGAACAAGGAGTACTCCCACTTCTTGCCGGGCCACACGGTCGAACCCGGAAAGCGCTTCGCATAGCCGTTGGCGCGCGCCATCAGTTCACCAACGTTCGCCGCTTCCTGCAGGATCTTCTTCTGCCGTTCGTCGGGGCTGAAGGGCTTGCCCTTCTCGATGCCCAGCGGCACCAGTGTGGCCAACATGATGCGGTCGCGTTCGAGCACGGGTTCTTCATTCACCAGTCGCGACAGCAGTGCCCAGTACGCCAGGCCGCGCGGCTGTTCGCCTGACCACTTGCGTCCCTCGGGGCGGATGTGCTGGGTCGGCGTCATCGCGCGCGTCTTGTCGTAGGGATAGACCTTCATCTTGCCGATCACCGCCTTGGCCTCGTTCAGGTCGGCGGCCAGTCCGCGCTGCCCGGACCAGACGTTGTTGGTCGGCGAGCGGAACACGATGTAGCCCGCCGGTTTGATGTCCGCATGGCCCGGGCCGAGGATCAGGTACTTGCCGCCCTTTTGCTTGTCCGGGCCGAGCGCGCCGGTGTCGGTGATGGGCCGCTGCCAGAAGTCGAGGATGCCGCCGGCGATCTGGCCCGGCGGGAACTCGAAGACCAGCGGGCCGGTCTTCGCCAGGTTCGGGAAGGCCATCGAGTACGGTGTCGTCGCATTCGCGGTCAGCAGCCCCAGCTTGTCCTTGAAGTCGAAGTAGTCGACGTAGTCCAGATCCTTGGCGCCGAACTTGCTGCGCTGCTCGTCCTGCCACTGGCCCATCGCCACATAGGGCAGGGCCCACAGGTAGGCCTGCACCGCGCGCTGAAAGTCGAGTGCGTCATACAGCTTCTTCACCGTGGCGTCGGTCGGGTAGCCGTTGGCGACGTCGAGTTTGCCCAGCGGCGAATCGATAGCGCCGTGGGTCGGCAGCTGGGCGTGGGCTGCGGCGGCGACGACGGTCGCCATCAGGGTCACGAGAGTGCGCAAGGCCGGCATGGACATACATCCTCAATCAGAGAACCGAGAGTGTTGCGGGCTTGCTTGCATTCATCAATGACACGTTCGCTATGGTTTCGATACGCCGTTCGTATACTCCTGCCTCCACGCGCCCATGCAAGTCGACCTTCGCCTCCTGAAACACGCCATGGCATTGCTGGAGCACGGCAGCTTCAGCCGCGCGGCCGACGCGATTCATGTGTCACAGCCCACCCTCAGCCGCAGCATCAAGGAACTCGAGCAGCGCGTCGGCCTGCCACTCTTCAACCGCGACCGTTCCGGCACCGGGCCCACCGATTTCGGCCGGGTCTTCATCGAACACGCACGCGAGCTGTTGGCGCGCGCCGCCGACCTGGAGCGCGAAGTGGCCTTGGCCAAGGGCTTGCAAAGCGGCGAGGTCGCTCTGGGGCTGGGTCCTTATGTGGCCGAGGCGCTCGGGTCCGAGTGCGCCGCCCGCTTCGTGGCTGCCCACCCTGCCATTCGCCTGCGCATCGTCACCGACTCGCCCGCGGCGGTCGCGCATGCACTGCGCGCGCGCACCATCGACATCGCCGTGGCCGATGCCAGTGCGCTGGACGAGGACGATCTCGAAGTGCTGGTACAGCTGCCGCCGATCGAAGCCTTTGTCATCGTGCGTGCCGGGCATCCGCTTTGCGGCCAGCCTGCCGTGCAGATGCCGGCCCTGCTCGACTACCCGTATGCCCAGGTGGTGATGCTGCCGCCGCGCATCCTGAAGCCGATCCTGAGCGCACGGCCCGCGCGCAGCTCGAAACCAAGGCCGCCGTTTCCGGCCATCGAATGTCCGAGTGCGCGCTTGGCGACGAAGATCGTCGCCGGCTCCGACGCGTTCACCTTCGCGACACTCGGCATGGTCCAGGAAGAGCTCGACGCCCGGCGCGTGGCGCCGCTGTTTCGCGAACCCTGGATGCGCACCGAGTGGAACATCGTGCGCTTGCGCAAGAGAACCCTGTCACCGGCGATGGCCGCGCTGGTCGAGGCACTGGAGTACACGCACGCCGAAGTGCGGCGAGCAGAGGACTTGCTCTGCAAACAACATATCGGCAGCGCAGCCCGGAAGACCTCGGCCGATGGCACTCAAGTCCGGAAGACGGGCCATCTGCGAAGTCGAGGTGGTTTGCGATAGGAAAGTAAGGCATCGCGCCGTACTTCCGATGGCCAGGAGCGTCCGTGAGGAGCGTCGGAAACTCGTCCTGGTCGGAGTGGACGACTGCTCACGGGAGGAAGATCAAGTTGGTGACGGACTTGTCACGACCCTTCGGAGACCTTCGTCGTTCTCGATTGCTGACCCCAAAGGCGACGCTCGCGCTCAGATGGTTAGCTCAACTCGGCACTGCGCGCGAGTAGCGCGATCGAATGACGCATTGCAGAGCCGGGGACGCGTCGGCGCCGCCAGCCGCTGCGGGAGCCTGCGGCCCGCGCCGGTGCCCATCAGCGCACCCGTGCCCTCTGGGCGCCGGATGCCGCTGTAGGAGGATGTGCAGTACGGGGCATTGGAGGCGCTGCGTGACCTTGGAGCAACTGCGGTGCCTCGCCCAATGCCTGCTCGAGCATGTCGCGCAACGAATTCAGCCGATCCTTGCCAACGACGGAAGCTAGCGCCGCCTCCGCCTCGCGGCTCGCGCTGACCAGCGCCTCCAGCAACTTGTGCCCGCGCGCCGTGTAGCGCAGGCGGCGTGCGCGGCCGTCCTCCGGATCGGGCTCGGTGCGCAGGTAGCCGAGCGCGACGAGATCCTCGACGACGTAGGCGACGCTCTGTTTCGCCAGGCCTGTCTTGCGCGCCAGGTCGGACACGCGTCCGCCCTCGGGCGGCAGGTGCCGCAGGACCGGCGAGTGCATCTGGCGGATGCCGGAATGGCCCGCGGCGGCGACGGCGGCGTACACGTGCTGCTGCAGCCACCCGTACACCTCGCGCAACAGGTAACCGAGCGTGCGTCCATGCACCGGCAGCTGCGCAAGAGTCGGGTCGAGCGAGGTGGGCGGCATGGCGAGATGTTGACACACAGACAGAATATCTGTCCAATATCGACAGATACACTGTCTTTCACCTGCGGAGGAAATCGTGACGCTATTCGCCCGCACCTCAGCCATCGAGCCAATCCAGGTTCTTTCCGACCAACTGCGCCTGCTGATGCGTTCAGCCGACTCGCCGTTCCAGATGAGCGCGATGGTGGTCGATGTGCCGCCCGGCGGTTTCGTGCCAACGCACACCCACGCCAAGGAGGAAGAAGGCTACTTCGTGCTTTCAGGAGAGTTGACACTGACGATCGGCGACCAGTCGTGCGTCCTTGCAACGGGCGACTTCGGCCATGTACCGCCCAGGACGCTGCATGGCTACGCCAACGCCGGGGCGGAGCCGGTTCGATTCCTGGCATGGACCGTGGGTGGCCCGATCGACTGCTTTTTCGAGGCCATGAGCGAACGCGTGAAGGAGATGCCGCGCGATGTCGGCGCGATGGCCGAGATCACCGCCCGCTTCGGAGTCGAAATGGGCGGCTCGCCGGCGTGACGGACCGCGCGCTACAGCTCGTCGCGGCGCTGGCCAAGCGACGTGGCGCGGCCGGCGCGCTGTACCTGGTCGTGCGCGGGGACCGGACCGAGGTGGAGGTATGCCACGGCGTGGCCGACGCCGCACGCCTGCGTCCTGTCACGCTGGAAACGACATTCAATGCCTACTCGATCACCAAGGCGTTCACGTCAGCGGCCGTGCTCGCGCTCGCGGAGAACGGCCGGCTCGACCTGGATGCCCCGATTGGCACCGCAGCTGGTGCGCCCGGGCTGGAGGCCTACGGCTCCGTGCGCGACACGCTGCTGCATCGCGCCGGGTTCCGCAACCCGAACCCGTTGCGTTGGATTCATACGGCGGAGGAGCACGAACGCTTCGATGAGGCGGGCTTCGTGCGAGCGCAGGTTGATGCACTGCGTGGCTCGCGGCGTCGCCTGGCGCGCAGCGGCTACTCGAACGTCGGCTACCTGCTGCTGGGGCGAGCCATCGAGCGCGCGTGGAATGGCTCGTTCGTGGAGGCTGTGCAAGCACTTGTGATCGACCCGTTGCAGGGGCGCGATGACGAGCGGCTCTCATTCGCGATCGACTCGCCCGATCGCCATGCTCGAGGTCAATTGCGCCGCTTCGGTCTGCTCGATCTGGCGCTCGGGCTTCTGGTCGATCGATCCGCGATCACCCAGGGAAGCGACAACCACTGGGTGCACCTGC
>JAABQQ010000071.1 GCA_011391405.1 Gammaproteobacteria bacterium
CGCGCTGTTCGTCAAGCCGGAATAACCGGGCATCAAGCGACACGTAAGCGTTGCGTGGAGAGGCCCCGTTAGACGGGGCCTCTTTGCGTGTGGGGAAGGGCGAATCACTGGCGGCCGCGATCGAGTCGACCTCGGCGCCGTCGCCGACCACTAGCTCCACGGCCGAGCCTGTCGGTGGCCGGCGTCGTCCAGTTTGACCCGCTGCCACGTTCAGCTACCATGCGCGCCTACAGTTTCATTCGTAACTAACTTGCGGGAGGGCTGCCATGGCCGACCTCTTCGAAAATCCGATGGGTACCGACGGTTTCGAGTTCGTCGAATACACCGCGCCAGACCCCGAGCTGCTGCGTTCGCTGTTCGAGCGCATGGGTTTTCCGGTCACGGCGCGCCATCGCAGCAAGAACGTCACGCTGCACCGACAGGGCGACGTCAACTTCATCATCAACGCCGAGCCCGGCAGTTTCGGCCAGCGCTTCGCGCAGCAACACGGGCCGTCCGCCTGCGCGATGGCCTTTCGCGTGAAGGATGCCGCGCAGGCGTTCAAGCGCGCGGTCGACCTCGGCGCGAAGCCGGTGCAGAACGCCGTGGGGCCGATGGAGCTCAACATCCCGGCCATCGAAGGCATCGGGGGCAGCCAGGTGTACCTGGTGGATCGCTACGGCGAGAGCACGATTTACGACGTCGACTTCGTCTCGGTGCAGGACGGCGGTTCGCTGCGCTCGACCGGCCTGTCGGTGATCGACCACCTGACCCACAACGTGCATCGCGGCAACATGGCCAAATGGGCGGGATTCTACGAGAAGCTGTTCAACTTCCGTGAGATCCGCTACTTCGACATCGAGGGCAAGAAGACGGGCCTGTTCAGCAAGGCAATGACCAGCCCTTGCGGCAAGATCCGCATCCCGATCAACGAGTCGCAGGACGATAAATCGCAGATCGCGGAATACCTGCGCGAGTACCAGGGCGAAGGCATCCAGCACATTGCGCTGCACACGTCGGACATCTACGCAACGGTTGACATGCTGCGCGCCAACGGCATCCAGTTCCAGGACACGCCGGCGACCTACTACGAAGGCGTTGCTGCCCGCGTCGAAGGACACCGTGAGAAGCTCGAGGAACTGACGAAGCGCAACATCCTGATCGACGGCAGCGCGAAGGACGGCATCCTGCTGCAGATATTCACCACCAACGTCATTGGCCCGATCTTCTTCGAGGTCATCCAGCGCAAGGGCAATGAAGGCTTCGGCGAAGGCAATTTCCGCGCGCTGTTCGAGTCGATCGAACTCGACCAGGAACGACGCGGCGTCATTTGAAGGGGTTAGGGGATAGGGGTTAGGGGTTAGTCGGAACGCACTTCGTAAGGGGCACTGGTGAAAAACTACATACCGGTATCGAGAGTCGAAGGCATTGCCTCGCGGCAGGCGCACTGCGACTTGCCCGAAGGCACGTACGAACGCGAGATGAGCAAGGAAGGGTTCTTCGGCCCGGCCGCGTTCTTCCACCATCGACACCCGCCGACGGGCTGGACCGGGTTCGAGGGTCCGTTGCGCCCGCGCGCGCTCGACCTGACGCAATTGCCGGTCGGGACGACCAGTCCCTGGTCGGCGGCCGAGGTGCTCGCGAACGCCTCCTGCCGCGTGCGCTTCTGGCGCCTGCCGCAGAGCATGGACAAGCTCGCGCGCAATGCGGACGGCGACGAACTGCTGTTCGTGCACAACGGCGAGGCCGATCTCTACTGCGATTTCGGGCACCTGGGCCTGCGTGCCGGCGACTACGTAATGCTGCCGCGCGGGACGATGTGGCGGCTCGAGATCGCTGCGGCGATCGACGTGCTGTTGATCGAGTCCACCAACGCGAGCTACATGCTCCCCGACAAGGGCCTGGTCGGTCCGCACGCGATCTTCGATCCGGCGATCCTCGATACGCCGCGCATTGACGCAGCGTTCAAGGCGCAACAGTCGTCCACCCAGGGCTGGCAGATCGAGGTCAAGCGCCGCGGCGCGATCTCGCGCATCACGTACCCGTTCAATCCGCTGGATGCCATCGGCTGGCACGGCGAACTTGCGCCGGTTCGGCTCAACGTGCGCGACATCCGCCCGCTGATGAGTCACCGCTACCACCTGCCGCCGTCCGCGCACACGACGTTTCTGTCGTCGCGCTTCGTCGTCTGCACGTTCGTGCCGCGGCCGTTCGAGACGGACCCGAAAGCACTGAAAGTCCCGTTCTTCCACAACAACGACGACTACGACGAAGTCATCTTCTATCACGCAGGCGACTTCTTCAGCCGCGACAATATCCACCCGGGCATGCTCACGTATCATCCGGCGGGATTCACGCACGGGCCGCATCCGAAGGCGCTCACGCGGATGTTCGAACAGACCAAGCCCGCGACCGATGAATACGCGGTGATGATCGATACGCGCGATCCGATCGATGTCAGCCCCGGCGGACTCGCCGTGGAATGGGCCGGTTACGTCGACAGCTGGAAGGGCGAATGAAGCTCGCAACACTGCGCAACGGCACGCGTGACGGCCAGCTGGTCGTCGTCAGTCGTGACCTCAAGTGGGCGATGCCCGTGCCTTCGATCGCGCCGACGCTGCAGGTGGCGCTGGACGACTGGCCCCGCATTTCGCCGCTGCTGCACGAGGCGTGCGATCACCTCACCGAAGGCCACGCGAACGGCGCGTTGCCGTTCGACCAGAAGGCAGCGCTCGCGCCGCTGCCGCGTGCTCACCACTGGGTCGACGGCTCGGCCTACGTCAACCATGTCGAACTCGTGCGCAAGGCGCGCAATGCCGACATGCCGCCGAGCTTCTGGACCGACCCGCTCGTGTACCAGGGCGGCTCGGACGATTTCATCCCGCCAACCGCCGACGTGCCGGTGCCGAGCGAGGATTACGGCATCGACCTCGAGGGCGAACTCGCCGTGATCACCGACGACGTGCCGATGCTGACCGCCGTCGACGAGGCTGCCGGTCACATCAAGCTGATCATGCTCGTCAATGACTGGTCGCTGCGGAACCTGATACCGGCGGAACTCGCAAAGGGGTTCGGCTTCTACCAGTCGAAACCTGCCACGTCGTTTGCTCCCTGCGCGATCACGCCCGATGAACTCGGCGCCGCCTGGCGGGGTTGCAAGGTGCACTTGCCGCTCGTGTCGCACATCAACGGCAAGTTGTTCGGCCGGCCGAATGCAGGCGTCGACATGACGTTCGATTTCGCGCAACTGATTGCGCACGTGACCAGGACGCGACGGCTTGGCGCCGGGGCGGTCATCGGTTCGGGGACGGTTTCCAATTACGACCGCTCCAGCGGGTCGTCCTGCCTCGCGGAAACCCGTGCGCTCGAGCAGATCGCCGACGGCAAGTCGACCACGCCGTTCCTGCGCTTCGGCGACCGGGTGCGGATTGAAATGTTCGGCCACGACGGCGCGAGCCTGTTCGGCGCGATCGATCAGCAGGTGATCGCGGCCGTGGCCCGTTCCACCGGCGGCTGACTCGAGGCGCCGGACTCGGGCATCATGCGGTGGCCCGTCCGCACAGGTGTCGCCATGTTCGAAACGCTGGAACCGCTCGCGCCCGACTCGATCCTCGGCGTGACCATCGCTTACCGTCGCGATACGTCGCCGCTGAAGGTGGACCTGGGAGTCGGCGTTTACCGTGACGATTCCGGCAATACGCCGGTGCCTGCCGCCGTGCGCGAGGCCGAGCGCGCGCTGATCGGCGCGCAGACCACGAAGAGTTACGTGGGTCCGGCGGGCAACCTCGAATTCAACGAACGGATCATTGCCCTTGCGCTCGGGCCACTCGCGGCCGGGCTCGCGGACCGCACCTCGACGATCCAGACCGTCGGCGGCTGCGGCGCGCTCAGGCTCGGTGCCGAACTCGTCAAGGTGGCCCGGCCGGACACCGTCGTGCACGTGAGCGATCCGACCTGGGCCAACCACGAACCGCTCATCGGCAGCTCGGGCATGCGGCTCGTGCGCTACCCGTACTTCGACGCTGCGCGTCGCGCAGTGGCATTCGACGCCATGCTCTCCCACATCGACAAGCTGCCGGCGGCTTCGCTGGTGCTGCTGCATGCGTGCTGCCACAACCCGACGGGCGCCGACCTGTCGCCGGACCAGTGGCAAGCGCTCGCCGCAGTGATCGAGCGCAGGGGGCTCGTGCCCTTTGTCGACCTCGCGTACCAGGGGTTCGGCGACGCCCTGGAAACTGACGCGATCGGGCTGCGTACGCTTGCAGGACGGGTGCCGGAACTCCTGCTCGCGGTGTCGTGCTCCAAGAATTTCGGCCTTTACCGTGAGCGGACCGGTGCCTTGGCAGTCATTTCGGCCAACAACGTGGCCAGGACTGCCGTTGCCACGCACCAGGCCCGGCTGGCCCGGCGCATGTATTCCATGCCCCCGGATCACGGCGCCGCCATCGTCGCCCGCGTGCTGG
>JAABQQ010000072.1 GCA_011391405.1 Gammaproteobacteria bacterium
GGCCGCATCCGCATTCCGAGCGCGTTTAAGTCGCAGGACGACCGCGCGCGCGCGCTCGTCGATTCGCTGCTCGATCCGCTGGAAATGGCTCTCGAGCGCGGCCGATGCACCGAAGAACATCTCCCCTTCGAGCCCGTAGATCAGCAGGCGATTGCAGCGCAGATCATCGGGAAATCGTTCACGTATCGCGCCGTCCGGCGTGATGGTGAACTCGGTGAGCAGCATGCGACCCGCGCGCCGCACCGTCAGCAAAGACGACATGACCACGCCGATCAGGATGCAGAATTCGATCGAGATGGCAACCGCCGAAAATGCTGTCGCCCCCACGATCACCGCGTCGAAACGCGTCACGCGCAG
Source organism: Gammaproteobacteria bacterium (assembly GCA_011391405.1). Classification (GTDB taxonomy): domain Bacteria; phylum Pseudomonadota; class Gammaproteobacteria; order Steroidobacterales; family Steroidobacteraceae; genus RPQJ01. The sequence continues at coordinate 358 of JAABQQ010000072.1, forward strand.
GTGGTAATAGAGCCCGTGCCAGTCGATCATTTTCCACGCGGACACGATCAGTATCCCAGCCAGCGCTGCGCGGGGAATCAATTGGGCGTACGGAGCAAACACCAGCATGATCAGCGCTACCACCACAGCTGACACGACGCCCGACCACTGCGACACCGCGCCCGCCTGCTGGTTGATCGCCGAGCGCGTGAGTGAGCCCGAGCCCGGCATGCACTGAAAAAAGCTCCCGGTGAAGTTGGCAAGCCCTTCGCTGAGGCAGAGCTGGTTCATGTCGACCCTTTGCCGAGTCTGCGCAGCAATCGCCTTGGACATCGCTATGGCCTCCAGCAGGCCGAGGATGGCGATTGCGAGCGCGCCGCCGGAGAGCTCACGAATCAAGTCGTAGTCGATCGTCGGGAGCGTCGGCGTCGGCAGCTTGGCCGGGATCTCGCCCACGACCCGCACGCCGTGGGCCTCGAGCCCGAGCCATGCGACCACGGCTGCCATCGTCAGTACCGTGAGGAGCAACTCGGGCAGCAGGCGCAGTCCGAGGAGGTTCTTCAGCCAGCGCAGCGCGAGCACCATCGCGATCGAAGCGAGGCCAATCGACAGCGTGGCCGTGTTGACGTCGCCACCCTGGGTCATCGTCAGCCAGAATCGATACAGGAAAGTGTCGTGCACACCGCCCATTGATGCCAGGCCCAGCAGGTTCTTCATCTGGTCGAGGACGAGCAGCGTGGACGCGCCCAGGGTGAATCCGATGATGACGGAGTGCGAGATGTAACGGGTGAGATCGCCGAGACGCATCGAGGTGATGACGAGTTGGATGATGCCCACCATGAACGCAAGCAGTACGGCGGCCTGGATCTTCTCGTCCACGCTGGGAACGATACTGATGACGCTCAGGACCGCGATCGAGATTGCGTTGGTCGGACCGTTGATGAGTTGCCTTGACGAGGCGAAAAGCGCGCCAACAGCGGTCATGACGATCGCCGTGTAGAGTCCGTACTCCGCCGGCAGCCCCGCCGCCAGCGCGTAGGCCATCGCCTGGGGGACCGCCACGGCAGCGACCGTGATGCCGGCGAGCAGGTCCGCGCGCGCGTCGGGCAGGCTGTACCGACGCAGCGAATCGAACGCCGGGACAACTCGGTAAATCCAGGGGGGTCGGTCTTCTCGGATCGTCACAGTCATTTGATCTCAGTCCCAGCGCGCCAAAATAACAGCGCGACCCCCTCTACAAGTCGACACGCGTCACGCATGTATCAGTTCTGACCCATGGCCCAAACCGTAATCGCCGGCCCGACGACCGGTTGACTGGCGATTATCCTCGAGCCGCTTGCGCGTTACCGCCTTGAAGGTGCAAATTCTCACCGCAAGTGGGCCCTCGGGCCTTCGAGCCTAGCGGAGTGAAAAATGCCGGCCAGACCAACGGTCGCCTGGGAGGCCCTGAGCCAGCATGGGTTATCAGGGCACTCGGACAGCGCCCTGCTGCGCGCAAGGGTGCCGGGCGGGTGGTTCGTCCTCTTTCATGAACCCCACGGACGTGAAAGCGGCTCGATCACCTTCTACCCGGACCCGCATCACCTGTGGGACGGTGGCTCGCTTACCCCTGGCACCAGGCCCGTACGGTAGGCCCGGCGACGGTCAGGCCGAACACCGCTAGCGTGCCGCTCACAGTTGCGCAGCAGCGTGGCTGGGGTCACGGCAAATTGTGGCAGCATTGCCAAGGCCTTCGCGCCGTTGTCCGCGATCACCCATTGCACCTCGCGTTTCTTCAACCCCCAGGCATCGCCAACCATGCGCCACGCCTCCTCAGCCTTCACGTGCATGAGTTTCGTCAGACACAGGTAGTGAATCGCGATACGAATCGGGTCTGAAGGTCGGCGGGCGTGGGGTCGCCGGATTCCGATCAGGTCAGAGACATCTTCGCCGCGCAGCAGCGCCGCCAGGATCGATTCCAGCAGTAAACGCTCGGCCTCCGTTGCGGACTCGGCGTCGGCCGATTTGCACATCGCCCGTATGAAGTGGCGCTGCTTGTCGACGCCGGTCTTTGCCTGAGTGTCGGAGCTTTGCATCCCTTACCATTCTGGACGTGCGCAGGCGGCTGGTAGGAGCCCTTTAGATCATAGTTGCGTTACACGTCGCAATATCTTGATGACATATCGTCAAGTCTCCTGAATCGATCGATCGCTTATGTCACGTCACAGGCGTAGCGACCTACGGCCTCGCTACGTAGATCAGCGGATTGCCGCCCCACGCTTTGAGGGGGAACGTCCGGTGCAACAGCGATCCATTCGCGGAGTCATCATGAACACGAAATTCCTGTGTTGCGTCGCCGCTGCTTCGGTCGCCCTGCCGCTGCTGGCTGGCTGCCAGCGGTCGCCAGAGATCAGCTACGTCAAAGACGTCACTCCCATCCTCGACAAGCATTGCAAGGCCTGCCACGTTGCCGGACAGGCCGGCTACGTCGTCAGCGGTTTCGAACTCGAGAGCTACGAAACGCTGATGAAGGGCACGCAATACGGGCCCGTGGTCCTCCCTGGAGATCCGCTGACCAGCGTGCTCGTCATGCTGGTCGAAGGGCGCGCGGACCCGTCGTTGAAGATGCCGCATGGCGATGCCAAGCCGCTCGAACCGGCGGAGATTGCGACCATCCGGCAGTGGGTCGAGCAAGGCGCAAAGAACAATTAGCGCGAAGCGGCATCGGGACGGACCCGGCGGCACGGCCCGCGTGTGGTGCAGCGTCAGTCCTGCTTTACGCCCTCGTTCCTCAGGGCTTCGAGCCCCGTCAGGTCGAGACTTGCGACGGCTGTCTTGAGTTCCGTGATGCTCGACGCCTCGCCGCTCAACTTGACTGAGAACCGCTCGCCCAGCACGGTCGAGTATTCGCCGCTTTTCTGCTCACTGTCCCACTCCTCGTGGACGAGCCGACCGTCTTGCGTGTAGGTCTTCTCATAACCCCGGTCCGTTTCCCGTTCCTGCTCCCCGGCAGCCCAGCCGGCGAACGCCAACATTCCCTTCATGCCGCCCATATCGATGATCTCGAGGCGCAGTAAACGCCCCGCGTCGTCCGAGTAAGTCCCGCGTGCCTCGCTGACCTGCATCCCCATGGCGTTGTTACGCTCGGCCGAGATCTCCGTCCGCTTCAGGCCGGCAAGGGACTCAGGCACGAAGGGCTTGATCCGATCGGGTGCCAGTGACTCAACCTGGGCTCCCCCGCCTGCCACCGCCGACATCATTTCCCCTGCGGCGTCACGCTGGGCCTGCACGTCGCCGGACTTCTGCGCGGCTTCCAGCTTTTTGCCCGCCTCCTCCGCCTGCCGCGCCATGGACTCGAGTTTGCCCATGGGACTGTCTTCGTCGAAGCCACCGGCGTCTCCGGAATCGCTGACGCCGGGTAGACCGGAACCGCGCATGCTGCCGACGCCGATGACACCGCCCACGGCGAAACTGATCAACCAGCTGAGGACGATCGCGATGACGAAGATGACCGCGGTGTAACCGGCGGCCTTCTCCGGCGGACACTTCATCGTCTGCGGGAGCCCGAGATAGAGCAGGTAGATGCTGTAGATGCCACCGGCCAGCAGGATCAGCACCGAAACCCATGGCAGGACCTGACCAATTCCAGCGATCCAACTGGCCGTCGAGGCGTAGACCACCGCCTTGAAGGCCTGCACGCCGTTCTTCTGACCACCGAAGGTGGGAGCCAGCGCATCGACGATCATTGACAGGACGTACACGGAGGCAAGCCCGAGCACGTAGCTCATGACCATCCCGCTGACTCCGGCGCCTACGCCTGCACGATAGGTCCCGAGGAACGGCAGATTGATACCGATGACGCTGTACTTCAGGAACCCGAACACCGCCGGGATCGCGGCCAGGATCAGCACGTAGTCCTTGTAGATGCCTCCGATCGTTGCAGGCTCGGAGGCGATGACGGGCCACTCGGTGCGCGGCGTTCCCAGGATGGCCTTGACGCGCGCACTCTGCTTGCTGAGGTCCATGATCGCTTCCCCCTTTCGACGATAACGGCCTGAGGCGCGATCTTGCGCTCGTTGATGG
>JAABQQ010000073.1 GCA_011391405.1 Gammaproteobacteria bacterium
AAAACGGTCATCCACCACGAGCGTCGACTTCGCGCCGCGCACATGTGTGCAGGTAGCGCACGAAGCTGCGCAACGCCGTCTCCACGGCCGGCGAATACCGGACCAGCAGCCCGATATGCGGGCAGCCGCTGCGCGCCACGGCCAGAGCCACCAGGCGGTTATGCAGCAACAGCAGAATTTGAGGGTCCGGATCCTCGAAAACCTTCGGATCGACTCCGCACTCAGCGAGCAACTGTGCAGGATCGACACCCAGGTCAGGCAGGATGTCCGCCAGCGGCAACAGGGTACCCAAGCGGACGGAACCGTGGTGGTCAGCCCAGGCATTCACCTGCCGGCCCACTGGTGGCGCATGTCCATCGTTGATCCAGGTCAAATTTTCAGCGACTGAAGGCTCGCCGCGCGGAAGTGTCGAGTCGATGTCGAAATATGTCAATTTCTACCGCGCGACGCCCCATACAGTTCGCTTTACGGAAAAATGGGTTGACTAGCTGGAATAGTCGCACCAGGTTGCGCATTTGGTAATGGCAGCATCAATATTGCTCGTGCGTAGCAGGTGCGACGCTTTAGGAGAGATCCATGAACCCGATGACCAGAAACCTCCCGTAGGCCAAGACCACCGCGCCGGGGCTGGATGTGACGACGGCCGAGGCCTACGCGATGTGGCAGGCCGGCCAAGAGGGCGTCAAGATCCTGGACGTCCGCACGCCTGAGGAACACCGGTTCGTCGGCCACCCTGTCGCACAACGATTCGGTGAGCCACTGACAAACACAAGGATGAGGGGTCAATCGTGACATTGAAGCAAGAGCAGAACCCCACGCCAGCGGTCGATGGCAGCAATCTGCACAAGATGAAGCAGACGACCCTGGGACTACGATATTGATCCCGAGAAGGTCATCATCGAGGAAGGCGCTTCCCAGGGGATGCGCTGACACCGCATCCGATTGAGGCCCGATCAGAAAACCCATGAAAGAAGGAAACCCCATGAAAGTGATCATCGTCGGTGGAGTCGCCGGTGGAGCGTCGTGCGCGGCACGCCTGCGCCGTCTGGATGAGAAGGCCGAAATCGTGTTGGTCGAGCGCGGCCCGTATGTGTCGTATGCGAATTGCGGCTTGCCGTACCACGTCGGCGGCGTGATCGAGGAAGAGGCCAGCCTGCTGGTCGCGGACGCGGCGACGTTTCGCGGCCAGTTCGCCATCGATGCGCGCACAGGGTGCGAAGCCGTGGCCATCTCGCCGGGCGAGAAGACCGTGCAGCTGCGCGACGTCGCCAGCGGCGAGCTGCGCACCGAGTCCTACGACAAGCTGGTGCTGTCGCCTGGCGCGGCGTCTATCCGCCCACCGCTGCCCGGCATCGACCTGCCCGGCATCTTCCAGGTGCGCACGGTGCCCGACGCGCGGGCGATCCGCGAGTGGATTGAGCGCGGATCGCAGTTCCTGTCGGGCATGCACAAGTACTCCGGCTTCCAGACGCTGCGGCCGAAGACACGCGCCGTCGTGATCGGCGGCGGCTTTATCGGGCTGGAGACGGCCGAGAACCTGGTGCACCGTGGCTTCGATGTCACGCTGGTCGAAATGGGCACGCAGCTGCTCGGCCCGCTGGACGTCGACATGGCGCGCATCGTCGAGGGCTTCGTGCAGAGCCACGGCTTGCGCCTGGAGCTCGGCGACGGCGTGGCCGGCTTCAAGCCCGCAGCCGGCGGCGCGATCGATGTCGAGACGAAGTCGGGCAAGGTCCATCCCGCCGACGTCGTGATCCTCGCCCTTGGCGTGCGCCCGGACACCACCCTGGCGAAGGCGGCCGGGCTGGCGCTCGGCGAGCGTGGCGGCATCCGGGTGGACGAGCAGATGCGCACCAGTGCGCCTGACATCTTCGCGGTGGGCGATGCGGTCGAGGTGAAGGACTTCGTCACCGGCGACTGGAGCCTGATCGCGCTGGCGGGCCCCGCCAACCGGCAGGGACGCATCGCCGCCGACGTGATCGCGGGGCGCGACGCGCGCTACCGTGGCACGCAAGGCACCTCGGTCATCGGTCTGTTCGGTGCGGCGGCAGCGTGGGTCGGCGCCAGCCGCAAGACGCTTGAGCGGCGCGGCGACGCGGACTTCGAAGAGATCGACCTGTTCCCCAACTCGCACGCCGGCTACTACCCCGGCGCCAAGCCGATCGCGATGAAGGTGCTGTTCCGCAAATCGGACGGTCGCCTGCTGGGCGCACAGGCGGTGGGCTTCGACGGCGTGGACAAGCGCATCAGCGTGCTCGCGGCCTATTTGCAGATGGGCGCGACGGTGCATGACCTCGCACAGGCCGAGCTCTGCTATGCGCCGCAGTTCGGGAGCGCCAAGGACCCGGTGAACTTCGCCGGCATGATGGCCGGCGACGTGCTGCACGGCGATATGCCGCTGAGCCACTGGCCCACCGCGAGCACCGGCTTCGTGCTCGATGTGCGGCAGCCGCCGGAGCTGGCGGTCGAGGCCGTTGCCGGCGCGGTGAACATCCCGCTGCCCGAACTGCGCCAGCGGCTCGGCGAGCTGCCGCGCGACCGGGAGATCCATGTGGTGTGCCGCTCCGGCCAGCGCGCCTACTACGCGACCCGCATCCTGCTGCAACACGGCTTCAAGGCCTGCACCGTCTCGGGCGGCATGCTCTCGCTGGCGCACAAGCAGTTGCTTGACGAGCCGGCGAAGCGCTGAAGAGTCATGCCGGTTCTGAACCATCTAAGGAGCAACCCGATCATGACCACCCATACCAAGGCATCGGGCCAGGGAGACCAACATGAGTGCGCCTGACAAACCCGGCCACGACCTGGAGCAGCGCATCGCTTCGAGGGTCACGGATGTCTTCATCCGCATCGGCCTGGTCGTGGCCTTGGTACTGCTGTGTTACCGGGCGATCTCGCCGTTCCTGACCCTGCTGATCTGGTCGCTGATTCTTGCTGTGGCGCTGTATCCGCTGCACGAGGCCGTAGCCCGCAAGGTCGGTGGTCGCCACGGGCTGGCGGCGACGCTGATCGCGTTGCTGGGCCTGGCATTGATCGTCGCGCCGTCCGCCGTGTTGATGAGCTCACTGGGCGACTCGGTGCATCAGTTCATCCGGAACGTTCAGACGAATTCGGTTCAGGTCCCGGCACCCAGTGATGCGGTGGCCACCTGGCCTTTCGTCGGGCCCAAGCTGCATTCCCTGTGGTCCCAGGCGCACGCCAATCTGCCCGCGCTGGTGCAAAGCCTGCAGCCGCAGCTTGGCGACCTCGCGAAATCGGTACTCGGCTTCGTGGGGGGTATCGGCGTCGGCCTGCTGCAATTCCTCGCCGCGTTCATCATCGCGGGCGTCATCATGGCTTTCGGTGAGGAAGGTGCCCAAGCGAACATCGCGATCTTCCACCGCGTCCTGGGCAAGGCGCGCGGTGCCGAGTTCGCCAAGCTGTCCACGGCAACGGTTCGCGCCGTCGCCCAGGGCGTCATCGGGGTCGCGTTCATCCAGGCCATCATCGTCGGCCTGTGCCTGCTGGTCGCCGGCATCCCCTGGCCGGGCTTGCTGGCACTCATCGTGCTGGTGCTCGGCATTGCCCAGATCCCCTCGCTGATCGTGACCGTGCCGGCGATCGCTTACCTCTGGTGGACAGGGACCCACGGCAATTTCGCGGCCATTGCCTACACCGTGCTGCTGCTCGTCGCGGGCATGGCGGACAACGTGCTGAAGCCGCTGATGCTCGGCCGCGGCGTCAAGGCGCCCATGGTCGTCATCCTGCTCGGCGCGCTGGGCGGCATGGCGACCGCCGGGATTCTCGGCATGTTCGTCGGCGCGACCTTGTTGACGCTCGGCTACAAAATCTTCATGAACTGGGTGGCAGACAACCCCGATGCGGATGGATCCGGGGACGACACGCCCTCGTCGACCTGATTTGCACAGGCTGACGTGAAATGAAATCCGAAGCGTTCAAGCAGAAGCTCAAGCACGAGCTGATCGAGTAGGCGGTGAACGCCGTCTACCTGGCAATCGTGTTCGCGGCCTTCACGGTGTATCGGCGCCTGATCCTCGCCTCGTACGACACCGCCTACACGAACTACTGGGTCGCGCAACGGACGAGGTGCTGGGCCTTGCAAGCCCGCCGGACGATCCCCAGGGTTTCGTCGAATTCGGTGACGCGGTGCTGCGCTCGCAACGCATCATGAACCTGATCGGTCCCTGATCACGGGCGTCGCCAGAGAATTCTGAATCAAATCAGCACCATCCCATTTTCGAATGGTCAAAGTATGCTATATCTTTTGTAGCTTTAAGGTGACCGCCCAAGGCCCGTGACGGTGGCTCACCCGGCGGTCGGGCCATGCGTGTTACAACCCGAACCTCCACTTCACCGCCGGGTGAC
>JAABQQ010000074.1 GCA_011391405.1 Gammaproteobacteria bacterium
GGGGAGTATCTCGTGGTGGACGGTGGATTCCTTACCTGAGGAAGGGGAGGAAGGGGAGGAAGGTCAAGAAGGTCAAGAAGGGGGGAAGGGCAGGAAGGGGTTAGGGGTTAGTCGGATGTGCAGTTGTTATTCAAGCAGAGTATTTAAATACTCCATTGATTGATCTCAAGCAATCGTATTTCGCATAAAAACTTATTAATCGCGTCGCCGGATCTGGCTGATCGGAATCACCGTTTCCGCCCGCGGTTGGCCTTTGGTGCGGATCGGGCCGGTGGGGCACCAGGCCTGCGCGAAGACCACCTCATACGTCGCCGGTAACTTACCCTCGCGACGAAATCCTTCATAGGCCGCGAGCATGCGAGCGAGGGTGGACTTGCCCGTCAGGGCACGGGCCCGGCCCGCCGTCGCGTTGTGTGCACCGATGGCCTTGAGGTCCCGCATCAGGCCGCGTGCGTCGTCATAGGTCAGCGTGTACCGCTCGACGTCCAGCACCGGTTCCGCGAACCCCGCCCGCACCAGCGCGTCACCCAGGTCGTGCATGTCGATGAACCGGTTCACGTGGGCGTGGCCCGGGTCGGCGGCCTGCCAGGATTTGCGCAACTCGACCAAGGTGTCGGGACCCAGCGTGGTGAAGTGCAGCACGCCCCCCGGCCGCAGCACCCGCCGGCATTCGCGCAGGACCTGATCCGGGTCGTTGCACCACTGCAGCATCAGGCTCGAGAACAGCATGTCGACCGAGGCATTCCCGAGCGGAAGTGCCGCTGCATCGGCCACGACCCGGTCGAACCGGCGCAGCAGGGTCTGGCGCTTGCGTGCCTGCAGCAGCATGCCGTGCGCGATGTCCAGCGCCACGACCCGGCTGCCCGGGTACCTGCGCTTGAGCGCAATCGACGCCTGCCCGGTGCCGGCGCCGAGGTCGACGACGACTTCCGGCTCCATGCGCAGGACGTCCAGGCGGTGCAACAGTTCGTCACGCACCGTCGACTGCAGGACGGCCGCCGCGTCGTAAGTTTCGGCCGCCTGCGAAAACGACTCGCGGATGCGCCGGACGTCGAGTGCGAAACCGCCGTCTGAATTCACTGCTGCCGCTGCGGTGGCGGTGGTCCTGCTGTGCGCAGGTGAGGGGGCAAGGAAGGCGAGAAAACTTTCGACCACCCGCCGCACCGTTTCCGGGTGTGTCAGGAACGGCGCGTGCCCTGCCTTCGGCACCTCGACGAAACGGGCGGACGGCAGCCGCGACGCCAGTTCACGTCCCGCCGCCACCGGCGTGATGCGATCGTGCTCGCCGGCGATGACCAGTGAAGGGACCGTGATGGATGCGAGCGCATCCCGCAAGTCCGCGGTACGCAGAATGCCGAGGCCGGCGGTGAGGGCCTGCGGATCGGGTTCGCCGTGCGCGTCCAGGTTCGCGCGCAGCGAGCGCAGGGCCTGCGTGGCGTTCTCGTCGCCCCACGACTGCAGCGCGAGGAAATTGGACAGGGTGCGACGGTAATCGCCGGCGAGGCCCGCCGCGAAGCCGTCCAGCACGCCGATATTCATTCCGGCCGGCCAGTCGTCGCGCGCCAGGAAACACGGAGTCGTTGCGATCAGCACCAGTGCGGCCAGGTCGCCGGGCCGCGACCGTGCCAGTTCCAGCGCCACCATGCCGCCCAGTGACCAACCCAGTACCGCCGCGCCGCTCGGCACGTGCGGCGAGACGGCGTGCGCCAGGTCGCGCAGCGTTGAAGTGCCTGCGGGCCACCGGCTGCGACCGTGCCCCGGCAGGTCGATGAAATGCAGGCGCGCCCGACGCGCAAGTTCGTCGATCCACGGGCCCCACATCCCGCCGTGCAGGGCCCAACCGTGCAGCAGCACCAGGTCGGGACCTGTCCCGCGGATTTCGACGTGCAAGGAAGTGTTCATGCGGAACCCGCCGGCCTGAGCACGCCGCTCGTACGCAGCTCCCGCAATGCGGCGAGCAACTGCTCGACCTGTGCCGAAGTGTGCGAGGCTGAAAACGTGAAGCGCAGGCGCGACGTACCGACGGGCACCGTCGGCGGGCGGATCGCCGGCACCCAGAAGCCTTGCTCGAACAATGCGCTGCTCGCCGCCACGGCGGCCGCTTCCTCGCCGATCAGCACCGGCTGAATCGGGGTGCGCGAAGGCAGCGACGGCAGTCCCAGGTCTGCAAGCCCCGCACGAAATCGTGCGGCATGCTCGAGCACGCGGCTGCGACGCCACGGTTCATCGCGCATCACGCGCAGTGATTCACGGGTCGCGGCGGCCACCGCCGGCGGCAGCGCCGTCGTGTAGAGGTAGGTGCGTGCGCGTTGCAGCAGGCTCTCGATCAGGACAGGCGAGCCCGCGACAAACGCGCCGAACGTGCCGACTGCCTTGCCGAGCGTGCACATCAGGATCGGCACGTCGTCGACACCGAGGCCGGCTTCCTCGACCGAGCCTGCACCCATCGCGCCGAGCACGCCGAATCCGTGCGCATCGTCGACGAGCAATGGCGCGTCTGTTTCGCGACAGGCTGCGGCGATCTCCCGCAGCGGCGCAATGTCGCCATCCATGCTGAACACGCCATCGGTCATCACCAGCGTGCGTGCCGTCGCGCCAATCAAGGCCAGCCGTTTGCGCAGCGCCGCGACGTCGGCGTGTGCGTACCGCGCAAATCGCGCGCCGGAGGCGAGACCCGCGTCGAGCAGCGAAGCGTGATTGAGCCGGTCTTCGAGCACGTGATCGCCGCGGCCCACCAGCACGGAGGCCACGGCGAGGTTCGCCATGTAGCCGGTGGAAAAAAGCAGCGCGCGAGGACGCGCGACAAACCGGGCGAGTTCCTCTTCGAGCACGTGATGTTCGGCGTCGTGACCGCTCACGAGGTGCGAAGCACCGCTGCCCACGCCCCACCGGCGCGCAGCCTCGCAGAATGCCGCGACGATCCGCGGGTGGTCCGCGAGCCCCAGGTAGTCATTGCTGCAGAAGGAGAGGCACTCGCGTCCTTCGACGTTGACGCGAACGCCACCCGGTTCACGCGCTTCGACCGTGCGTCGTCGGCGTGACCGTCCGGCGGCAGCCTGTGCCGCCAGTTTTTCCGCCAGCGTGACGTCGGCGCGCGACATCGGCGCGTCGCTCGTTCAGCCGGCGACGGCGGCGGCTTGCTCCGGCACGAGGCCCAGCCGTTGAAACAGCTGCTCGTCGTGGCTGCGGCCGGGATTCGGCGTGGTCAGCAGGCGGTCGCCGTAGAAAATTGAATTGGCGCCGGCGAGGAAGCAGAGCGCCTGCACGGCATCGCTCATATCCGTGCGACCTGCTGACAGCCGCACGTACGACTTCGGCATCAGCAGCCGTGCCGTCGCAATCGCACGCACGAGGTCGAGCGGGTCGAGTTCCGGCAGGCCGTGCAACGGCGTGCCCGGCACCTGCACCAGCTGGTTGATCGGCACGCTCTCCGGATGCTGCGGCAAGGTCGCGAGCGTGTGCAGCAGCGAGACGCGATCGGTCTCGGATTCGCCCATGCCGAGGATGCCGCCGCAGCACACGCTGATGCCAGCGTCACGCACGGCCTGCAAGGTATCGAGGCGATCCTGATAGGTGCGCGTCGTGATGATCTCGCCGTAGAACTCCGGCGAGGTGTCGAGGTTGTGGTTGTAGTAGTCGAGGCCCGCGTCCTTCAGTTCGCGCGCCTGGGCCGGTGTCAGCATGCCTGCCGTCGCGCACGTCTCGAGACCCAGCGCGCGAACCTCCTGCACCATGCGCTTGATTTGCGCGAGCTGCTTCGGCTTCGGGTTGCGATAGGCCGCGCCCATGCAGAACCGGGTGGCGCCGTTCGCTTTTGCAGCCTGCGCAGCCTCGACAACGACGCTCACGTCGAGCAACTGCTCGCTGTCGAGGCCCGTGTCGTAGCGCACGCTCTGCGGGCAGTACTTGCAGTCTTCCGGGCAGGCGCCCGTCTTCACGGACAGCAGGGTGCTGACCTGCACCTGGTTCGGCACGAAGTGGTCGCGATGCACGCGCTGGGCGTGGAACAGCAGGTCGCTGAACGGCGCCGTGTAGAGCGCGCGCGCCTCCTCGAGCGTCCAGTCGGTGCGTACGGTGCCGAGCAGGCTGAGGTCGGGCGAGGTCATGGTGCAAATCTCGACGAATGAGGCAGAAACAGCGCGAGCATTGGGCCAACAGGCAGCCCACGCTGTGCGGAGGAGCGTCCGGGCAGTATTCGGACCCCGGTTGCAGCTGTCAACCAATGCGCCGCAGCCAGGTTTACACGACACTCGATCGCTGGACGGGGTGGGTGCTGCCGCCCCGGTGCGTCCTGTGCCGTCGTCCCGGTCAACGCCCGGCCTACGATTTGTGCGTGGAGTGCGAGGCC
>JAABQQ010000075.1 GCA_011391405.1 Gammaproteobacteria bacterium
CCGTTCGACCCTGTCAAGTTTGAACAACGCTTTCACAAGGCGGACGCGAACACGGACGGCCAGCTCTCGCGCAAGGAGGCCTACGCCGAGTTCCCGCGCATGCCGGAGTTCTTCGACGAGATCGACCGCAACCAGGACAACGCCATCACCCTGCCCGAAGTGAAGGACGCGCTGCAACGTCGGGTCGACGCGGCCTTCAAAGCCACCCGAGGCTATGACAGCGCCACTGCCGGCAACGGTGGCCTTGCCACCACCGCCCCGTCGACGGTCCCCCTTGATGACCTGGAGACCGAGCGGGCCATTCGCAATCAATACTACGAATCCTTGTCCGAGGACAGCAAGCGGGCCCGCGACATGGGAGAAGTCGTGCCCCGTGCCCCCTCTTCGCCGCTCTTCGAAAAACGGTACTGAACCGGCACGACCCGCGCATGGAAATTCGGACCATGGCGGAGGCCGACATTCCGGCCGTGCTGGAGATCCAGGCCGTCTGCTACACGGCGGTGACGCCCGAATCCGATGCTTCTCTCCACGCCAAGCTCAGCGCGTCGCAGTCGACCTGCTTCATTGCATCGATCGAGGGTGACGTCATTGGCTACCTGATCGCCCTGCCCTGGGAATGTTCGAACCCGCCCGCGTTGAATTCCGCGACATGTCGCCTGCCCCCATCACCCGACTGCCTCTATCTGCATGACCTTGCGGTGGCACCGCACGCACGAAGATCCGGTGCAGCGCGCGCCCTGGTGGAAGCCTGTCTGACGCAGATGAGGCTCCTGGGCCTTGATCGCGCCAGCCTCGTTGCCGTGCAAAACTCGGTGTCCTACTGGGAGCGCTACGGCTTTCGGGCCGTGCCGCCCTCGGCGCCGCTGCAAGCCAAGCTCGTCACTTACGGAACGGGCGTTGCGTACATGGTGCTGACCGCGCAAACGACCTGAGGCGCAGTGGCTTCGGGTGCCCGCCAAACGTGGCCCCGCCATCGACAGCCCTTCCGAATCGACGCCACACGCACTTCAGTCCGATGACGAGACATGTGCACCAAAGTCCTATTTCCCGCATCAATCCAGTCGAACTATCCTCAACGCCGGTGCTGTCACTTTGCCGTGACAACGTATAGTTCGCTGATGGGTTAAATGCATGTGGCCGGCTTCCGGGTCAACGGGGTCGCCTGCTCCTCTCTTGCGTGTCTGGCGATTCGAAGTGACTGATTTTCCATAGAGAATCTCGGCCAGAAGAACGAGGACGTGAGCATGAAGTCGAAATCACTGTTGTGCGCAGCGCTGGCCGCCAGCGCAGGGCTGTTCGCCTCTGTGGCGCTCGCCGAATACGAGCTCTACAATCAGAACGGCACCCAGTTGGTGTTCAACGCCGACCTGATGGCCGTCGGGTTCGCGAACAACAACTCGTGGTTCGGTGAATCGGAGTCCTTTCTCGGCGCTGATACCGACACCTGGATGGAACTGGGTTTCGAGCCGCAGCTCTCGCTGGAGGCGCCGCTCGGCAAGGGCACCTTCTTCGGCAAGCTGAGTGCCGTCTATACGAATACCTTCAGCGATGACGCCAGCGGCCTGACGGTCGGGGCGGACGACACCGATGACCTCAGCATCGAGCAGGGCCATGTCGGCTGGCGGATGAGCGATCTCTTCCCCGGCCTCACCGACGACGTCTTTTCCATCGCGATCGGTCGGCAGGATTACACGATCGGCACCGGCCTGCTGATCGCTGACGGCGGCGGCGACGGTGGTGATCGCGGCGGCTGGTATCTGGGGATGCGCAAGGCATTCAAGAATTCCGCCATTGCACGCATCGCGAGCAAGGAAATGCTGGCCGAAGCCTTCTATCTCGAAAACCAGCCGCGTGGCGGCGGGATCGAGGGCGATGTCGCGGGCGGCAACTTCGAGTACCACTTCGGCGACAAATTGACCCTGGGCGGCACCTACCTGCTGGCAGACGCGAACATTCCGGGGCTGGACAAGCTCGATGTCTATTCGGGCCGCGCCACCTGGAAGCCGCTCCCCGCCTTGACGCTGAGCGGGGAATACGTGCACCAGACCAGCGACGAAATCAGGGCGGATGGCTGGTACGCCCAGGCCGCGTATGAGGCGAAGGACCTGCCATGGTCGCCGGTGTTCAGCTACCGCTACGCGACGTTCGACGGCGACGACCCCGACACCACCCGCAATGAAAACTTCCGCGGGATCGCCTACGGCTACACGGACTATGGCACCTGGTTCCAGGGCGAGATCACCGGCAACTATCCGCTCGGCAACGGCAACCTGAAGAGCCACATGCTCCGGGCGAAGGCGCAGCCAAGCGAAAAAGTCACGCTGAACCTGATCTATTACAACTTCACGCTCGACGAACCGAGCGCGCTCGCCGGTGACGTGACGAGCGACGACTGGGGCGACGAAGTCAACCTGATCGTCGACTGGCAGGCGACCGACAAGGTCTATGTCATCGGTGTCGCCGGCGTGCTGTTCCCGGGCAAGGCGGCCGAACAGTGGGTGGGCGGAGACGACAACTGGCTACTCGGCATGCTCTACGCATCCTATGCTTTTTAAAGCACCCGCCTGATTCAGGTCAGCGCGATCACCCACCGTATTCTGCTTTGACTTGAAGGGCTGACAATGCGCAACTTTGGTGTCCATTCCGAGGTCGGCAAGCTGCGAACCGTCATGGTGTGCCGGCCAGGCCTGGCCCATCAGCGCCTGACGCCTGAGAACTGCCACGATCTGCTGTTCGACGACGTCATCTGGGTGCACGAGGCGCAGAAGGATCACTACGATTTCGTGCTCAAGATGCAGGAGCGCGGCGTCGAAGTGCTCGAACTCCACGACTTGCTCGCCCAGGCGCTCGACGTGCCGGAGGGTCGCCGCTTCGTCCTCGACCGCCGCATCACCGCGAATGCCGTCGGCCCGGTCACGGCCGAAGCGATCCGTCCCTGGCTCGACGAATTGCCGGCCGAGCAGCTCGCCAAGCACCTGATCGGCGGCATCGCGAATGCCGAACTGCCAAAGGCCGCCGGCGTGAATTCTCTGGTCGAAGCCTTCGGCGACACCGACTTTATCCTGCCACCGATCCCGAACACGCTGTTCCAGCGTGACCCCTCCTGCTGGATCTATAACGGTGTCACCTGCAATCCGATGTACTGGCCAGCGCGCAAGCCAGAAACCCTGCTGCTGCGCGCCGTCTACAAATTCAGCCCGGTGTTCGCGGGCGGTGACTTTCGCATCTGGTGGGGCGATTCCGACGAGGATTTCGCGAGCGCCTCGATAGAGGGCGGTGATGTCATGCCAATCGGCAAAGGCGTGGTTTTGATCGGCATGGGCGAGCGCACGACCCGCCAGGCAGTGGTGCAGGTGGCGCGAGAACTCTTCAGGCACGGCGCCGCGACGCGCGTGATCACCTGCCAGATCCCGAAGCGTCGCTCAGTGATGCACCTCGACTCAGTGTTCACCTTCCTCGACCGCGACGCGGTCACGGTATTCCGCGAGGTGGCAGACCAGGTACGCTGTTACAGCCTCTACCGCCAGGATGCCGGCGGCATAGAAATTCGAAAGGAAGACACGCACCTGCTGGATGTCGTCAAGGATGCGCTGGGATTGCAGAGACTGCGGGTCATCGTCACCGGTGGCAACTCCTACGAGGCTGAACGCGAGCAGTGGGACGACGGCAACAACGTCGTCGCGCTGGAGCCCGGCGTGGTCGTGGCCTACGACCGCAACACGCATACCAACACGCTGATGCGCAAGGCCGGCATCGAGGTCATCACGATCCGCGGCGCCGAACTCAGCCGCGGTCGCGGTGGCGGACACTGCATGACCTGCCCGATCTCGCGCGACCCGGCGTATTGATCCTGATCACCCTTCATTCCCCGGGAGAACGCTTCCATGAACTTCATTCTTCGCAATAGTTCGCGACTGGCCGTTCAGGGCCACACCCTGCAGAACTGCAAATACCTGTTCACTGCGACTGTGGAAGATTGAGCCATGCGCATCGTCGTCGCCCTGGGCGGCAACGCCCTGCTGAAACGAGGCCAGCCGATGACCGCCGAGGTACAGCGGGCCAACGTGCGTGTCGCCGCCGAGGCGATTGCACCGCTCGCCCGGACGCACCAGATCGTCATCAGCCATGGCAACGGGCCACAGATCGGCCTGCTCGCCCTGCAGGGCGCGGCCTACCAGCCCGATGAAGCCTTCCCGCTGGACGTGCTCGGTGCCGAAACAGAAGGCATGATCGGCTACATGATCGAGCAGGAACTCGGCAACCTGCTGCCGGATGAAACGCCGTTCGCCACCGTGCTGACGATGGTCGAGGTCGACCCGGACGAC
>JAABQQ010000076.1 GCA_011391405.1 Gammaproteobacteria bacterium
CCGCTCCCGCTGGGGACGAGGTCCCCGCGCGGGAAGGAAGTGCAGACGGGTGTGTCGGCACGGTTGCAAAGGCAGGTATCGACTGCGACGCCGGCATGTTCGCCGGACAGCACTCCAAGAGTGAGTACAACAAAGCCTAATAAGTCTGATCCAACAGGCGGCAACTTTCAAGCGGGCGAGCAGGGAGCCTGGCTCAACCGGTGGCAATCAAGCCGGCTTCGGGGTGGTGCCCAGCTGTCGGGGAATTGGCGCTTTGGTTCTGTTGCCAATCTCCGACGTCGTCGTCGGGATTTGAGGCGTCTGACCGGCGCCAATGGCACTGCAGCGTCACTCCAGGATCACTGCAGAAATTTCGTTCACGCCTGGTCCGACCGTTGCGCCAGCTCGCCGATTTCCGGCCAAGATGATCGGCAGTGCACTAAACCGACCGACCGACCATGATCCGCCTGGGCTCACAGATCCGCCTCTCTCGACGGGAGGTCGAGCGCTTCTTGAAGATCACCGACATCGAGCCGGTGGGCATCCGCACGATCGAGGATCTGGAGGCTTACATCGCGCGCTGCAAGGTGCACTACTGGGGCGTGTCGAAGGAGACCCGCTTCCTGCACTGGCTCATCGACCGCGAAGCTGCCCAGTGTCGTCAGGCAGCGTACTACGGGCGCTCCTTCGAACAACGTGCCCACGGGCACGTTGCTCTGCAAGCGTTTTCAGGCCGCCGCAGCTGACTGTTTCGGGACTCCTGACGCGTCGGCCGTCGTCGTGACGGCCACCGTCGAACTGCCTTGCTGTTCGAAAGAGGCTTGAGCCGCTGCGAACTCGGCGTCCCGGCCCAGTCGGCGGACCTGCTGAAAAGCAGGTTCTTTCCTGGTGTCAGGCAGACACTCGACGGCGATGTCGCCGCCATGGCGCAACCGCGTACGCAGCCCGAGCATCGGCCGCACGAGAAGCGCATGGCCCAGTCCACGAACGAACTGGCCGATCCGCTTGTTGCGCGCCTGCCGGGCCTTGTGCACCCGCAAGGATTCCTTGCAGCAGAGGTACAGCGCCAAGTGGGTGCGCTTCATGTCGCCGTCGGCCTCGAGTTGGGCCATGACCTCGGCGGCGATGGCCGGGTCGCGGCCGACACGCTTGTAGAAGCCGACCCAGGCGCGCTCTTCTTCGAACTCGATGCCACAGCGCTTTGCGCGAGGGCGGGGTTTCTCAGGGGACATGGTGGTTCTCCAGTGGTGAACAAAGGGAAACCCAGTCCCCGAACGGGGAGACGGTGGACTCCCTGGGGGTTGCTTGGATGACGGGCAGAAGGCATGGCGCTAAGCTGCGCCGCCGCCCTTGACGAGTGCCCACACGATGATTCGCGCAGGTCACACCCTACGGTTCACGCCCGACGAAATCGAGGGGTTCCGAAAACTCGGACTCGACTTCGACGGGGCGCGAACACAGGACGATGTCGAACAGGTGCTGACCCGCTGGGCTGACACACTGAACGACAAACGCCCCGATCTGCTGGACAAGATTGCAGCGGAACTGGCCAGGACCAAGGGTGTCCGCTTGCCCGCGCGACTAACGCGGGTGCGCTGACCTGGCCTTGTGCCTGTTGCCTTCGGCAATGCTGATCCAGCGGTCGGCGATCCGGTCCAGATAGACCAGGTCGTCGAGCTCGATCTCGCCCGCCGCTCGAAGACGGGCGATCACTTCCTTGACCAGGGACGGGTCGTCCTTGGCCAGCTCGATCACGGTGGCCGCAACGCGTCTGCGGTAGAGGCTGACCACCATGGTCAGCATGCCGCGATGCGTTGCTCACGTGCCATGCCGGACCGCCCGAGGGCGCAGGGCAATGGCTTCAACAGCGCCGGAACGACGGGCGCGCGCAGAGTGGACATCCGGGCAAGCCCGGAGCCACCCAGCAACACACCGACGGGGCGCGAGTCTCGGTTCGCAGGGACTGCGAGCATGGGGTTCTCCTTCGGTTGGAAGAGGAACGCCCATCCCTGGCGGGGAACATGGGGTTCCCCGTTTGGGATGCTCCACCGCGAACGGCAAAGCGGCTCGGTGGCGCGCCGGGTGGCACGCACAGGAAGAAGGCCCAGGGTCCTTGAGGACAGGGCCTTCGCTCGATGCCGATGTCAGCCATCGCGCAAAGCGATGGCATCCACGGCATGCGGGTCGCCACTCGACCCGAGGGTCGCGTGGCGGGTCACACAGATCAGCCTGACGGCTGAACGGAACACTCGGCCATGGGCATGGCCGGACCCGACCGAGGCCGGGGATCCACAAGGCAGGTAACGACTGCGACGCCAGCGAAGCTGGACTTCAGGGCGAGCAGGCCCGCCGATGAAGGCTGTGCAGACGCGATGTCCGCAAAGAGCACTGCAAGTGTTGAGCGAACACCGTGATGCTTCAACGAGCCGAAGCAAAGCGCGTTACGAAGCTCGGCGCAAGGCCCGTTAATTCTGGTGGCTTGGCGGTGGCGAACGGATGGCGGCCGCGTAGAGCCGCCCCGTCGGGCGAGTGCATGGGTTCCTTGCGCTTGTACGACTGGCGAAGGCGTGCTCCACCCCTACAGCGGCACCGGCTCGCAGCAGCTCAAACGATCAGGCCTCGCTCCCGACAGAACCGCCAAAACCAGCCGGGCGCGTCGGCGAGCCCCTGCGTCAGGAGATCGGACCACGCGACCTTCGCGAAACGTGACCTGTCGTCGGTGTCCAGCGCCGTCACGAAACGATCCAGGCGTGCGCCTTCGGCACCGCCGAACAGTCGGGACGGACCCAGGTTGACCAGGGTCGCAGGACGGCCGTCGGAAAGAAGTCTGACGAGACACCAGTTCCTGGCCAGTTCATAGCAGCCCGAGCCTTTGACGTCGTCGATCCGCCAGGCAAGTGGCGCCACCGAGGCATACCTGGGCCAACCTGCGTAGTCGACAGGCTTGAGGTCGTTGCCGCTCTGGTGCTTGACTTCGATGAACATGACGCCGTGCTCGCCGAAATCGACGATCACGTCCGGCTCGGAAAACGAATTTGGGTCTTCACGGAGGCCGGCGCACAGCTCGCGCAAACGCTCTTGGATCTCCTTTCCGCGGGCACCGGCGTCGACAGGTGCGCCCCACAAGAGGAGGGTCGGTGTTGCCATCAAGGCGCTGTCGGTAATCAATCCGGCCTGCCGCAGGGAGCCCAGCAATTGACCGGAGCGCAGAAGGTGCATGAAGACCACCCAGGTCACGGCGTCTTCCGAGGTGGAAAAGCCGAAGCGTCGCCGCTTGGATTCGCGGTTGCGAATGTTGAGCGCCTGGGCCAGTGCCTCGCTTGCGCCCTCGCGGCTCTCGACCGGGATGTTCCCGAGCGGGTCGCGGTGTATGAAAGTCACCGCGCCCCTGTCGGAGGCGTTTGATGCACCAATGCCGCACGGCTCGCAGCGGCGTAGGCAGTCATCGAACTGGGTCGCCACGGGAACCTTGCCCGCGGATTCGACACCTGCGATCGGCAAGTGACAACTCGGACAGATCAGCGATGGCAGTTGAGGCATGGATGGTTCACGTTTCCGAGGTCATCGGGTTCACGGATCATGGCGGCGGTTGGCGTCGCGGGCCAACGGGACACCGATTCGCAGGGGCTGGAGACGCGCCGAAGCCCGGTTCTTCTGCGACTCCGAACATCCAGGTCTGGCCGAATCGTTTCAAACGAGGTAGAGCATTTCCATAGGCATTCCGTGATCGTCGCAGGCGGGCGAACCTTGCACGCGCTGGATCGCGGCTGTTTCCGCTCGGGCAGTGACATAGCCGACCAGGGCGTCGAGCAAGTCGTCGGCCTGTACGTCCTTTCTGCGGTGCTCCCGAAGAAGTCGTTCCAGCAGCGCACGCGTCCGCGGCTCGTGCGCCGTCAGCACCGTGAGGCGTTCGGCAACGCCGGCCTTGGCGCGTTTTGCGTGTGCCATGGGTCTCCGCGCGTTCAGACCGTAGAAGCACACCTCCGGGTGCATCTCTCGAACCACCTTGCGAGCTGCCGACTCCGCGAGCAGCAGTGCGTCCACCTCGGCGACCTTGCGGCAGATTCCCCATGCCTGCTCCGACAGACTCCGCTCGACCTCGGAGAGGTTGATTCGTCGGGCCTCTGCCACGCTGGCTGCCCTGCACGCCGCGCGACTTGGCGGCGGAAAGACGCTTGACGCGCGGGGAGCCCCGAGGAGCTTGCGCGCGAGCAGGTCGCACGGCCTGACCGGGCACTGCTTCGACGGCAGTCCGATGGGGATGTCGACCAGGATGCGCTCGGCATCCGGGTGCGCAGCAAGGACGTCGCTCATCGCACGGAAGAGTCGGTAC
>JAABQQ010000077.1 GCA_011391405.1 Gammaproteobacteria bacterium
GAGGGCGAGGATTACGACCTCGCGGGTTTCTGCGTCGGTCTTGTCGAAAAAGACCAGATCATCGACGGCACCCGGACGCGTGCAGGCGACGCGATCATCGGCCTCGCATCCTCGGGCGCGCACTCGAACGGTTATTCGTTGATCCGGCGACTGCTCGCGCTGAGCGGCGCCGGCCCCGCGACGCAACTCGACGGCAAGCTGCTGTACGACCTGCTGCTCGAACCCACGCGCATCTACGTGAAGTCGGTGCTGCAGCTGCTGCAGCAGTCGGTGCCGGTGCACAACATCGCGCACATCACGGGCGGCGGTCCGACCGGCAACATTCCGCGCGTGATGCCGGCCGGACTCGAAGCTGTGATCGATGCCAGGCTGTGGCCGCGTCCCGTCGTATTCGACTGGCTGCAGCGCGTCGGCAACGTCGCCCGCGACGAGATGTATCGCACCTTCAATTGCGGACTGGGCATGACGATCTGCGTGCCCGCGGGCGAAGCCGATCGCGCGCTCGGAATCCTGCGCGCCTGCGGCGAAACGGCAGCCGTGATCGGCGCAGTCCGTTCCGGCAGTCGCGAGGTCGTCATCGTCGAATGACGGCCACAACCCCGCTGCTGCGCATCGTCGTGCTGGTGTCGGGGCGCGGCAGCAATCTCAAGGCCATCGCCGCACGCGCCGATGCGGGCGAGTTGCCCGTGCGCATCGAGGCCGTCGTCAGCGACCGTGCGGACGCCGGCGCGCTCGATTGGGCTCGTGCGCGGGGCATCGCCACGTCCGTGCTGTCGCCCAGGGACTTCCCCGATCGCGAAGCTTACGGCCGCGCCCTCGGCGACATCGTGGAGTCGCATGCGCCGCAACTGGTGGTGCTCGCCGGCTTCATGCGCATCCTGAGCGACGAGTTCGTGCTGCGTTTCTCGGGCCGCATGCTCAACATTCATCCCTCCCTGCTGCCGCGATACGCCGGTCTGCACACGCACCGTCGCGCGCTCGAGGCAGCCGATCGTGAACACGGGGCCAGCGTGCATTTCGTCACGCCCGAACTCGACGGCGGTCCGGTGGTCTTACAGGCCAGGGTCCCGGTCTTGCCGGGAGACGACGAAGACTCGCTCGCGGCGCGCGTCCTGCGCGAAGAGCACGTGATCTACCCGCGCTGCGTCGGCTGGTTTGCGGCGGGTCGCCTCGCCTTTCGCGACGGGGCGGCCTGGCTGGATGGCAAGCGGCTCGACGCACCGGTGGTGTGCGGCTACGAAACGAAGGAAGGTACGTGATGCGGCAGGTATCGAATTGGTGCGCGCTGGCGGTCGCCGGAGCGTGGCTGTTCGCCGCGCCATGCATCGCCGCGGGCGAGCAGGCCGCTGCCCCCGCAGGACTCCAGCCTTATACCGCCCGCTACCAGGTCAGCTACCGTGGCCTGAACGGCGGCGAGCTCGAATCGAGCTTCAAGCACGGAACCGCGGCCGGCCAATGGCAGTACGAAACGCGGGTGTTCCCGACCCTGCTCGCCCGTATCGCAATCAGTTCGCAGGCGCACGAAAAGAGCGTGATCCAGGTGAACCCAGCCGGAATTCGCCCGCTGTCGTTCAACTTCGACGACGGCTCGGGCAGTTCGGAGAAAGACGTCCGGCTGGACTTCGACTGGAACGCACTCACCGTAACCGGCACTTTCGAGGGCAAGCCCGTGTCATTGCCACTCACGCCGGGCACGCACGACACGTCGTCCGTGCAGGCGGCCATGATTCTCGAACTGCTGGCTGGCCGGAAACCGCAGGGCTTCAAGATCATCACCGGGGGCAAGCTGCGCGAATACCGCTACTGGCCGGAGGGCACGCAGCAGGTCATGACGCCTTACGGGCAGGTCGAAGCCGAGGTCTGGGCGAGTCAGCGCACCGGCTCTAACCGCGTCACAAAGACGTGGCACGCGGCGTCGCTGGGCTACGTGCCGGTGCAGGCGATCCAGTACCGGAAGGGCAACCCGGAAGTGCAGATGAAGCTCGTTCGCCTGCAACGGCAGGCGAACTAGGGGAGCGGAAGGACAGGAAGGGCAGGAAGGCTAGGAAGGGGCGGAAGGTAAGGAAGTCGGACCTGCGATAGCTCGGGGGCTTCAAGCCATCTCTTGCCTTCCTAGCCTTCCTAGCCTTCCTAGCCTTCCTAGCCTTCCTAGCCTTCCTAGCCTTCCCGCCCTTCCGCCGCAGGCTACGCCTTCGGCAACGTCACGCCCTTTTGCCCCTGGTACTTCCCGCCGCGATCCTTGTACGAGGTCTCGCAGACTTCGTCCGATTCGAAGAACAGCATCTGCGCCACACCCTCGTTGGCGTAGATCTTCGCGGGCAGCGTGGTCGTGTTGGAGAATTCGAGCGTCACGTGCCCTTCCCATTCGGGCTCGAGCGGCGTCACGTTGACGATGATCCCGCAGCGCGCATACGTTGACTTGCCGAGGCACACCGTCAGCACGCTGCGCGGGATGCGGAAATACTCGACCGTGCGCGCCAGCGCGAACGAGTTCGGCGGGATGATGCAGACCGGGCCGTCGAAATCGACGAAGGAGCCGTGGTCGAAGTCTTTCGGGTCGACGATCGTCGAGTTGATGTTGGTGAAGATCTTGAATTCGGCCGCGCAGCGCACGTCGTAGCCGTAGCTCGAGGTGCCGTAGGAAACGATGCGCTGGCCGTCGACGACGCGAACCTGGCCGGGCTCGAAGGGCTCGATCATGCCGTAGTTCGTAGCCATGCGACGGATCCAGCGGTCTGACTTGATACTCACGGCTTGATGCTCACGGTCAGGTGTCCTCGACGGTGATCCTGGGAAAACCCGCCGCGCCGAGCGCGGCGACGGAAAGCCTGGCCGCGGTGCGGCGGGCGGTATCGAGGTAGGCGATGCCGATGCGGCTGCCGGGCTCTGCCACCACTGTCGGACGGCCGCCGTCCGTCTCTTCGCGGATGCGAATGTCGAGCGGCAACTGGCCGAGCAGGCTGACGCCGTACTGCTCGGCCATGCGCACGCCACCGCCGCTGCCGAAGATCGGCTCCTCATGGCCGCAGCTGGAGCACACGTGCGTGCTCATGTTCTCGACGATGCCGAGCACCGGCACGTTCACCTTCTGAAACATCCGCAGGCCCTTGCGGGCGTCGAGCAACGCAATGTCCTGCGGTGTAGTCACCACCACTGCACCGCTCACGGGGACGCGCTGCGAGAGCGTCAGCTGGATGTCCCCGGTGCCCGGGGGCATGTCGACGATGAGGTAGTCGAGTTCGCCCCAGGCGGTGTCGTTCAGCAACTGCTGCAGGGCCTGGGTGACCATCGGGCCGCGCCAGACCATGGGCTGCTCTTCCTCGATCAGGAAGCCGATCGACATGACCTTGATGCCGTGCGCCTCAAGCGGCTGCAGGCGCTTGCCGTCGTGGCTGACCGGCCTTGCGCCCTGCAGGCCCATCATGCGGGGCTGGCTGGGTCCGTAAATGTCGGCGTCGAGGAGCCCGACGCGAGCCCCATCGATCGCCAGAGCCAGGGCCAGGTTGACCGCAGTCGTGGACTTGCCGACCCCGCCCTTGCCCGAGGCCACCGCAATCACGTTGCGGATGCCGGGCAGCGGCTGCAGCTGGCCCTGGGCGACGTGGGTCGCGACCTGCCAGCCGACCGTTACCGTGGCGTCGCCGAGCCCAGGAGTCTGGTGCAGGAGCGCCTGGAGCTCGGTGACCAGCGTGTGGGCGTACGCCCCGGCCGGGAAGCCCAGTTCGACCTCGACCAGCGGGCGGCCGGCCTCTAACCGGACGGACTTCACAGCTTTGGCCGCGCCGAGAGGCATCCCCAGATATGGTTCGACATAATTCGCAACCAAGAGGCGCGCCTGGGCGAGTCGATCGTCCTGCATTCGGGAATCCGTCGCGACAGTGGAGGCGGCATGTGCCGGCGGGCAGGGATTGTAGCGGAAACAGGCCGTGTGCAGCGCCGGGCCGGCAGCCCGCGGGGCGCCGGGTCCGCGTGGCATAATGCGTCGCCTTTCGCCCCACTGACGGCGACGGAACGACGTGCAACCTCTTTCACCGGACGGAAAACCGTCCCCGCCCGTGACGAGCAGATGATCAACTTACGTCGCCCATGAGCTTTTTCACGAACTTGCGCGCTGACCGCTTGATCGCCGAGATCAAGGCGGCCGACGACAGCGACGGTCACAAGACGTCGCTGGAGAGGCTCGTGCGACTCGGGCCGTCGGCGATACCTCGCATCCTCGACGCACTGGCGAGCGCCGACAACCGGGAAACCGCCGGTTTCGTCGCGGTGCTTACGGCCATGCTCGACAACAAGTCGTTCCCGGCCGTTGCCAGCGGTCTCACGCAAGGCAACCAGCGCACCGTTGCCGGGGCCGCGACCGCACTGTCCAATTCGCGCAATTACGCAGCCAACCTGCTGTTCGGTCTGCTCGACCAGCCGTCGATGCCGAAAGGCACGGTCGTCGGCATCCTCACCGCACAGAAGGCGCGCCTCAATGCGCGCGACGTACTGCAGCGCGCGTACAACCAGGACGCGGCCGAGAAGGCGGCCATGTTCCGCATCGTCTCCGTAATCGCCGACGCGAGCATCGTCCCGGAACTGTTGAGCCGCCTCGAGGGCAAAGACCCGATCGCGCGCACGCACATCATCAACATCCTGGCGCGCTTCAATCAGCGCGACGTCGCCGTGGCGCTGCAGCGGCAGCTGAAGGATACCAACAAGTTCGTGCGGCAGGCCGTGCTGAACGCGCTGGCCAACTTTGAAGGCGCGGTCGACGTCGGGCTGCTGTGCGAGGTCCTGCGCGACCCGGACGTCGAGACGCAGCAGAAGGCGATCGACGCCGTCGTGCGGGCCAATCACCCGGACACGATGCGGCACCTGATCGCCGTGCTGCGGGATGACGACGAGAATGCCCGTCGGGCTGCGGTCGAGGTGCTGAACGAGATCGGCACGGTGGCGCACGTGAAGGAGCTGCTGCAGTCGATCAAGGACGATGACTGGTGGGTGCGAAGCCGTGCCGCCGACGCGCTCGCGAAGATCGGCGGTCCGCGCGTAATCGAGGCCGCGCTCGAACTGATCCGCGACCAGGACGAGGACGTCCGCCGCGCGGCCATCGAGATCCTGAACCAGACCAAGGACGAGCGCGCCATCGGCTACCTCATCGAAGCCACGCGCGATAACGACTGGTGGGTCCGCGAGCGTGCGGTCGACGCGCTTGCCGAAATAGGCAGCCCGCGCGCCCTGCCCACCCTGCTCGACCTCCTGCGCGCGAACGACGAGCGCTCGCTGCCGACGGTCACCCGCGCAATCGGCAAGCTCGGCAATCCAACCGTGATCCCGCAACTGCTGCCGTTGCTGCCGACCGCGTCGAAGGAAGCGCGGCTCGAGATCATCACCGCCCTCGCGCGCCTGGTGGACGACAATTCCGCCGATGCCGTGCGTGCGCGGCTGGAATCCTTCAGCTCGGAATCCGCCGACCCCACGGTGAGCCACGCGGCGATGCGCGCAGTCGAGGACATGGACGCGCGCTTCTCGACGGGTGTGCGCGACGCGCAGCAGGGAGCGGCCCGCATGGTCGAGCCCTCGCGGACACTGCTCGCCGAGAAGACGGATTTCGAAGGCCTTGCGCGCGAGGCCGCGCCAGCACAGCGTCTCGACATCTCCGCCCTCGTGCCGGGCGACGTGCTCGAAGGTCGCTACAAATACCTGCAGAAGATCGGCAAGGGCGCATTCGGCACCGTGCTGCTGATGGAAGATACCGTCGTCGACGAACGGCTGGTGCTCAAGTTCCTGAACCCGAACGTCTCGCAGGACGAGGAGATGATGAAACGGTTCGTGCACGAGCTGCGCTACTCGCGCAAGATCACGCACCGCAACGTCATCCGCATCTACGACTTTCTGTTCATCCGCGGCAACTATGCGATCTCGATGGAGTACTTCCCGTCGCATACGCTTGGCCACGAGATCGGCGACAAGCCGCTCCCGGCCGAAAAGGCCGTCCGCTTCGCGATGGACGTCGCCACCGGCATGTCCGTTGCCCACCAGTCGGGCATCATTCACCGTGACCTGAAGCCGGCCAACGTCCTGATCGACGACACGGGCCTGCTCAAGATCGTGGACTTCGGCGTGGCTGCCGCGCAGCATCAGGGCGACACCCAGCTCACCAAGACCGGTTATGTGATCGGATCGCCGAAATACATGGCACCCGAGCAGATCCTGGGCAAGAAAGTCGACGAGCGAGCCGACGTCTACTCGCTCGGCGTGATCCTGTATGAGATGCTCACGGGTGAGCCGCCCTACCACCGCGGCGACCACATGGCAGTCATGTACCAGCACGTCCAGGGCAAGGCGAAGCCACCGATCGAAGTGAATCCGAACATTCCGCCGGGCCTGTCCGAAATCGTCACGAAGGCGATGACCGTGGACAAGGCGCGACGCTTCCAGACCATGGACGAGCTGCGCTCCGCGCTCGAACGTTACCTCTGAGGCTGCCTTGGCGCGCATCGACGCATTCCTGAAACTCGGCGCCTCGCAAGGCTGCTCGGACGTCCACCTCGCGGTGGGCGTGCCGCCGATGCTGCGCATGAACGGTGACCTGCTGCCGATCAAGTTCCGCAACCTGGCCGAGGCCGAACTCGAAACCTACGTCACGGAAATCCTGACGCCCACGCACCAGGAGCAGTTCAGGAAGGGCCATGACGTCGATTTTTCGTACGTCTCCGAGGACAACGCGCGATTCCGCGTCAACGTCTTCCACAAGGACACGGGCGTCGGCGCGGTATTTCGCGCGATCCCGAACGAAGTGCCGTCGCTCGATTCGCTGAATCTCCCGCCGGTCGTCAAGAAGTTCTGTGATTTCCACCAGGGCATGGTGCTGGTCACGGGTTCCACCGGCACAGGCAAGTCGACGACTCTCGCGGCGATGATCGACCACCTGAACCAGACGCGCCGGCTCAACATCATCAGCCTCGAAGACCCGATCGAGTTCGTCCACCGCAGCAAGCAATCGCAGGTGATCCAGCGTGAACTGCACACGCACCTGCCCTCCTTTGCCGAGGGCGTGCGGGCCGCAATGCGCGAGGACCCCGACGTGATCCTGGTCGGCGAACTGCGCGACGCAGAGACGGTGCGCTGGGCGATGACCGCGGCCGAGACCGGGCACCTCGTGCTCGGCACGCTGCACACGACCAGCGCGGTCAAGACGATCGACCGCATCGTTGACGCGCTGCCGCCGGAAGAACGTGAACAGACCAAGAGCTTCCTGTCGCAGAGCCTGCTCGGCGTCGTCACCCAGTTCCTGGTGCGCACGCCCGACCTGCGCGGACGCAAGGCTATCTGCGAGGTGATGGTCATGAACCGCGCGATCGGCAAGCTCATCACGTCCGAACAGTCGCACATGATTCCGTCGCAGCTGCAGACGGGCCGCGAAACCGGCATGCAGACACTCGACCAGGCGCTGCTCGCCGCCATCCAGGCCCGCGAAGTCGACCCGGAGGACGCGTTCGGTTACGCCATGGACAAGAAGCCGTTCGCCCGCTACGTGCCCGAAGGCACGGCGATCCTCAAGGCCGACGTGACGCAGGGACTCTGATGTCCACCGAGACCACGACGCAGGTCGCCAATCCCGAAACGCCCCAGCACACGCCGCGGCGCATCGATGAATACCTGCTGGAAGTGATCAAGCGCGGCGGCTCCGACCTGCATTTCGTCGCCGGCGACCCGCCGCGCATCCGCCACAACGGCGAGCTGCAGTCGCTGCGCGACGCGCCGCTCGACAAGCAGTTCGTGCGCGACACGATCATGGACTTCATCACCCGCCGCGCGCAGCAACAGCTCGAGGAAAAAGACGGCGCGGATTTCGCCTATTCCATCCCGGGCGTCTCGCGTTTCCGCGTGAATGTGTTCAGGCACATCGGCGGGCTCGGCGCCGTGCTGCGAGCGATCCCGTCGAAGGCGCTGACGCTCGAGCAGCTGAACATGCCCCAGGCCGTGCGCAGCCTTTGCCGCGTCAACAACGGCCTGATCCTGGTGACCGGCAAGACCGGCTCCGGCAAGTCGACGACTCTGGCCGCGATGATCGACGATATCAACGCGCGCGAGAAAGGGCACATCCTCACGATCGAGGACCCGATCGAGTTCGTGCATCCGCGCAAGAACTGCCTGGTCAGCCAGCGCGAGGTCGGCCTGCACAGCCCGGGTTTTGCCGAGGCACTGCACTCGGCCCTGCGCGAAGATCCGGACATCGTGCTGGTCGGCGAATTGCGCGACCTCGAGACGATGAGCATCGCGGTCACGGCGGCCGAGATGGGCATCCTCGTCATGGGCACCCTGCACACCAACGGCGCCGCGCCCACCGTGGACCGTATCGTCAACGCCTTCCCCTCCGACAAGCAGGGTCACGTGCGGACCATGCTGTCGACGTCGCTGCGCGGCGTGATCTCGCAGCAGCTGATCCTGCGTGCAGACAAGCGCGGGCGGGTCGCCGCGCTCGAGATCCTCGTCAACACGCCGGCCGTCTCCAACCTGATCCGCCAGGGCAAGCTCGACCAGCTCGAGAACGCGATGCAGAGCGGCGCCGCCCACGGCATGCGGGTCATGGACTCGGCGATCAAGGAATTGTTCGACAAGGGCGTGATCAGCGGCCGGGCGGCTTACGAAAAGGCCATGAACAAGCCGCAGTTCGAGCAGTTCAAGGACATGGGTTGAACGGGGCCCCTGCATCGCGCTAGCGGCAGGATGCCGTAAACCGACTGTTCTCAGCCTGCGCATCGCAGCGAGTCCCGGGTACGTCTCCCGCGCCTTGGAAAGGCAGACACGCGGCGCGGAAGACGTACCCGGGACTCGCTGCGATGCGCCGACGGTGCGGTGGCAGCGGACACTGCTGCGGCGACGTGCGAGCGCTCGCCCATGGCGAGTGCGGACTCAGACGCTTCGTGGCAGGCGTTCGATCCGGGACCTCTCCCAGAGCGCGTGTCTGCCTTTCCAAGCTCTGGGAGAGGTCCCGGATCGAACGCCTGCCACGAAGCGCGTGTCTGCCTTTCCAAGGCGCGGGAAACGTACCGAATCCGCCGCAGGGACCATCGCTCCACGGTTTGGCGCCCGACTGGCATAATTGACGGTCCATCGTACCGGGACCCTGCCGCCCCAATGACCGCCCCCGTCAAGCGCACCCTGCTCGTCACCAGCGCGTTGCCGTATGCCAACGGCGCGCCGCATGTCGGGCACATGCTCGAGTACGTCCAGACCGACATCTGGGTGCGGTTCCAGCGCATGCGCGGCCACGACTGCCTGTTCATCTGGGCGAGCGACGCGCACGGCACGCCGATCATGCTCAAGGCCCGGCAGGAGGGCATCGAGCCCGAGCAGCTGATCGAGCGCGTCGGCGCCGAACAGCGCCGCGACTTCGGCGAGTTCGACATCTCGTACGACAACTTCCACACCACGCACTCGGACGAGAATCGCGAGGTCACCTACGAAATCTATCGACGGCTCGTCGCGGGCGGCCACATCCGGCGCGAGACGATCGTGCAGGCCTACGACGAGCAGGCGAAGATGTTCCTGCCCGACCGCTACGTGCGCGGCACGTGCCCCAGGTGCAGTGCGCTCGACCAGTACGGCGACAGCTGCGAGGTCTGCGGCGCCACCTACACGCCGGCCGACCTGCTGAATGCCGTTTCGGTGGTGAGCGGCACGACGCCCGTGCAGAAGCAGTCGGAGCACCTGTTCTTCAAGCTCGGCGACTTCGAGCCGATGCTGCGCGACTGGACGAGCGGCGATCGCCTGCAGTCCTCCGTCACAGCCAAACTCGGCGAGTGGTTCAGCGCGGGTCTGCGCGACTGGGACATTTCCCGCGACGAACCATATTTCGGCTTCGAGATCCCGGGCGAAACCGGCAAGTACTTCTACGTCTGGCTCGACGCACCGGTCGGTTACCTCTCGAGCCTGTTGCAGTACTGCCGCCGCACCGGGCGGGATTTCGATCAGTACTGGAAACCGGACAGCGCCGCGGAGGTGTATCACTTCATCGGCAAGGACATCGTGTATTTCCACACGCTGTTCTGGCCGGCTGTGCTCGTCGGAGCGGGTTACCGGCCACCGACGTCGGTGTTCGCGCACGGCTTCCTGACCGTCAACGGACTGAAGATGTCGAAGTCGCGCGGGACGCTGATCTCCGCGCGCACCTGGCTCGATCACCTGCCGGCGGAATACCTGCGCTATTACTTCGCGTCGCGACTCGGCGACGGCGTCGAAGACCTCGACCTCAACCTCGACGACTTCGTGGCCAAGGTGAATTCCGACATCGTCGGCAAGCTCGTCAACATCGCGAGCCGGTGTGCCGGTTTCATCGCGCGGGGCTCGGCAGGCAGGCTGGCCTCCACGCTCGCGGATGCGGCCCTGCAGGGCGAATTCGCCGCGGCCGGCGAACGCGTCGCTGCGCTGTACGAAGGTCGTGATCTCGCCGGGGCGATGCGCGAAATCATGGCGCTCACCGATCGCGCCAATCTCTACATCGACCAGCAGAAGCCCTGGCTCATGGCGAAGGATCCGGCGCGTGCCGCCGAAGTGCAGGCCGTCTGCACGCAAGGTATCAACCTGTTCCGTGTGCTCGCGGTGTACCTGAAGCCCGTCATGCCGAAGCTCGCTGCGGGCGCCGAGAAATTTCTCGGACTGCCCGCGCAGGCCTGGGCCGACGCTGCCACTCCGCTCCTCGACACGACGATCAACGCCTACGAGCCGCTCGCCACACGGGTCGACCCGGCCGCGGTCAAGTCGCTGCTCGCTGCCTCCGCCGAGAGCCTGAAGCCTGTCGGCGTGCCGGAAGCGGCGGCGAATCCCGCGGAACCCGTCGCTCCGCCCGCAAAACTGTCGATCGACGACTTCATGAAGGTCGACCTGCGCATCGCGCGCATCGACTCGGCCGAACTCGTCGAGGGCGCGGACAAGCTGCTCAAGCTCGGTGTGGACCTGGGCGAACTCGGCAAGCGGCAGATTTTCGCGGGCATACGCTCCGCCTACGAACCCGCGCAGCTGGTCGGTCGGCTGACGGTCGTGGTCGCCAATCTCGCGCCGCGCAAGATGCGCTTCGGGCTGTCCGAGGGCATGGTGCTCGCGGCCGGGCCCGGTGGACAAGAGATCTTCGTGCTCTCCCCCGATGCGGGCGCGACGCCCGGCATGAAGGTGAAGTGACACCGGCGACGAGGAGCCCATGACCGAGCTGCTGCTGCTCGCGCTCGGAGCGAGCCTGGTCAACAACTTCGTCCTGTCGAACTTCCTCGGGCTCTGCCCGTTCATCGGCGTGAGCCGTCGCTTCGAAGCCGCGGCCGGCATGGCCCTTGCCACGCTGTTCGTGCTCACGATCGCCTCGGGCCTCAGCTTCGCCCTGTGGCAGTGGGTGCTGGTACCGCTGGGTCTCGAGTACCTGCGCACGCTGGTTTTCATCCTGCTGATCGCAGGCGTCGTGCAGTTCGCCGAGATCATGGTGCGGGCGACGAGCCCCCTCCTGCACCAGTTGCTCGGCATCTTCCTGCCGCTGATCACGACCAACTGCGCCGTGCTGGGCGTGGCGCTGTTGAACGTCGACCGACAGCACGGCCTGCTCGAGTCGCTCGTCTTCGGCGCGAGCGCCGGCGCCGGTTTCGGACTGGCACTGTTGCTGTTCACGACACTGCGCGAACGACTGGACACCGCCGACGTGCCGCAAGCCTTCCGCGGCGCGCCCGTGGCACTGGTGACGGCGGGCCTGATGGCCCTCGCATTCATGGGTTTCACCGGGCTGGGCGCGCGGTGAACCCCGGCGCGATCGTCGTTGCGGTGCTGGTGGCAGCGGCGCTCGCCGTCACACTCGGCGTTGCGCTCGGCTGGGCGGCCGCACACATCGAGCCGGACGCCGACTCGCTGGTGGAGCGCATCGACGCGCTGCTGCCGCAAACGCAGTGCGGTCAATGCCGCTACCCGGGTTGCCGGCCCTACGCGGCTGCCATCGCGAACGGTGCAGCGGAAATCGACCGCTGCCCCCCGGGCGGGGAGGTGACGGTACGCGCACTGGCTGCGTTGCTGGATCGTGCGCCGCGCCCGCTAGATCCTGAGTTCGGCGCGCCTGCGCCAGCGCAGGTGGCATGGATCGACGAGGCAAAGTGCATCGGTTGCGCGCGCTGCCTGCCCGCCTGCCCGGTCGACGCCATCGTCGGCGCATCCCGACAGATACACACGGTGATCACGCTGCAATGCACGGGCTGCGAGCTCTGCCTGCCGCCCTGTCCCGTCGACTGCATCGAACTGCGCCCTGCCCCGGCCGTGTCGCAGCGCTATTCCCAGCCTCGTGCAGCGTGATGGCCGCCCGCTCCACATTCCACGCCGGCCTCGCGCTCGATGCGCACAAGCAGCAGGCGTGCGGCACACCGATCGTCGAACTGCCACCGCCGACGCAAGTGG
This sequence comes from Gammaproteobacteria bacterium, assembly GCA_011391405.1. Lineage (GTDB taxonomy): Bacteria > Pseudomonadota > Gammaproteobacteria > Steroidobacterales > Steroidobacteraceae > RPQJ01. The sequence continues at coordinate 12,412 of JAABQQ010000077.1, forward strand.
TGCTCGCGCTCGATCAAGGCACGGGGTACAGCGCCGAACCCGTCGTGACCGTGGGAGAGGCCGTGGCCGTGGGCACGCTCGTCGCCCGCACAGACCACCCGTCTGCATCCGCCGTGCACGCGCCACTCGCCGGCATCGTCGTCGCAATCGAGACACGCGAAGCCGCTGTCCAGGGCGGTCGCAGCGTCTGCATCGTGATCGACGGCGACGGCTCGGACCGGATCGACGACAGCGTCCGGCCCGTCGCAGACCCCGCTGCGCTCAGCCCGGAGGAGCTCGTCCAGCGATTGCGCGACGCGGGTATCGCCGGACTCGGCGGCGCCGGCTTTCCGACCGCGACCAAGCTGGCCTCTGCGCGCAACCTCGGTGCGCACACGCTCGTGCTGAACGGCGCGGAGTGCGAACCATGGATCTGCTGTGACGACGCGCTGATGCGCTCCGCCGCGGACGACATCGTACTCGGCGCGCTCATCCTGCGACGAGCGGCGGGTACGGTGCGTTGCGTCATCGCGATCGAGGATGACAAACCGGCGGCCATCGCAGCCGTGACGAGGGCGATCGAACGCCTGCGTGACGATGCGTTGACGCTCGCCGTGGTCCCCGCGGTGTATCCACAAGGCGCCGAGCGCCAGTTGATCACCGCGGTCGCCGGTGTCGAGGTGCCTTCGGGCGGCCTGCCGGCGGACGCGGGAGTGGTCTGCCAGAACGTGGCGACCGCCGCGGCCGTCGCACGCTGGGCCACGCGTGGAGAGCCCATGCTCTCTCGCCTCGTGACCGTCACGGGCAGCGGCGTCGCGCACCCCTGCAACGTCCGCGCGCCGATCGGCACTCCGCTCGCTGCACTCATCGCCGCGTCCGGCGGTTATCGCGGTAAGCCGTTACGCCTGATCGCCGGCGGCAGCATGACAGGTCGTGCCTTGCCGTCGGACGAGGTCGGACTCACCAAGGCGATGAATTGCGTCCTGGTCGCTACGCGAGACGATATCGGGTCACGGCTCGGCGCCGTCGAGTTGCCGTGCATCCGCTGCGGCGACTGTGCCGACGCGTGCCCCGTCGGACTGCTGCCGCAGCAACTGCTGCGGGCGGCGCTCGCCGACGCTCACGACACGTTGCGCCAACTCGGCGTGCGCGACTGCATCGATTGCGGCCTCTGCGACTACGTCTGCCCGAGCCAGATTCCGCTCGCCCACCGCTTTCGTGACGCAAGGCGTCGCTTGCACGAGGCCGAAGCGATGGCACGGAAGGCAGCGGATGCACGGGAACGTCACGACCTGCGCAAGCGCCGGCTGCAGGCGGCCGCGACCGCTGAACAGCAGACATTCGAGAGCGTCCGTGATCGCGCACGGCGACCCGGCGACGATTCCACAGGCGACACGAACTGACATGCGCTTCGACACCTCACCCGCGCCGCATGTCATCGCCGGTTACACCGTGCCGCGCGTCATGTTCCAGGTGCTGTTCGCTCTGGTACCTGCAGGCATTGCTCACGTCGCGTTGTTCGGTCCCGGGTTGCTGCTGCAACTGTCGGTCGCGTGCGTCACGGCATTGCTCGCAGAAGCCGCGGCGCTGCGGTGGCGCGATCGTGACGCAGCCCCTGCGCTCAAGGACGGCAGCGTGCTGGTCACGGCATTCCTGCTGGCATTCTCGATCCCGCCGCTGCTGCCCTGGTGGCTCGGTGCGCTCGGTACGGCGCTGGCTGTGCTGCTCGGCAAGCACGTCTTCGGTGGGCTCGGCCAGAACCCCTTCAATCCTGCGATGGTGGGTTACGCGATCCTGCTCGTGTCGTTCCCCGCGGAGATGACGCGCTGGCCCGTGCCGATGGACGTCGAAAGCACCCGCACCTGGTCCGAGCTCGCGCGGATGTCGATCGCGGGTTTTTACGGCGCGGACCTGACGGCGCGCTGGGATGGGTACACCGGGGCGACGGCACTTGACTCGATTCGCAACGGGCTCGACCTGCGCTACACGCTGCCTGAACTGCTGGGGCGCGACGACATTGCCGGGACGCTCGGCGCACGCGGCTTTGCCTGGATCAATCTCGCGGCGCTCGCGGGAGGCCTGTACCTGATGCTCCGCAGGATCGTGCGTTGGCATATCCCCGTAGCCGTGCTCGGCGGCCTGCTCGTACCGTCCTTTATCGCGCACGGCCTGGATTCCGGAATCGCGCTGGGACCGGCGCTGCAGGCATTCTCCGGCGCCACGATGCTGGCTGCGTTTTTCATCGCAACGGACCCCGTGTCCGCAGCGACGAGCGATCGCGGGCGCTTGTGGTACGGAGCCGGGATCGGACTGATCGCCTGGATCATTCGCACGTGGGGCGGCTACCCGGACGGCTTCGCTTTCGCCGTGCTGCTGATGAACCTCGCCGTGCCGTTCATCGACCGCTACACCGTGCCGAGGATCTATGGCCGGCAACCCTGAGCCGCCTGCGCGTCGTACCGTGCGCGCGGCCATCGTGCTGGCGGCCACGGCGATCGCAGCCTTCGGTCTCGTGGCCGTCGTACACGAAGCCACGCGCGACCGGATCGCTGCGACAGCACGTGCGCGCGAACTTGCCCGCTTCGACCAGGTGCTGGGCGGCCTTCTGCACGACAACGACCTGCTCGCCGACACCCTGACGTTGCGCGATCCTGAGCTGCTGGGCACGACAGCAGCTGTCACCGCGTACCGTGCCCGTCTCCACGGCCAACCGGTCGCAGTCGTGCTCGAATCCGTCGCGTCCGATGGTTACTCGGGGACCATTCGCCTGCTGATCGCCGTCGCGCGCGACGGCACGATTCTTGGTGTCCGCACCGTGAGTCACCACGAGACACCCGGACTTGGCGATTTCATCGACGCCAGCAAGTCGGATTGGATGCAGCGATTCACCGGCAAGTCCCTCGGCAATCCCGCAGCGGCGCGCTGGCGGGTCCGCAAGGACAACGGCGATTTCGACCAGTACACGGGAGCCACGATCACTTCGCGCGCGGTGGTGGGGACCGTAGGCCGCACGCTGGAGTTCTTCGCGCGTCATCGCGATGAGTTACTGGGCGACGAGTTGCCGGCCGCCCCGGCTACAATTCAGCCATGACGCCTGCCGCCATCCTCCGCGCCGGTTTCCGCGACCAGAATCCGGGGCTCGTGCAACTGCTCGGGCTATGCCCGCTGCTGGCGGTCAGCACGTCGCTCGGCAGCGGCCTCGGGCTCGGACTGGCGACACTGGCAGTGCTGATCGCCAGCAACGGCCTGATCTCGCTGGTGGGTCGGTCGTTACCCGCCGAGATCCGTATCGCGGTGTTCGTCCTGCTGATTGCCGCGCTGGTCACTGCGGTCGAGCTCGCGCTTGCGGCCTGGCTGCCCGGCCTGCACGCCGCTCTCGGTATCTTCCTGCCGCTCATCGTCACCAACTGCCTGGTGCTGGCACGTGCGGAAGCTTTCGCCTCGCGGCAGCCCGTCGGGAACGCGTTGCTCGATGGCTTCGCGATGGGCGGCGGTTTTCTCGTCGTGCTGGTCGCGCTGGGCAGCGTGCGCGAAGTGCTCGGCCGCGGCAGCCTGGGCGGCGACCTGCACGCGCTGCTGGGCACCGGTGGGCCGACGTCCGGGTTGCACCTGTTCGGCGAGCAGCACGGGTTTCTGCTCGCGCTGCTGCCGCCTGGCGCATTTATTCTGCTCGGACTCGGCCTGGCCTGGCGCCAGGCGCGTCAGGCAGCCGCATCGTGAAACCGGCGCAGGTCCGCGAACTCTTCGAGCGTTTGCAGTCGTTGAATCCGCATCCGGTCACGGAGCTCGAGCATGCCACGCCGTTCGAACTGTTGCTCGCGGTGATTCTCTCGGCTCAGGCCACCGACAAGAGCGTGAACATCGCAACGCGCAAACTGTTCCCCGTCGCCAACACGCCGCAACAGATTCTCGCGCTGGGCGCTGACGGGTTGACGTCATACGTCAAGACGATCGGTCTCTACCCTGGCAAGGTGAAGAATATCCTCGCCACGTGCCGGATGCTGATCGAGCGCCATGGCGGAGCCGTGCCCGCGGATCGCGAGGCCCTCGAAGAACTGCCGGGCGTGGGACGCAAGACGGCGAACGTCGTGCTCAACAGCGCCTTCGGCAGGCCCACGATGCCCGTGGACACGCACATCTTCCGCGTCGCGAATCGCCTGGGCCTTGCCCGCGGCGACACACCGCGCGCAGTCGAGGACGGCCTGCTCAGGGCGATTCCCGCGGAGTACCTGCTCAACGCGCATCACTGGCTGCTGCTGCATGGCCGCTATGTCTGCAAGGCACGCAAACCCGAGTGTCCGCGGTGCCCGCTGGTCGACTTGTGCGCTTGCAAGGACAAGGCGTTGCCGCTGCCAACCATGCTGCCGCTGGTAACACCCAAAAAGCCGTCACCGGCCGCAAGCGGCCGCCGCTGATGCCGTTTTTCCACGACCAGGGCCGTTCGTCGCTGCGGCGCATGTACCTCGAGGCCTGGCGCAAGCACCGCGAGTCGCTGCCCGTCGAGCCGGTCGAGGACCAGATCATCCGCGTCGTCCTGCTGCATCCGGAGTACGCGCAACTGCTCGAGTCGGGACCGGCAGCACTCGACCGTGATTACACCCCCGAGGCAGGCCAGACGAATCCGTTCCTGCACATGGGGCTGCATCTCGCCATCCGCGAGCAGGTTGCAACGGATCGACCGGCCGGCATCGCCGTCGTCCACCGCTCACTGGCCGTCAGGCTCGGCGACGTGCACGACGCCGAGCACGCCATGATTGAACGTCTCGGCGAGGCGCTGTGGAACGCGCAGCGTGCGGGATTACCGCCGGACGAGGCGCAATACCTGGAGTCGTTGCGCAAACTCCTGTGACGCGCAGGTCATTTCCTGGCGGTCGTGCGCTTCGGCAGATAAAGGTCGGTGAGCGTGCCGTCGAACGCCTCGGCGGCCATGGCCACCGTTTCGGACAGCGTCGGATGCGGATGAATCGTGAGGCCGATGTCGGCCGCGTCCGCTCCCATCTCGATCGCCAGCACCACCTCGCTGATCAGGTCGCCGGCACTGGTGCCGACGATGCCGCCACCGACGACGCGATGCGTCTGCGGATCGAACAGCAGCTTGGTGAACCCTTCGTCGCGGCCGTTGGCCAGCGAGCGTCCGCTCGCCGCCCACGGAAACACCGCTTTCTCGAAGGCGATGCCCTTTGCTTTCGCCTCGGTCTCCGTCAGACCGGCCCAGGCGATCTCGGGATCGGTATAGGCAACCGACGGGATCGATCGCGCATCGAAGAAGCGCTTGTGGCCGGCAATGACCTCCGCCGCCACCTTGGCTTCGTGCGTGGCCTTGTGCGCGAGCATCGGCTGCCCGACGACGTCGCCGATGGCGAAGATGTGCGGCACGTTCGTGCGCTGCTGCCGGTCGACGGGGATGTAGCCACGTTCGTTGACCAGGACGCCTGCGGCCTCGCATTGCAGACGCTTGCCATTCGGCGTGCGGCCGACCGCAATGAGCACCTTGTCGTAAAGTTGCGGCTCGGTGGCCTTCTCGCCCTCGAACGTGACCCGGAGGCCCTCGCCGAGCGCCTCGATGCCGGTGACCCTGGTGCGCAGCATCACGGTCTCGTACCGGGTCGCGATGCGCTTCTGGAGCGGTCTCACGAGGTCGCGATCGCAGCCGGGCATCAGGCCGTCCGTCAGTTCGACGACATCGACCTTCACACCGAGGGCGGCGTACACCGTCGCCATTTCGAGCCCGATGATGCCGCCGCCCACGACGAGCATGCGCTGCGGCAGGTCGAGCTCGAGTGCACCGGTGGAGTCGATGATGCGCGGATCGTCGGGCAGGCCGGGCAGCCGCAACGACTCGGAACCCGCGGCGATGACACAGTGCGCGAAAGTCACGCGCTGGCCGTTACCGCCTTCACCAGTCACGTTGACGGCGTGGGTGTCGACAAACACCGCTACGCCATGGATGACGGTGACCTTGCGCTGCCTGGCCAGGCCGGTGAGGCCCGTCGTCAGACGCCCCACCACTTTGTCCTTCCAGTCGCGCAGCCTGGCAGCGTCGATCTTCGGCGCGCCGAATTCGACGCCATGCTCGGCCATCGCACGCGCGTCCTCGATGACCTTTGCTGCATGCAGCAGCGCCTTGGACGGAATGCAGCCGACGTTGAGGCACACACCGCCCAGCGTCGGCCAGCGCTCGACCAGCGCCACCTTGAGGCCAAGATCCGCGGCGCGGAACGCCGCCGTGTAGCCCCCGGGGCCCGCACCAATGACGAGCACGTCGAAATCGAAACCGGTCGGCAAGGGCGACGGTGCAACCACAGGTGTCGAGTCCGGCACTGCCGCGTCCTTCGCCGCCGGCAAACTGGCCTTGAGCGGCTGGATCGGAACGGTGTCGAGGTACGGTTCACCGCCGTAGGGCTCACTCTGGCGCGGTGTCGCCTGTGCCGAAGCCGCGGCCACCGGCGCCCCCCCGCCTTCCTCAGCGACGATCTGGCTGGTCCCTTCGAGCTCGAGCACGGCTGTGCCCGTCGACACCTTGTCGCCCGACTGCACGAGGATTCGCGACACCTTGCCAGCGGCCGCCGCGGGCACGTCCATCGTCGCCTTCTCGCTTTCGAGGGTGAGCAGTGCCTGCTCCTTCTCGACCTGATCGCCAACCTTGACCAGCAGCTCGAGCACGGTGACTTCGCCCGGCGTACCCAGATCCGGCAGGCGCACTGTGAACGTGGGCGCAGCCGGGAGCCGTGCGCCAGTCATGGAATCGCCCGCAGCAGGCCGTCGACGTTGTTCAGCGCCGCCGCCAGGAACGACGTGAACCGGACGGCTGCGGCACCGTCGATGACGCGGTGATCGTACGAAAGCGAGAGCGGCAGCATCAGGCGCGGCACGAAGCTGCCGTCCTGGTAGACCGGTTTGTACACTGAACGCGACACGCCGAGGATCGCCAGCTCGGGCGCATTGATGATCGGCGTAAAGGCCGTGCCGCCAATCCCACCCAGGCTGGAAATCGTGAAACAACCGCCCTGCATTTCGGCGGCGGAGAGCTTGCCGGCACGGGCCTTTTCGCTGAGATCCGCGAGGTCGCGCGCGAGTTCGAAGACGTCCTTGCGATCGGCATCGCGCACGACCGGCACCACGAGGCCGTTGGGCGTATCGGCCGCGAAGCCGATATGCACGTATTTCTTGTAGACGAGTTCGCCGGCATCGGCGTCGAGCGACGCACAGAATTGCGGAAACTGCTGCAGCGCCTGCACGCACGCGCGGATCACGAACGCGAGCGGCGTCAACTTGAGACCGCGTTCCGTCGCCTGCGGCTTCAGGTTGGCGCGAACCTGCTCCAGCTCGGTGATGTCGGCCTCGTCGAACTGCGTCACGTGCGGCAGGTTCACCCAGCTGGCATGCAGCCGCGGTCCCGAAATCTTCTGGATCCTCGTCAAGGGTCGGCGTTCGACTGGCCCGAATGCCGCGAAGTCGACAATGGGAACGCGGGGCAGGGCCGCACCGCCCTGGATCGCTACGCCCCCGGACGTCAGGATCCGCTTCACGTAGGCCTTCACGTCGACGTCGGTGATACGGCCCTTGTCGCCAGAGCCCTGGACCTTCGCGAGGTCGACGCCCAGTTCACGCGCAAGCTTGCGGATCGAAGGACTCGCGTGCGCCCGAGCGAAACCGGGCTCGTCGATGCCAGCTCGCGCCTGCGTCCTTGCTCCCTCTCCCGCAGCAGCAGGTGCGGGCTGGGGTGAGGGCTTGCTTGCAGTGACCTCACCGGCGCTGTGCACGACCCCTGCGGCTTGCATGGGAGGAGCGGGAGACGCGGGAGCGACAGGCGACGCGGTAGCCTCGACGACGGCAATGACGTCGCCCTGCGATACACGCGCGCCACGTTGCACTCTCAGCTCTCTGACCGTGCCTGCGGTCGTGGACGGAACGTCCATGGTCGCCTTCTCCGTCTCAAGCGTGATCAGCGTGCCTTCAAGGGCAACGCTATCGCCCGCCTTCACGCTGACCTCGATGACTTCGACGTCCTTGTAGTTGCCGATGTCCGGGACGCGGATTTCGATGAGCCCGTTGCCTGCCACTTCGCTCACCCCGCGCTCAGACCGTCACCGGGTTCGGCTTTTCGGGATCGATCCCGAACGTCTCGATCGCACTCATGACCGTGGCACGATCGAGCTGGCCCTCGTCCGCCAGCAACTTGAGCGTGGCCAGCACGACGTAGCGGTAGTCGACTTCGAAGAAGCCACGCAGCGCAGCACGTGAATCGCTGCGGCCGTATCCGTCCGTGCCCAGCACGTGGAACGCGCCTGGCACCCACTGCCGGATCTGGTCGGCCACGATGCGCATGTAGTCGGTCGCCGCGACGAATGGACCCTGCTGCTCGCCAAGCACCTCCTGCACGTAAGGCACCCGCGGCGGCTGGTCGGAATGCAGCAGGTTCCAGCGCTCGGCGTCGAGCGCTTCGCGCCGCAGTTCGGAGAAGCTCGTCACGCTGAAGACGTCGGCTGGAACGCCGAAATCCTGCTCCAGCACCTCGGCGGCCCTGATCACCTCGCGCAGGATGGTGCCCGCTCCGAGCAGGTTGGCGCGCACCTTGCCCTTGCCGCCGCGCTTGAGCAGGTACATGCCCTTGAGGATGCCCGTCTCCGCACCCTGCGGCAGCGCCGGCTGCACGTAGTTCTCGTTCATGCAGGTGATGTAATAGAAGATCGACTCGCGCTCCGCATACATGCGGCGCAGGCCGTCCCACACGATCACCGCAAGTTCATAGGCGAACGCCGGGTCGTACGCGACGCAGTTCGGAATGGTCGTCGCCACCAGCTGGCTGTGGCCGTCCTGGTGCTGCAGGCCTTCGCCTGCCAGCGTCGTGCGGCCTGCCGTGGCGCCTACCAGGAAGCCACGCGCCTGCATGTCGCCCGCGGCCCAGGCGAAGTCGCCGATGCGCTGGAAGCCGAACATCGAGTAGTAGATGTAGAACGGCACCATGTTGACGCCGTGGTTCGCGTAGGCCGTGCCCGCCGCGATCCAACTGCACATCGCGCCACCTTCGTTGATGCCTTCCTCGAGGATCTGGCCCTTCTTGTCCTCGCGGTAGTACAACAACTGGTCCGCGTCCTGCGGCGTGTAGAGCTGGCCCATCGACGAGTAGATGCCGATCTGGCGGAACAAGCCTTCCATGCCGAAGGTGCGCGCCTCGTCGGGAACGATCGGCACGACGTGCGAGCCGATCTCCTTGTCCTTGAGCAGGATGCCGAGCAGGCGCACGAACGCCATCGTCGTCGAGATCTCGCGCTCGCCCGACGATTCGAGCAGGGGCTTGAACGCTTCGAGCGCCGGGGTCCTGAGCGGCGGCGCGCGGTCACTGCGCTGCGGCAGGTAGCCGCCGAGCGTCTTGCGCTGGCCCTGCAGGTACCTGAGTTCTTCGCTGTTCTCCGCCGGCCGGAAGTACGGCAGGCTCGCGATGTCCTCGTCCGACACCGGGATGTTGAAGCGGTCGCGGAATTCGCGCAGCGAAGCGTCGTCGAGCTTCTTCTGCTGGTGCGTGATGTTCTGCGCTTCGCCGCCGGTGCGGCCGAGACCGAAGCCCTTCACCGTCTTGGCGAGGATCACCGTCGGCTGGCCCGTGTGCTTCGTGGCCGCCTGGTAGGCGTTGAAGACCTTGCGCGCATCGTGGCCGCCGCGGTTCAGGTGCCAGATGTCCTCGTCGGACAGGTTGGCCACCATTTCCTTCAGCTCGGGGTACTTGCCGAAGAAGTTCTCGCGCGTGTACGCGCCGCCCTTCGCCTTGAAGTTCTGGTACTCGCCGTCGACGCATTCCATCATCAGCCGACGCAGCAAGCCCTTGGTGTCCTGCTGCAGCAGCGGATCCCAGCGCGCACCCCAGACGACCTTGATGACGTTCCAGCCCGCGCCGAGGAACGCGGCTTCGAGTTCCTGGATGATCTTGCCATTGCCGCGCACCGGCCCGTCGAGCCGCTGCAGATTGCAGTTGATGACGAACACGAGGTTGTCGAGCTTCTCGCGCACCGGCATCGTGATCGCGCCGAGCGATTCCGGCTCATCCATCTCGCCGTCGCCGAGGAAGGCCCAGACCTTGCGATCGCTCACCGGCACGATGCCGCGATGCTCGAGGTAGCGCACGAAGCGCGCCTGGTAAATCGCCATCATCGGGCCGAGGCCCATCGACACCGTCGGGAACTGCCAGAAGTCCGGCATCAGCCACGGATGGGGATACGACGACAGTCCGCCGCCCACTTCCTCACGGAAGCGGTTCAACTGGTCTTCGCTGAGGCGGCCTTCGAGGTACGCGCGCGCATAGATGCCGGGCGCCGAGTGGCCCTGGATGAAGACCATGTCGCCGGGATGCTGCTCGCTCGGGGCACGCCAGAAGTGGTTGAAGCCGACTTCGTAGAGCGTCGCCGCCGAGGCGTAACTCGCCAGGTGTCCACCGAATTCCGAACTCTGCCGGTTGGCATGCACGACCATGGCCATCGCGTTCCAGCGCAAATAGGCCTCGATGCGGCGTTCGAGCGCGCGATCACCCGGATATTCGAGCTCCTGCCCGGTCGAAATGGTGTTGACATAGGCCGTGTTCGGCTTGAACGGCAGGTACGCACCGCTTCGGCGCGTGAAATCGATGATGCGCTCGAGCAGGTAGTGCGCCCGCTCGGATCCCTGCGTCTTCAGCACGGAATCGATGGATTCCAGCCATTCGCGCGTTTCGGCTGGATCGGCGTCGTCGATCTTGGACGTTTCGAACATCAGTCAAGGTCTCCATCCGTGTCGAAAACGCGACGCCGGCCGCTGGGCGGTAATGATTTGCCCGGCACGGCCTGTTAGCATGCCGCCGCGCCGGAGCGCGCTTAATCGGCTCGCGCGCTGCACGCAGAATGCGTCCGGCAATGATCCGGTCCGGGCCGATCAGGGTCAAGGTTTTCCCCATGCAAGCAGTGATTCCGCCCGAACTGAAAATCGACGTGTCGGTGCAGCCGCTCGTCCTGTCGGACGCGACGCTGTCGCGTGCCGATGGCGCGGTCGTCCTGCTCGAAAAGAAGGCCGGGCAGGACAAAGCGGTCGACAAGCTGCCACAGGCAGCCGTGTGGCGAAAATTGCTGCGGGCGCATCAGCGCAGCGGCCAGGAATCGCCGATCCTCGTGACGCGGCTGCCCAATCGCAGCCAGACCCTTGTCGTCGTCGGCTTCGTGCAGCCCGGCGCAACGGGATTCGAGCGGCTGGACCTGGCTGGCAAGCTGGCGCGAGAGATACTCAAGCCCGGCGTGGCACGCCTGCACATTCATGCAAACGAATTCACGGCACCCGGCGAACGGGCTGCCGCGCTCGAAGCCGTGCTGAGCGCCGTGCTCGCTCACGCGGCCCCGATGCCCGAGCAGAAATCGAAAGCCACCGTGGCGCACGATCTCGCTCAAATCCACGTCGCGGATCGGACCTCGGCGCTGTACGACCGCAGCCGCGCCATCGCAGCAGGAAACCACCTCGCGCGCTGGCTGGCGACCCTGCCGCCCAACGTGCTCGACTCGATGGCGTATCGTGCCGCGCTGCAGAAACTCGCGCGCCGCGAAGGCTGGTCGTTCAGGTTCTATGGCATCGACCAGCTCGAGAAGCTGGGTGCCGGCGCGTTCCTGGCCGTAGCGCGTGCCAACCCGCACCGTGGCGCGGGCATCGTGCGACTCACCTACCGGCCAAAGCAGCCGCGCCCCACGGGGGCAAGCAAGGACGCGACAGGGATCGCGCTCGTCGGCAAGGGCATCTGCTTCGACACGGGCGGAATCAACCTCAAGCCCCATCGCGGCATGTACACGATGCACGGCGACATGCAGGGCAGCTCGGTCGCGGTCGGCTCGCTGCTCGCGCTGACACGGCTGGAAGCGTCGTATCCGATCGACTGCTGGCTCGCCATCACCGAGAACCAGATCGGTCCGAATGCGTTCCGCCCGCAGGAAATCGTGCGCGCGCTGAACGGGGTGACCATCCAGGTCGTGCACAGCGACGCCGAGGGCCGCATGGTGCTGGCGGACACGCTGACGCTTGCCTCGCGCGAAAAGCCGCGTTTCGTGCTCGATTTCGCGACGCTGACCGGCGCCTGCGTCAACGCCCTGACCGATCGCTACGCAGGCGCGTTCACCAACCGCGCGGGCCTGCACGACTGGCTGCAACAGGCCGGACGCCACAGCGGTGAGCGCGTCTGGTGCTTCCCGATGGACGACGACTTCGACACGGAGCTCGAGTGCCCCGGTGCTGACGTCCTGCAGTGCACGCTCGACAGCAAGGGCGACCACATCCTGGCCTCACGCTTTCTCAGCAAGTTTGTCGACGCGACCGTGCCCTGGGTGCACGTCGACCTGGCTCCGTCTGAAAGAAAGGGCGGCCTCGCCCACGTGCCCACCGAGATGACAGGCTTCGGGGTGCGCTACGCCGTGCACCTGCTCAGCGATGCCGCCGAACTGGACAGGCAGTTGCGGTCCCTGCCGTGAACCCGACCCCGCAAACGCTGACGTTGCGCCGGCCCGACGACTGGCATCTGCACGTGCGCGACGGCGCGCAACTCGCGGCCGTGGTGCCCTTCACGGCAAGGCAATTCGGCCGCGCGCTGGTGATGCCGAACCTGCAGCCGCCGATGACGACCACGGACGCGCTGGCGGCGTACCGTGCGCGCATCCTGGCAGCCGTCCCGGCCGGCCTGACTTTCGAACCGCAGATGACGCTGTACCTGACCGACAGCACTTCGCCCGACGAGATTCGCAAGGCAAAAGCCAGCGGTTTCGTCGTCGGCGCCAAGCTCTACCCGGCGGGTGCCACGACGCATTCCGACGCCGGCGTGACCGCAATCGAGAAGGTCTGGCCGGCGCTCGAAGCGATGGCCGAGCACGGACTCGTGCTGCAGGTGCACGGCGAAGTGACTGCGAGCGACATCGACGTTTTCGACCGCGAGCATGTCTTCATCGACCGCGTGCTGAGCCGTGTCGTCGAACGCGTACCGCGCCTCAAAGTGGTGTTCGAGCACATCACCACGCGCATCGCCGCGGAATTCGTGCAAAGTGCACGCGCGGGCGTCGCCGCCACGATCACGCCGCAGCACCTGCTGTTGAATCGCAACGCGCTGTTCGAAGGCGGCATTCGTCCGCACCACTATTGCCTGCCCGTGCTCAAGCGCGAACGGGATCGCGAAGCCTTGCTCGCGGCCGCGACGAGCGACGACCCGCGATTTTTCCTGGGTAGCGACAGCGCGCCGCACGCCAGGCACACCAAGGAAACCGCCTGTGGCTGCGCGGGCATTTTCTCGGCACACGCGGCCATCGAGTTGTATGCCGAGGCCTTCGAGAGCGCTGGCCGCCTCGACCGTCTCGAGGCTTTCGCGTCCGAGCGCGGGGCTGATTTCTACGGCGTACCCCGTAACACCGGCACCCTCACCCTGCGCAAGGAATCCTGGAATGTGCCGGACAGTTACTCTTTCGGGCCGGCAAACGAACGGCTGGTTCCTTTCCGCGCCGGCGCGACGCTCGCATGGCGCATGCTGGCCCCGGCATGACCGAAGACTTCGAATCGTACGAGTTCGTCGAACCGCGCATCGCGGACCGGTTCCGGGGCTTCCTGCCCGTCGTGGTCGACGTCGAGACCGGTGGCTTCAATCACCAGACCGATGCGCTGCTCGAGATCGCCGCGGTGATGATCGAGATGACGCCGATGGGCGAACTGCGCCCGGGAGCGACGCACCGCTTCCACGTGCAGCCGTTCCATGGCTCGCGCATGGATCCGGCCTCGCTCGCCGTGAATGGCATCGATCCGCATCACCCGTTGCGGCCGGCGCTGCCCGAGAAGGAAGTGTTGACACAGCTGTTCCGCGAGATCCGCAAGGAAGTCCGCGAGCGCGAGTGCACGCGCGCCGTGCTCGTCGGGCACAATGCGTCGTTCGACCTCAATTTCCTCAATGCAGCGATTGCGCGCACCGACATCAAGCGCAACCCGTTCCACCCGTTCTCGAGCTTCGACACGGCGACGCTCGGTGGCGTCGCATTCGGCCAGACAGTCCTGTCACGGGCGATTGCGGCCGCGGGTCTCGACTGGGATCCGAATTCAGCGCACTCGGCGATCTACGACGCGGAACGCACGGCTGCACTCTTCTGCATCATCTGCAACAAGTTCCGCAGCCTGTACGAAGATGCTTGCGAACGCGCGCCGCAGCTCATCCAGCTCGAGCCGCCCCAGGCCGACGACGAGGTCGTGTAAACGGCAGGCCCGCCCGCGCGGTCAGGCCGTTTTGACCGTGGCGCCCGCTTCGGTCAGCACTTGCTGCAGCTCGCCCTTCTGGAACATCTCGGTGAGGATGTCCGAGCCACCGAGCAGTTCACCTTTCACGTAGACCTGCGGGTACGTGGGCCAGTTCGAGTAGCGCTTCAGCGCCTCGCGCACTTCCGGGTCTTCGAAGATGTTCACATAGGCGAACTCCGCGCCGCAGGCTTCGAGCGTGCGCACGGCCGAGGCGGAGAATCCGCACTGGGGAAAGTCCGGCGTGCCCTTCATGTAGAGCACGACGGGGTTCGACTTGAGCTGTTCCTGGATCCGCTGAGTAACGTCCACGTCCTTACCTCTCGGCCGCAAGACGCAGCCAGTTCGCCGGCACTCACGCCGACCTTGCCAAAAAACCAGAACGCAGCCGGCGTTCCGCTCGCCTCGAACTTGCTCAGTTCGCGGGGACGGAACTTGCCGTTGCGGCCTCCTGCTGACGGACACGCTCCAGGCGCGCGATGACCTGCCACTGCTCGGCAGCGCTCATCCGGCCCCACCTTGCGATTTCATCCAGCGTGCGGCCGCACCCGCTGCAAGTTCGGGCGGCATCGAGCACGCAGATGTTCAAACACGGTGAAGCTGGTGCAACCTGGGACATGAAGCCTCCTGCGCCTGCCGCGCAGGACGTTGAATTATGAAGGTCTGTCGCCTATTCTTCAAACTCATTCCAGGATGCCATGGGAGCGGTAAGCTCCGGTATCAACAAGATTTTTTCCCGAGGAATCCGTACCCATGAACCCACTGACCACCGTTCGCGGAGCCATTACGACCGGTTTCGCGGCGGCCATCGTGCTGAGCCTGCTCATCGCGCCGACCACGTTCCATGAGCTGGGCCTGGCCCGCTGGCTGCACATCCTGACCGGCATCACCTGGATCGGACTGCTCTACTACTTCAACCTGGTGCAGATTCCTGGCCTCGCCGCTGCCGCAGCGGACAAGGGCGGCCCGGGCGGCGCCGGCATCGGCAAGTACATTGCGCCGGTGGCGCTGTTCTGGTTCCGCTGGGCTGCGCTCGCCACCTGGCTCACGGGTGCCTGGTACCTCGCGCGCTCGGGCAACTTCCACGGCTCGTTCGCGCTCGGGATGCTGAGCGACCCCGTCAACTACTACCAGCTCGTGATCGGCATCGGCGCCTGGCTCGGCACCATCATGCTGTTCAACGTCTGGGTGCTGATCTGGCCCAACCAGAAGAAGATTCTTGGCATCGTGGCGGCGACGGACGAAGAGAAAGCCGCTGCGCGCAAGACGGCCATGCTCGCGTCGCGCACGAACTTCGTGCTCTCGATTCCGATGCTGCTGTGCATGGGTTCGGCAACGCACGGGCTGCCGTTCTGATCGCGACTACCCAGCCACCCCGCTCCCACGACCCGGACGCGGCGATCGTCCTGCCCGCGGATCTCCAGGAGATCGTCGCCGCCGCGATCAAGGAAGACGTCGGCAGCGGCGATCTCACGGCGGCGCTGGTGCCGGCCGATCGCATGGGGCGAGCCAAGGTGATCTCGCGGGAAGCAGCGGTGGTCGCAGGCCGACCGTACGTGGACGAAGTGTTCCGCCAGGTCGATCCTGCGGTTGTCGTCGAATGGCACGTGACCGACGGCGATACCGTGGAACCGGGCCAGCTGCTCTATCGGCTTTCCGGCCCAGCCCGCTCGCTGCTGACCGGCGAACGCACCGCGCTCAATTTCCTGCAGGTGCTGTCAGCGACGGCGACGGCCACACGACGCCATGCCGACGTCCTGCGCGGACTGCCGTGCCGCGTGCTCGACACGCGCAAGACGTTGCCGTGCCTGCGCAACGCGCAGAAGTACGCCGTGCGCTGCGGCGGTGGCGTCAACCATCGCGTGGGTCTTTACGACGGCATCCTGGTGAAGGAAAACCACATCCTGGCGGCTGGCTCGATCGGTGCCGCAGTGGCGGCAGCCAAGGCATCGCCCGCGAAGGTGATGATCGAAGTGGAAGTCGAGTCGCTCGACGAACTGCGCCAGGCCATCGACGCCGGTGCCGACATGGCGCTGCTCGACGAGTTCTCGCTCGCGGACCTGCGGGCGGCAGTCGCACTCAATCGCTCGCATCCGCATGGGCCGATCAAGCTCGAGGCGTCCGGGGGCGTCACGCTCGAGACGATGCGCGCGGTTGGTGAGACCGGCGTGGACTTTATCTCGGTCGGTTCGCTGACGAAGCACGTGCAGGCCGTCGACCTGTCGATGCGGTTCGAGTACGCGGATTAGGCGATCACGTCGCGTCGGACCCGCCGTGAGCAACCGCGGCCCGGAGGCGTTTCGTCACACAGTTGACCCACGACACCAAATTGCGCTATCCAGAGACACGCTGCTTTCCGACCAGACGTCAAGGAGCCGCAGCATGGATGCCTCGTGCAGTCTCTCGCGCACTTTCTTCCTCTTCCTGTCCTGCGCATTCGTTCTGAGCGACCTGGCCGCCGCTGCGAGCGATTATCCGCGTGGACGCCTGCCGGACGATGTCGTCCCGCAACGCTACGCTCTGACGCTGGCGATCAACCCGCGGGAAACGAGTTACTCCGGCGAGGTGGACATTGACGTCCAGCTGCAGAAGCCGACGCAACGGATCTGGCTCCACGGGCACGGGCTGGTGGTCAAGGACGCCACGTTTCGAGCCGGCGGGCAAACACTGCCGCTCGAGTACACCGAAGTCGATGCAGTGAGCGGCGTGGCGAGGCTGGATCTTCCACAAGCGGCACCCGCCGGTTCCGGCACGTTGCACCTGACCTTCACAGCCGATTTCCGCACTGAACCCGAGGGTCTCTACCGCGCCGTTGTCGGTGAAGACTCCTACGTATTTACGCAAATGGAGCCGATCGACGCACGTCGCGCATTTCCGGCCTTTGACGATCCCCAATTCAAGACGCCGTTCGAGGTCACGGTCATCGCGCCGTCGACAGACAAGGTCGTCGCCAATGCTCCCCTTGCAACCAGCACGCCCCTTGGCAACGGCACCATCCGTCACCGTTTTCAACCGACCCTTCCGCTGCCCACGTACCTGGTCGCACTCGCGGTCGGGCCGCTGGACATTGTCGACGGCACGCCGATCGCGGCGCACACCGTGAGTCGCGCGCCGATTCCGCTGCGTGTCGTGGCCACCCGTGGCCAGGGCCCGAAGCTCGCCTTTGCGCTCGAGCACACGCCGGAAATCGTGCTCGCCCTCGAGGACTATTTCCGCATCCCGTTTCCCTACCCCAAGCTCGACATGATCGCCTCCCCGACTCATCTGGGTGCGATGGAAAATGCGGGTGCGATAATTTTCAACGATACTTTCCTCGTGCTGGACGAGAACGCGTCGCCAGCCCAACTTCGCGGGTTCTACGAAGTCGGCGCGCACGAGCTCGCACACCAGTGGTTCGGCGACCTCGTCACGCCACGCTGGTGGGAAGATCTCTGGCTGAACGAGTCCTTCGCCGATTGGATGGGCGTCAAGATCGCGCGCCAGCTGCGGCCGGACCTCATGCCCGACACGTCCCTGACGCAATCAACGCTATTCGCGATGCAGGCAGACTCCCAGAGTGTCGGCCGTCCGATCCGGCAGCCCATTGACGACAATATGAAGATCGCCAGCGCGTTCGACGCGATCACGTATCAGAAGGGCGGCGGTGTGCTCTCGATGATCGAGTCGTACGGTGGGCCGGAAAAGTTCCAGCGCGGTGTGCAGCGGCACCTGCGCCAGCATCAGAACGGGACTGCGACCTCAGATGAGTTTTTTGCAGCCATGGCCGAGACCGCCAGCCAGCCGGGCATCGTCGACGCGTTTCGCTCATTCGTTGACCAGCCCGGTTTACCGCTGCTCGCCGTCAAGCGCAAGTCGGCGACGCAACTCGAGTTGACGCAGACACGATATGCACCGCTCGGAACCAGGATGACGCAGGGGCAGTCCTGGAAAATCCCGGCCTGCGTCACTTTCTACGGGACTTCCACGCCTCGAAAGACATGTACGCTGATGACTGGGTCAACCGCGACGATGCCGATTCCGCAGGACATTGGCACCGATGTAGCGGTGATGCCCAACGCCGACGGAGCGGGGTACTACAGATTCGCACTGGAGGACCAGGACTCCAGAGCGCTGCTGGAGCGCGCCGACAGGTTGTCTGACCGCGAGGCGATGGTGCTGACGGACAGCGTCAAAGGCGGGTTCCTGGCGGGCAAGGTTTCGCTGCAGACGATGCTCGACGCCGCCGCCGCGCTCGCAACGCATCCAAATCGGCAGGTTGCGACCCAGCTCGGCTTCGACCTGCTGGAGATTCACGATCGGATGCTGAACGTCCCGCAGAGAGCCGCGTTCAGGACGAAGCTGGCGGCCATTTTCGGACCACGCCTGTTGGCGATCGGGGCGAAGCTCGACGTGGCCGGCAACGCCGTGGACACACCTGATGTCCAGCTGCAGCGTCGATCGCTCGTGTTCCTCGTCGGCCTCGGGGCGCGTGAACCGCTCCTGCGGCAGCAGTTGCGCGAAGCGTCGGTGAAATCACTGACTGATCCGTCCGCGCTGGACGTCGGGCTGCGGGACCGCGCCTGGGCGGTGGCAGCACAGGATCGGGCGCCGGGTGTCTTCGAGGCTTTGGTGAGGGCGGTGGCCGCAGATGATGCGACTGCCCGCCAGCACGCGTCATTCGCACTCGGAGTGAATGACGATGCAGTCGCGGCGGCGCAAGCGCGGGAATTGTCTCTCGACACAGACGTGCCGGCCTCCGCGGCGCTCACGCTGATGTTTCTGCAATTCGGCGTACCGGAAACGCGGGAGCAGTCATGGGATTGGCTGCAGGAGAATTTCGACCGGTTCAGCGGCCGGATGCCAGGCTTTCTGCACCCGTTCATTTTCCAGATGCTGGAGCCATTTTGCGATTCGAGCTCCCGTGACGAGGTGACCGCGTTTGGGATGACGAAGGTCAGGCAACTTGGCGCCGGCGAGCTTGAGTTCAGGCGCGCGGTCGAGTCGATCCAAATCTGCACGGCGCAAAAGGCGGCGCACCAGGATGAATTCGAGACGCTGCTTGCACCGTAATCGATCTGCATCATCACCCAGCGCTCGTCCTGCGACAGGATGGGAATAGAAGCGGAGTGTTGCTGCGCGAGCGTGTCAAGGCGCGGCGTGTAGACTCCGCCCAGGCCGCAAAGGACTACGCGCATGGCTGAACCTGAGCAATCCAACGCCGACCAGCTTGCGTTCTGGAACGGCTTGGGCGGCCGAACGTGGGACTGCCCGGTGCGATGTGGTTGGTCAGCAGCACGCGCGACTGAGCAGCTCGTCTCGTACCCTGCCGACAGATGCGCCGTGCGCAGTCTTCGGCCACGAAGACGAGCTCAGGCGCCGCGTAGCACAAGCGACTGATGCGGGGCCTTCCCCCGAGCGCGTGTCTGCCTTTCCAAGCTCGGGGGAAGGCCCCGGATCGGTCGCCTGCCACAAGTGCGTGTCTGCCTTTCCGCTCGCCGAAAAGACCACGGACGCGACAGCCCCTCCGGCTCGCCCTGAGAATTCTCATCGACCGGAAAATGCAGCAAGCGCAGAACGCACCAGACGCGACGACCCTCAGCCGTTCGCGGCAATCTTGAGGATACGCGTCGGCGCCGAGATGCCGTAGCCCTGCGCGTAGTCGACGCCGAGCGACCTGAGCATGTTGATGATCTCTTCGTTCTCGGCGAACTCCGCGATCGTCTGCTTGCCCGTCAGGTGACCGATCTCGTTGATCGACCGCACCATTTCCCGGTCGATCGGGTCGCGCAGGATTTCCTTGACGAAGCTGCCGTCGATCTTCAGGTAGTCGACGGGGAAGTGCTTCAGGTAACCGAACGACGACAGGCCCGTGCCGAAGTCGTCGAGCGCAAACTTGCAGCCCTGCTCCTCCTTGAGAGCCGCGATAAAGCGGTTGGCCTGCGAGAAGCTGGCGATCGCCGCCGTCTCCGTGATCTCGAAGCAGATCTTGGTGCCGTCGATACCGCTGTTCTTCAGCAGCTTCTGCACGAACGGCAGGAAGTCCGCGTCGCCCAGGCTCTGGCCCGAGAGGTTGATCGAGCACAGCGCGAGCCGTTCACGCTCGTCGGCCTCGGAGACCAGCCAGCGCAGCGCGTGCTCGACCACCCAGCGGTCGATCTGCGGCGTGATGCCGTAGCGTTCGGCCGCGTTGATGAAGTTGTCGGGCGAGACGATCTTGCCGGTCTCGTCCCGCATGCGCAGCAGCAGTTCGTAGTGCGCGCCCGGTTCGTGCTTCTGCAGCGGCTGGATCGTCATCCGGAACAGCTCGAAGCGCGACTCCTCGAGCGCGTTGTTGATGCGCGCGGCCCACTGCATTTCGCGCCGACGGCGCATGAGGTCGATGTCGTTGTCCTGGAAGCTGAAGACGCGGTTGCGTCCGCCCTCCTTCGCCGCCTGGCAGGCACTGTCGGCCGACGACAGCACCGTCGCCACGTCTTCGCTGTCGCCGGTGATCGGCACCACGCCAATGCTGCAGCCGAGGCGGAACGTCCGCTCTTCCCAGACAAATTTGTAGTTGCGCATGGTCTCGCGCAGCTGCTCGGCCATCACCAGCGCGTCGTCGAGCGAGCAGCTCTCGAGCAGCACGCCGAATTCGTCGCCGCCCAGGCGTGCGAGCGTGTCGCGCCAGCGGATCTTGGTCTTGAGCAGCGCGCCCACCTGCCCGAGCAGCGCGTCGCCCGCACTGTGGCCACAGGTGTCGTTGATGATCTTGAACTGGTCGACGTCGAGGTGGCAGAGCGCGTACTGCGTCTCGCGCGCCTTGGCGCTGCGCAGCGAGCGCTCGAGGCGGGCCTCGAACTCGCGGCGGTTGACCAGGCCCGTCAGGATGTCGTGGCTCGCGTGGTACGACAGCTTGCGATTGAGTTCGCGACTTTCACTCACGTCGTGGAACACCAGCACGCCACCGCAGACCGCGCCCGAACCGTCACGGATCGGCGAGGCGGTGCTCTCGATGTACATCTCGTTGCCGTCGCGCTTGATCAGCAGCGTCGGACGCACCGACTTGATCGCGCGGGCGCGACGGATCGCCACGGACAGCGGGTTCTCGAGGGGCTCGCAGGTTTCCTCGTGGAAACCGCGGAAGATTTCGTCGACGCCCTTGCCCTGCGCCTCCTCGAACTTCCAGCCGGTGAGTTCCTCGGCAGTGGGGTTCAGGTACTCGACGATCATGTGCCCGTCGGTGGTGATGACGCCGTCGCCGATCGACTGCAGCGTGATCTGCGCGCTTTCCTTTTCCTTGAACAGCGCGTCTTCGTAGAGCTTGCGTTCGGTGATGTCGAATTCGACGCAGACCAGGCGGCGCAGGCGCCCGGAGGCGTCGACGCGCGCCTGCGCGCGGCTCACGACCCAGCGCCAGTCGCCCTTGACGTGCCGCATGCGATGCACGCTTTCGAACATCGGCGTCTTGCCGGCGATGTGGTCGCGGATCATCGCCTGGACGCGCGCGAGGTCGTCCGGATGCACGAGACGACGCCAGTCCGGCGTGACGTTCACGTCGTGCTCGTCGTAGCCCAGCATCTTCCGCCAGCGCGGCGAGTAATAGACGGTGTTGTTCTCGACGTCGAAGTCCCACATGCCGTCATTGGCGGCAGGCAGCGACAGCGCGTTGCGTTCTTCGAGCCTGGCCAGGTAACGCTGGACGCGCAGGCGTTCGAGGCCGGTGGCGAAGCTCGAGCCGACCAGCTTGAGCATCAGGTGCAGGTTGGCGTCCCAGCCTTCCTTGCGCGGTTGCGACGAGAACAGCGCGATGAAGCCGTTGACGCGGCCGTTCAGCGACAAGCCGCAGACGAGTGCCGCGCGCACGTTGAATTCCGCCAGGCGCGCCGCGTCGACTGCGTGCTCGCGGCGCGGGTGCAGCGTGTCGCGAATTTCGGCGACGCGCAGGTGCTCGAGTTTGCCGTTCAGCACCGGCAACCGCTCGGCAGCATCGCCCTTCATGACCTGCGGATCGAACGGCGTGACCAGCCCGGTGGCCGCGGCCACCCGCTCGATGATCTTGCGCTCGCCGTCGAGCAGCGCGATGCAGATGGCGTCCACGCCGGTCGCTTCACGCAATGCGTCGAGGTTGCGCTTGACGCAGTTGTCCCCAGCCTCGCTGGTGAGGCCGACGAAGTCGACAGCAACCTTGGTGACGAGAACGTCGAGACCGACAGTGGGTTGCTCGCCATTGCCGAAGACGAACTGTGTGGCCAGGAAATCTGCCGTTTCCTGTTCCTCGGTTTCGATCGGCGGGGGTTGCGACGACATCGCGCTATCTGGTCTCCCTGGCGCGAACGCGGTCGCAGATTGAAATGCCGACGACTCGACCGACGTAGACGCGGGCCGAATTCTGCCACAAAGCCCGGGGAACTCAAGCTAAGGCGCTGAATTTATTGACGCATTCGGCGGAATGTAGAGCCGGGCCCGACGCAGGTCGCCACGAGCGACGCACGCAGGATCGGCATTGCCACCGGTCACGAGGAACCAGTGCTGCCGATTCGCGCGGCCGAGTTCCTGCGCCTGCATGCCCTCAAAACAGATCTCGAGCGTCTGCTGGTGCACGAGCAGCGCGCGCCCTGGCTTCGCGGCATACCAGGCCGCGGCGTCCGCCGCCTCGACTTCCTTTTCCTGCCAGCGGGCATGGCCGAAGTTGACGCTGGGTCGGCGCAATTGCAGCAGGTACTGCTCCTTCGCATCGACGAGACCGAGTTCTGCGATGCCAGCGGCAGCCTGTTCGACCTCCGCCATGAACGCCCTGCCCGATCGCGCGTCGTCGATGCGCGGATAAACCATGATGCCGGCGGTCGTAAAAATCGCCGCGAGCGTGCCGCCGTAGGCGAGCCAGCCGTCCCGCACCCGGAACAGCGCCAGCGCGATGAGGCCGCCGACGCCCGCCACGGCGAGCGGCAGCAGCGGAGCCACGCCGTAATCACGAACGAGCCGCGCACTGGCCTGGCCATCGATCGCGAAATACACGGCGCCCAGCACCGCGCCTGAGGCCAGGATCGCGGCAAGAACGAACGCGAGCTTGCGCGTCCGCGGCAAACGCAGGATTTCGGGCAGCCAGGTTGCCGCTGCCATTACGAGGGCGGGCACGGCGGGCAGCACGTACACGCCACGCTTGCCCGAGCTCAGCGAGAAGAACAGCACGACCAGCACGACCCACGCAAGCAGCACGGCGACAAACGTATCGCGCGAGCCGGGCTGCAGTGCCACACGCCACCGTGGCCACAACCAGGGCAGCAGCGCGGTCAGCGGCAGCCACAGCACCGGGATGACATTGACGAGGTAGAACCAGAACGGCTCGTGGTGGTGCCACGCGCCGGCATAGCGCGTGACCGTCTGCTTGAACAGGATCTCGTTGCGGTAGGCGAGCAGCTCGCCTCCTGCCGAGGTGACCAGCATCATCGGCACGAACCACAACGCAATTGCGCCGAGGAAGAAGACCGGTCCGAGCCACCAGCGCGAGTCGCGATGCGGCGCCGTCGTCGGCCACCCTCGCGCCGCGAGCACGACGAACGGAATCAGCAGCAGCAGCGGCAGGAAACCCACGCCCTTGGTGATGACACCGATCCCCGCCGCAAACCAGCCGACGTAGAACCAGCCGATGCCCGGGCCCGCGAACAGGTGACGCAGCAACCCATACAAACTGAGCGTGGTGAGAAAGCACAGCACGCCATCGATCTGCGCCTGCCGGAACTGCCACACGAACTGGAACGTGAGCAGCAGCAGCAATCCGCCGGCGAACGCGACCTCGCGCCCGCGGACGCGACGCAGCAAGTCGTAGACCAGCAGGACGGACCCGATGCCCGCGAGTAGCGACGGCAGCAGGAAGCCCAGCCGCAGCGACCCGGTCAGCGCCATCGCCGCGGCCATCAGCCAGAAAAACACCGGGGGCTTGGCGGCGTAGAGATCACCACCGACGCGCGGAAACATCCAGTCGCCGGAGCGCTGCATGTCCTGCGCGACCAGCGCAAAGCGCGGCTCATCGGCCGGCCAGGGGTCACGCAGGCCGAGGCCAGTGGCCATCAGCAGCAGCGCGAGCCCGATCAGCCAGAGCAAGTCGACGATGACGTCGCGGCGAGTGTTCGCTCCCGGCCGCAGCCAGCGGTCGAGCAGCGAGGTCGACGCACCGCTGGCGCCGGCCACCCTCAGCGTTCCTCGCGGATCGCGACCCGCGGCGACGCGCGGCTGATCAGCCACCGCAAACCCCACAGGTCGACGATGCCGACCCAGAGCCGGTTATTGAGGCCGTACTTCGACGTGCCACGCGTGCGCTCGCGATGGTTCACGGGCAGCGAAATGACTTCGTACCCTTCACGCTGGAAGAGCGCGGGCATGAACCGATGCATGTTCCTGAAGCGCGGCATGTGCATGAACACGTCGCGGTCGAACACCTTGATGCCACACCCGGTGTCCGGCGTGCCGTCCTTGAGGAACCAGCCCCGCACCCCATTGGCGACGCGCGACGAGAAGCGGCGCAGCCACGTGTCCCGACGCGTCGTGCGGTTGCCCATCACCAGTTTGAGTCCTGGCGATGCAGGCTGCATCAGCGCGTCGAGCAGGCGTGGAAAATCAGCCGGGTCGTTCTGGCCATCGCCGTCGAGCGTCGCGATCCAGCGGCCACGAGCATGGCGAACGCCGGTGGCCACCGCGGCGCTCTGGCCCGAGCGCGCCACGTGCTGCAGCAATCGTATTTCCGGCATACCCTGCGCGCGCGCCGCGAGCACCATCTCGCCGGTCTTGTCCGTGCTGCCGTCGTCCACGAAAATCTGCTCGAACGAATACCTTCCGGCCAATGCGGCATGTATTTCCTGCGCCAGCGGCAGGACGTTCTCGTCCTCGTTGCAGACGGGTACGACGACGGAGACGTCGGGCATCGATCCCGGGGTCGGGTGGGTGGTCACGGTCGCATGCGCCCTGCCGTTGTGGTTTGTGCGGCCGCCGCCTGCGGCGGCCGTCCGGTAGTATAAGCGCTCCCCTGTCCCGGGGCCGCCGCGGCTCCCCCGACCCTCCCCTTGAAAGACCGTCTCGCACATTCCCGTCCGCATGCCTCCGAAAGTCGCCGGCTTGGCTGGGCCCTGGCGATCACAGCCTCGTTCATGGCGCTCGAGGTCGCGGGCGGACTGATTTCGGGCTCGCTCGCCCTGCTGGCCGACGCCGGTCACATGCTGACCGACACCGCCGCGCTGGCATTGGCCTGGATTGCAGCCCGGCTTACGCTGCGCCCGACCAACTCTCGCCGCTCGTACGGTTATCACCGTGCGCAGGTGCTGGCAGCGTTCGTCAACGCCATCGCGTTGTTCCTGGTGGTCGTTTGGATCGTCATCGAAGCCGTGGACCGGCTGGCGACGCCGCTCCCCATCGAGGGCGGGACGATGCTCGGGGTCGCGCTGGCCGGACTGGTCGCGAACGTCTCGGTTTACACGATCCTGCGCAAGGGCAACCAGGAAAACCTGAACGTATCCGCGGCCCGCCTGCACGTGATGGGCGACTTGCTGGGCTCGATCGGTGCGCTGCTCGCGGCAGGCATCATCCTGACCACGGGCTGGACACCGATCGACCCGATCCTGTCCGTGCTCGTGGCGGTGCTGATCCTGCGCAGTGCGTGGTCGCTGTTGCGCAAATCGACCAGTATCCTGATGGAAGAAACGCCGGATTCCGTCGATCCGGACGCCCTGCGCCAGGCACTGCTGGCAAACGTGTCGGGCGTACGGGACGTGCACGACGTGCACTGCTGGTCGCTGACATCGGGCCAGACCATGTTGACGCTGCACGTGGGGCTGGCTGCCGGCGCCGACGGCGCGCTGGTGTTGCGCGAAGCCAAGCGCGTGATCGCGGAAGAATTCGCAATCGACCATTCAGCCCTGCAGCTCGAGCAGGCAGAATGCCCGGATGAAGTCTGACGGCCACACCGCTGCAATCGCCGCAATCGCGTCATGACCCAGCAACCCGACGACCCAGCGGCGGCCGACGACGAGCCGTCGTCCACTGAGCCCGCGCCGCTCAAGAACACGCTTTATCGCAAAGTCACTCGCGGCAAGCGCAAGCTGACGCGCGGGCGGTTGCTGGTGTACCGCGTCGCCGTGGTGGTCGCGTGGTGGGCCGTGCGCGCCCTCTGGGCGAGTTGCCGCATCACGCACGTGGCCGGCAAGGAAACCGCCACAGCGGCCGTTCGCGACCTGAAGTCGCTGATCCCGGTGTACTGGCACCAGCACATGTTGTTCGGCGCGCGCGCCCTGCTCGACCTGCGCAGCGCCGGGCTCAAGGTGGGTTTCCTGGTGAGCCCGTCCGTCGATGGCACGGGGCCGGCCATGCTGGTGCAGAAAGTAGGCGGCCACGTCGTCCGCGGCTCGTCCACGCACACCGGTGCGCGCGCGCTGCGCGACTACTACGAGACCATCGTCAAGCAGCAGATCTCGCCCGCGATCACGCCCGATGGGCCGCGCGGACCGCTGCATGAATTCAAGCCGGGCGCGATCATGCTGTCGCAGATCACGGGCAAGCCGATCCTGCCGATCGCGGTCGCCCATTCGTTCAAGGTCACGTTCCGCACCTGGGACTCGTTCGAGTTGCCGCTGCCTTTCAGCCGCATCGCGATCGTCTACGGCGAACCCGTCAAGGTCAGCCGCACCATGGACGCCGCAGCGCTTGCCGGCTGGCAGCAGACGATGGCCGAGCGCTTATTCGACCTGCGCCGCCAGGCCGAAGCTGCGCTCGAGCAGGGCTGACGTCCGGGCATCGTCCAGTTCCACGGACGCGATGATCGGCGTCAGCTTCTTCCTGGCGGCGACGTGGCCGATGAGGCCGGGCATGTCGTCCAGGGGCTGCAATTCGTAGCGTTGCCGCCGCACCATCGCATGCCCCAGCAGGTCTGCGAGCGCAACTTCACCCGTCGCGCGCAACCCCAGGCCCGCAGCTTTCAAAGCCGCTTCGGTAGCGGTCCAGCGCTGCAGCTTTGCAACCGTCGCTGACCCGGCCGAATCGAGTCGATCCTCGATGTCAATACCGCAGTCGGTGTCGGCACAAACGATGCAGGTGACGGCCGAACTCGAGTGCGAGAGGCTGAAATACGGGCCGCCTGCCAGCCGCGGCTTGCCTCCTGCTGGAAACGTAAAAGCCTGCGGCGGAAATTCCCGTTGGGTCAGGCGGGCCGCCCCCACCAGGACCAGACCCAGGCCAGTCAGGCTGGCTCGCCGGGCTGTCGCATCGCGCCGCTCGAGCTCGAGACGCTGTGCGTAAGGCAATGCCTGCAACAGCGACTCCTGCCATGACGGGCAGGACAACGGCAGTCGCAAGTGCGCGTGAAGTATAATGGCGTCGGTCATCGTGCCCGGGAAAGAAGGACTTTTTGCCATGGGTACCGTGTGACCCATCCCTGCCGCCAGTGAACACCCGTCGACCGCAAATCACCAGTGCGATCGCACCGCCCACGGCGTTGCAGTCGCACGAACTCGGCAGCACCGACGAAACTGTTGCCGTCCTGCGCCGCACGTTTGATGAACTAGGCGATCTTTTTCGCATCCACGTGCCGAGCCGCGGCGCCTCGACCTGGGTCGCCAGCCACCCGGACGACGTCAAGCACGTCCTGGTGACCAACCACCGCAACTACACCAAGGGCGTCGGCATCGACCGGGTCAGGCTGCTGCTCGGCAACGGCATCATGACCAGTGAAGGCGAGTTCTGGCGCCGGCAGCGCCGCATGATGCAGCCCGCTTTTCACCGCCGTGTCGTCGAGCGCTTTGCGTCGATCGTGCGGGAGGAGAACGAGTCGCTCGGTGCGGAATGGAGCGCTGCCGCTCGCAGCAGCGGCGGCGTGAACGTTACGCTGTCGGCCAGCCGGCTGGCGCTGCGCGTCATCCTGCGTGCGCTATTCGATTACGACCTGCGGCAACTCGTGCCCGATCTCGACCACAACCCGTTCGCCGCCATCCTGCAGGACGCGTGCCGAGACACTCGCTTTGCCTACCAGTTCCGTCAGCTGGCGCGCGACGTGAGGGCGCTGGTCGCAGTCCGGCGCGGACGGCAACAGGAGCGGTTCGACCTGCTGCAGTTGTTGCTCGACGCCAGGGACGCAGACACCGGCGAGGCGATGAGCGACGCTGAAGTCGTCGACGAGGTCATGACGCTGGTCGTCGCCGGTCACGAAACGACGGCGAGCACGCTCAACTGGACGTGGTGGCTGCTGGCTACCCATCCCATGGTTGCCATGCGCGTTGGCGAAGAACAGTGCGCCGTGGGCGACCTGGGTCACGCGAGCTATGCCGACCTGATCCGCCTGCCTTACACGCGGCAGGTCGTGGACGAATCGATGCGCCTGTACCCGCCGGGCTGGCTGCTGACCCGCCGCAGCATCGGGCCAGACACGCTGGGTGGGCACGCAGTACCGGCCGGCACCGACGTCTTCATCAGCCCCTACCTCGTGCATCGGCATCCACGACACTGGCGCCTGCCCGAGACGTTCGATCCGGGTCATTTCGACCCCCCGCAGGTCGAAGCACGCCATGCATTCGCGTACATTCCGTTTGCGGCCGGGCCGCGCCACTGCATCGGGCAGA
This sequence comes from Gammaproteobacteria bacterium, assembly GCA_011391405.1. Lineage (GTDB taxonomy): Bacteria > Pseudomonadota > Gammaproteobacteria > Steroidobacterales > Steroidobacteraceae > RPQJ01. The sequence goes on from JAABQQ010000077.1 coordinate 41,211, forward strand.
ACTTCTCGCTCTACGAGATTCTCCTGCACTTCAATTATGCGGTGCGTCGGTTTCAGCTGACTGAGCCGCAGCCCGCGCGACCTCCGCTCGAGGCGCGCATCAACCTGCGGACGGCCAGTGACGTTCACATGAGAATACAGCAGCGATGATCAAGTACCAGACGCTTCCGGACATGCTCGACGAACGCGCACGCGGCGACGGCGCGATCGTTTACCTCGAAGGCGAAGGTGCCGAGAAAACGCTCAAGCTCACGGACCTGCGGCGGCGCGCGCTCGGCATCCTGTTCCACCTGCAGCGTATCGGCGCGAAGCCGGGCGACCACCTGATCCTGCACGTGGCGAGCAACGAGCAGTTCATCGACGCGTACTGGGCCTGTCTTTACGGCGGCATCGTGCCAGTGCCGGTCGCAGTCGGCATCAGCGACGAACACAAGCACAAGCTGCTGCGGATCGCGCGGCAGCTCGGGCAGCCGTACCTCTACACCGACAGGAAGCTCCGCGACCGCCTCGCGACGTATGCCGCCACGCTCGGCGAGCCCGACACCTGGAGCGCGCTCGAGCCAAGGACGTTCCTGATCGACGCGCTCGACGACATTGCGCGAGCCGGCGCACGGGCAGATCTGGACCCGGACCAGACTGCGTTCATCCAGTTCTCGTCGGGTTCGACGAGCGAACCCAAAGGCGTAGTGCTCAGCCACCGCAACATCCTGACGAATGCCGAAGGTGCAACGCAAGCTGCGGGTTTCAGCGAACAGGACATCTCGCTCAGCTGGATGCCGCTCACCCACGACATGGGCCTGATCGGCTTCCACCTCATGATGATGTACGCAGGCGTGCGACAGCACCTGATGCCCACCGACCTGTTCGTGCGCCGCGCCTTGCTCTGGCTCAAGTGGTCGTCCGCCAAGCGCGTCACGATCACGTGTTCGCCGAACTTCGGCTATCGCCACTGCCTCAAGGCGCTCGGCGACAAGACGCTCGACGATCACGACCTGTCGTCGGTGCGCCTGATCTTCAACGGCGCCGAACCGATTTCCGTCGAACTCGCCGAGGAGTTCCTCGACCGGCTCGCACCTTACGGCTTGCGCCGCACTTCGATGTTCCCCGTGTACGGACTTGCGGAAGCGTCGCTCGCCGTGAGCTTCCCACCGCCGGGCACGCTGTACCGCTGCATCACGGTCGATCGACGCTCACTGGGCGTCGGGTCGTCGGCACGGCATGTCGACGCGGCCGATCCTACGGCGCTCAAGCTGATGAGCGAGGGCAAGCCGATTCCCTACACGCGCGTGAAGCTGCTGGACGATGCGGGGGTGGCAGTTCCGGCAGGGACCGTGGGCCACCTGCTGATGCAGGGAGACAACGTCACGCGCGGTTACTTCCAGAACCTGGCAGCAAACGCGGCCGCGGTCACCGCCGATGGCTGGCTGCGCACGGGCGACCTTGCGCTCGAACACGAAGGCAACCTGTACGTCACGGGCCGTTCGAAGGAGATCATCTTCGTCAACGGCCAGAACTATTACCCGCACGACCTCGAATCCGTGCTGCAGACCGAGCCCGGCCTCGAGCTCGGCAAGGTGGCCGCTGCCGGCGCGCGTGCGGCCGAGTCGCCCACCGACGAGCTGGTGCTGTTCGTGCTGCACCGGAGCGACATGACCAGCTTCATCCCGCTCGCGACGAAGGCAATGCACCTGATCAACGAGCATGCGGGCGTGGAAGTCGCGCGCGTGGTGCCAGTGAAGCGCATCCCGAAGACGACGAGCGGCAAGCTGCAGCGCAACGCGCTGGCCAAGTCGTATGAGGAGGGCGAATTCGCGGCAGAACTGGCGGAATTCGACCAGGCGTGGGCGGCGCTGCACGGCCAGGGTCGCGCGGCCAAGGGTCGGGTCGAGGCACAGCTCAAGGCGATCGTCGACGACGCGATGCCCGGCAAGCACGTGGACATCGATGACAACCTGTTCGACGTCGGCGCGAGTTCGCTCACGCTGATCCAGATCCACGAGAAAATCGACGAGGCCTACCCGGGCGTGGTCGACCTCACCGAGCTGTTCGATTTCCCGACGATCTCGATGCTGGCGAAGCGGCTGGAGGGCAAGGTAGGAAGTTAGAGGAAGGGGACGAAGGGGCGGAAGGGCAAGAAGGTCAGGAAGGCTAGGAAGGTCAGGAAGGTCAGGAAGGTCAGGAAGGGACCTTCAATTCCTGGCCTTCCTAGCCGTCCTGCCCTTCCTGCCCTTTCTTGCCTTCCTTCAGCGCCTTCCACCGCCTGTGCGACCACCACCAGCCGGCCGGGTCGGCATTGATGTCACGCTCGAGCAAGCGAGCGTACCGTTCAGTCGGCACGCCTGCCGCCGGCTTCTCGCCAGCTTCCGTCAACGGCTCGAGTTCGATCTCATACAGGCCGCGCGCGAAGCGCCGCATCGACACGT
>JAABQQ010000078.1 GCA_011391405.1 Gammaproteobacteria bacterium
GACCGATTCCGGCAGCGGTGGTCATGGCACGCAGCACGCAGCACGTGGCCGACGTGCTCAAGTACGCCAACAAGAGTCGTATCAACGTGGTGGCGCGCACCGGCCGTACCGCGACGGAAGGCGGCCTCGAGACGGCCGTTGCCAATTCCATCGTGCTCGACGGCTCCGGCATGAACGGCATCCTCAAGGTCGATGCCTACAACATGCAGGCGACGGCGCAGTGCGGCGTGTGCCTGCAGACGCTCGAGGACGAAGTGCGCAAGCACGGTCTCACCACCGGTCACTCGCCGCAGTCGAAGCCGATCGCGCAGATGGGCGGCCTGGTCGCCACGCGCAGCATCGGCCAGTTCTCGACGCTGTACGGCGGCATCGAGGACATGGTCGTCGGCCTCGAGGCGGTCTTCGCCGACGGCACGATCACCCGCATCAAGAACGTGCCGCGCCGCGCGGTGGGACCGGACATCCGCCACGTCGTGATCGGCAACGAAGGCGCCCTCTGCTACATCACCGAAGTCACGGTGAAGCTCTTCCCGTACCTGCCGCAGAACAACACGTTTGTCGGCTACACGCTGAAAAGCATGCGCACTGGTTTCGAGGCGCTGCGCAAGGTGATGGTCGAGGGTTACCGCCCCTCGGTCGCCCGCCTCTACGATCCACCGGACGGCGCCTTTCATTTCTCGAAGTTCGCGGCGAAGGATGACTGCGTCCTGCTGTTCATGGCCGAGGGCCCGGCGGGCATCGTCAAGGCGACGATCGAAGGAATCGAGCAGATCGTCAAGGCATTCCCCGAGTGCAAGCCGGTGGACGCGCATCACCTGGAAGAGTGGTTCGCCGACCTCAACTGGGGCCCGGACAAGATCGCGAACGAGCGCAAGGAAATCGTCGCGACCAAGACCATGGGCCGCACCACGGAGGTCTCGGCCGACTGGAGCACGATCTGCGACATCTACGAGAACGCGCTGCAGCGCCTGCGGGTCGATGTGCCGGACATCACCGTGGCCGGCGGGCACAGCTCGCACAGCTACATCAACGGCACCAACATGTACTTCATCTACTACTACAACGTGAACTGCCCGCCTGAGCAGGAAGTGGACAAGTACCGCACCGAGATCAACCGCGTGATCTGCGAAGAGACGCTGAAACTGGGCGGCTCGGTCGTGCATCACCATGGCATGGGCAAGGCACGCACGCCGTGGATCCGGGAGGAGTACGACTCGTCGTACTACATCCTCGAGCGCCTCAAGCGTGCGTTTGACCCGAACGACATCATGAACAAGGGCTGCATCATTCCCGAATGAGGATACCCCGCGGATGAGCCAACCCGGCGAAGTCGCGGTTCCGTACGACGAAGCCCCGCTGCGCCCGTTTCACGTACGGGTCGCGGTGGCCAGCTTCGGGGGCGTGTTCAGCGATGGCTTTGGACTGGGCATCGTCGGCATTGCCCTTGCCCAGGCGACCTCGCAACTCCAGCTCACGCCACTCTGGCTCGGACTGCTGGGCGGGGCTTCGCTGGCCGGGCTTTTTCTCGGCGCACTCCTGACCGGTCCGTTTGCGGACCGTTGGGGACGGCGTCCCGTCTTCGCCTACAACATGCTGCTGCTTGCGCTCTGCGCGGGCCTGCAGTTCTTTGCGACGTCTGCGCCACAGTTGCTGCTGCTGCGACTCCTGATCGGCTTCCTGCTCGGCACCGACTACGTCGTGAGCAAGGCCCTGCTGTCAGAGTTCACTCCGGGAGCCTTGCGTGGCCGCGTCATGAGCACGCTGTCCGTGGCCTGGGCTGGCGGCTACACCTGCGCGTACTTCGTGGGTTACTCGCTCTCCGGCAGCGGCGATGAGGCATGGCGCTGGATGCTTGCGTGCGGCGCCATCCCCTGCCTGCTGATCCTGCCCCTGCGTCTCACGCTGCCCGAATCACCGCTCTGGCTTGCAGCGCACGGCCGGCACGAGCAGGCGCTCCGTGTCGTGCGACGCTACGTCGGCAGGAATGTCGCGGCGCCGTTGCCCGCGTTGACGCCACCGCCCAACGCCAGTCGCTGGGCACAGTTGCTCTCACCCAGATGGCGACGACGCACGCTGGTCGCCTGCGCGTTTTTCACGTGCCAGGTCATTCCCTATTTCGCGGTTGGCACGTTCGTCACGCAGGTGCTCGCTGCGCTCAACGTGGGTAACAGCTTCGTGGGCGGATTCGCCTACAATCTCTCGTTGCTGTCGGGAGCGGTGCTCGGCCTGCTGGTTGTCGACCGCATGCCCAGGCGGACGTTCCTGGTGGGCAGCTTCGGGATCACCGCCGCCGCAATGCTGTGGCTGGTGATCGCAACGAACCCGACGCCGACCACCATCGTCGTGCTGTTCGTGATCTTCGCCGGCGTGCTGTCCGCGGCCTCGAACCTGGTGTATGTGTATCTGCCGGAGCTATTCCCGACGTCGCTGCGAGCGTCGGGCATCGGCCTCGCGATAGCAGCGAGCCGCGTCGGATCGGCGGTCAGTACGTTCCTGCTGCCCGTCGTCGTGAGCCGCCACGGCGTGCACGTGGCCCTCGGGGCATGCGTCGCGGTGCTGGCGTGTGGTGGGTTGATTTGCCATCTCTGGGCACCCGAAACCCGTCATTGCAAACTCGATACGGTGGAATGACGCCTCATGAGTGTGCGTAGAGCGACCATCCTGCTGAGCCTGCTGCTGCCGGGTCCTTGCTTCGCCGGAATCGCTGCGGTGGAACTGCCGGTGGAACGCATGCTGTCTGCCGCTGCGGGACCACTGCCCGTGCCCAATGCGGTCTTCGCGCCAGGGCCGGACGCCCTGCAGGCGCCAGCATTCACCGGCACGCTGACTATCGACCCTGCGCCGCTGCTCGCGCAGCCGGAATTGCACACCCCCTTGCTCGAAGGCCGCGACGCGCGAGTGTTTCCCGGCATCACGCTCAGCTTCGTCACGGACGGCGCAACGCTGATTCCCGTCGAACGAGGTGAAATGGTCCGCGAAACGGCGCCCGGTGCCGTTGCGAGCTACTGGCGCGTCATTCCGCAGTTTGGACGCGTCTGGCGCGAAGCCGCTGACGGCGGCTGGTCGCGAGCGGCGTTTCCGCTGATGCTGGTGAACGACACCGAGAACCACGCGCACCAGGGCCTCGCGACGTTTCTTTACCAGGACAAGCAAGTGAGCCGGCTCCGCGTGCAGTTCGTGCAGCAGACGGCGCCTTACCTGCAAAGCCCGCACTGCGTGCTGTGGGGCTCGGCCCCGCTGGCCTTTGCGCGGCTCGATGCCAGGCGGGCAACGACGGCACGTACAGCCGCAATGGCGGAACTCAGCGCACGGCTGCCCTCCCGCCCGCTGGCCGAACTGCGCGAGCGCCTGCCGCCCGGCACCCTCGACGGTTTCGGCGGGCCTGTCCTGCCGAAATGGCAGGTTGCCCGCGGACTCGTGTTCGACGGCAAGCTCTATTACGAAGCCGAACCCACCGCCTACGGCGACTATCCCTACCCGCTCGAGATGCGGTTCGGCGTGCGCTCCGTCATGAAGGCCGTTGCCGTGCCGCTCTCGCTGCTGCGGCTGGCGGAGGTCTACGGCCCCGAGGTGCTCGATCTCAAGATCGGCGGCTACATCCCCGGCCTGGATCCCAAGTGGCAGCGCGTGCGGTTCATCGACGCGGCCAACATGGCGACCGGTTTCGGCGGCACCGGCACCCTGGAGACAACTCCCAACGATTTCTTCGATGGTTACCTCGATTCCGACTACGACGGCTGGTACACCGCGCCCACCTCTGCAGGCAAGCTGGCCCACGTCAACGCCCACCTGAAACCTTACCCATGGGAGCCCGGCTCGGTGCTGCGCTACCGCGACCAGGATTTTCACTTGCTGGGCATTGCGATCGACGCGTACCTGAAGTCGAAGCGCGGACCGCAGGCGGATGCCTGGGACATGCTGCGCCACGAAGTCTTCGAACCGATCGGCATCTACCAGGCGCCGACGGTGCGCACGCGTGAAGCCGGTGGACACGACGGTCCGGCGTGGTTCAGCGCGGGTTACTATCCGACGCTCGATGACCTAGCGAAGATCGCCCTGCTTTATGAGGACATTGGCGCGCATGGCGGCAAGCAGATTCTCCATCGCGGCCTGACGCAGGACCTGCTCACTGCGCGCGGTGCGCTCGACAAGCTCAGCGACAATTCGAGTCCGCGCACGCAAGACATCCCGCCGCCGCAGTACTACCAGATGGGTTTTCACTACACGGCATTCACCAGCACCCGTTCCGGCAAAACTGTCCTGCTGCCGACGATGTCGGGCTTCGGCGACAACGAGGTGACTCTCTTCCC
>JAABQQ010000079.1 GCA_011391405.1 Gammaproteobacteria bacterium
TTCAGCCAGCGTGAAATCGATGGCGACGCTGGCCCCGGCCAGGGAACGCCGCGGATCGTCGGTGATTGCGATGGCCAGCGGTGCCGATCCCGCGAACGAGCCCGCATCCTGGCCGATCGCGTTGTCACCGGGAGCGACCAGTGCGCCGCTGAGGCGCAGGCCGCCCGGATCACCCGCGATCAGCGGGATGATGCTCCGACCCATCCGGCCCGACGCCCCGAGCATCGCGATGCTGATCGAATCGGCCATGAGGTGTTACTCGCCGAGACTGGTAAAGAAACGCTTCACGCCGCCAACCCAGGATTCCTCGCGCGGGTGATGGTGCCTGCTGTCGGCACGCAACGAATCGTCGAACTTCAGCAGCAGGTCCTTCTGCTCGCGCGTGAGGTGCACGGGCGTTTCCACGACGACGCGACAGAACAGGTCGCCCGTGGTGCCGCCGCGGACGGGCTTGATGCCCTTTTCGCGCAGGCGGAACACGCGACCCGACTGCGTCTCGGGTGGAACCTTGATCGTTACGTCGCCGTCGAGCGTCGGCACGTCGATGCTGCCGCCGAGGGTCGCCGCCTTGAAGCTGATCGGCACCTCGCACGAGAGGTGCGCGCCGTCGCGTTCGAAGATCGCGTGATCGCGGACGCGGACTTCGACGTAGAGATCGCCGGACGGACCGCCGTTGCGTCCCGCCTCGCCTTCGCCGCTCAACCGGATCCGGTCGCCGGTATCGACGCCGGCCGGCACCTTCACCGCGAGCGTCTTCTGCTTGCGCGTGCGTCCCTGCCCGCGGCACTTGCCGCAGGGATCGCTCACGACCTGGCCGCGGCCCTGGCAGCGCGGGCACGTCTGCTGCACGGTGAAGAATCCCTGCTGCATGCGCACCTGGCCCTGGCCGTGGCAGGTTTCGCAGGCGACGGGTTTCGCGCCCTTGGCCGAACCCGAACCCTTGCAGTCTTCGCATTCGCCGAGCGTAGCGAAATCGACGTTGACGGTGTCGCCGAACACGGCCTGCTCGAGGTCGAGCTCGAGTTCATAGCGCAGGTCCGCACCGCGGAACACCTGCGATCGTCCACGGCGACCGCCGCCGAAGATGTCGCCGAACACGTCGCCGAAAATGTCGCCGAACGCGTCACGCGGATCGCGGCCCTGCCCGCCGCGCGAAGCCGCATCGACGCCCGCGTGACCGAACTGGTCGTAGGCCGCGCGCTTCTGTGCGTCCGAAAGAACTTCGTAGGCCTCCTTGGCCTCCTTGAACTTCTCCTCGGTCGCCTGATCGTGCTGGTTGCGGTCCGGATGCAGCTTCATCGCCAGTCGGCGATAGGCCTTCTTGATCTCGGCCTCCGTCGCAGACCGAGTCAGTTCCAGGACCTGGTAATAATCGCGCTTCGCCATCCGCTTCGGCTCGTCGTGTCGCAGTTGATTTAATGCAGAAACGCCGCGGGGTTATGCGCCCCGCGGCGGTCGATTCTCGGCGCGTGCATCATAGCCATACGCGCCGCCGCGCGCCGACCGGATTGCGCCTCAGCCCTTGCGGTCCTTGTCCTTGTCGACCTCTTCGAACTCGGCGTCCAGCACTTCGTCCTTGCCGCCAGCCGGGCCGCCGGCATTGGCGCTGCCCGCTCCCTCGGCACCTGCTTCGGGTCCCGCCTGGCTGGCGTACGCCTGCTGCGCGACCTTCGCCGTGGCTTCGGCCAGGGCTTCCGCCTTCTTTTCGATGATGTCCTTGTCGTCGCCCCGCAGCACGGCCTTCAGGTCCGCAGCGGCGGATTCGACGCGGGCACGATCCTCCGACGGAACCTTTTCGCCGAGGTCCTTGAGCGACTTCTCGGCCGCATGCACCAGCGCGTCGGCACGGTTGCGCGTCTCGGCCAGTTCGCGGAACTTCTTGTCCTCTTCCGCGTGCGCCTCGGCATCACGGACCATCTGCTTGATTTCGTCCTCGGTCAGGCCGCTCGAGGCCTTGATGACGATCTTCTGCTCCTTGCCCGTGGCCTTGTCCTTCGCCTGTACGTTGAGGATGCCGTTGGCGTCGATGTCGAACATGACCTCGACCTGCGGCATGCCGCGCGGCGCGGGCGGGAGGTCCGAGAGATCGAACCGGCCGAGCGACTTGTTGTCCTGCGCGCGGTCACGCTCGCCCTGCAGCACGTGAATCGTCACGGCTGTCTGGTTGTCGTCCGCGGTCGAGAACACCTGGGTCGCCTTGGTCGGGATCGTGGTGTTCTTCTCGATCAGCTTGGTCATGACGCCGCCAAGCGTCTCGATACCCAGCGACAGCGGGGTGACGTCGAGCAGCAGCACGTCCTTGACCTCGCCCGTCAGCACGCCGCCCTGCACGGCCGCGCCCACGGCGACGGCTTCGTCCGGGTTGACGTCCTTGCGCGGCTCCTTGCCGAAGAAGTCCTTCACGTGCTTCTGCACGAGCGGCATGCGGGTCTGGCCGCCGACGAGGATCACCTCGGCGACGTCGTTGATCGAGAGGCCCGCGTCCTTGAGGGCGATCCGGCAGGGCTCGATCGTCTTCTGGACGAGTTCCTCGACCAGCGACTCGAGCTTGGCGCGCGTGAGCTTCATCGCCAGGTGCTTCGGACCGGATGCGTCGGCCGTGATGTACGGCAGGTTCACTTCGGTCTGCTGGCTGGACGAAAGCTCGATCTTGGATTTTTCAGCCGCTTCCTTCAGGCGCTGCATCGCGAGCGGGTCGCGACGCACGTCGACGCCGCTTTCCTTCTGGAACTCGTTGGCGAGGTAGTCGATGATTTTCTTGTCGAAGTCTTCGCCACCGAGGAACGTGTCGCCGTTGGTCGCGAGCACTTCGAACTGGCGCTCGCCGTCGACGTCGGCGAACTCGATGATCGAGACGTCGAAGGTGCCGCCGCCAAGGTCGTACACGGCCACCTTGCGGTCACCGCCCGACTTGTCGAGGCCGTAGGCCAGGGCGGCCGCCGTCGGCTCGTTGATGATGCGCTTGACCGTGAGGCCCGCGATCCGGCCGGCATCCTTGGTCGCCTGGCGCTGCTGGTCATTGAAGTACGCCGGCACCGTGATCACGGCTTCCGTGACCGGCTCGCCGAGGTAGTCTTCGGCCGTCTTCTTCATCTTCATGAGCACGCGCGCCGAGATTTCCGGCGGCGCCATTTTCTTGCCGTGGACTTCGACCCACGCGTCGCCGTTGTCGGCCTTGACGATGTGGTAAGGGACCATGCCCACGTCCTTCTGCACGACCGAGTCTTCGTACTTGCGGCCGATCAGGCGCTTGATCGCGTAGAGCGTGTTCTGGGGATTGGTGACGGCCTGGCGCTTGGCCGACTGGCCGACCAGGACCTCGTCGTCCTTGGTGAAGGCGACGATGGAAGGCGTGGTGCGGTCACCCTCGCTGTTCTCGATCACGCGGGGCTTGCCGCCGTCCATGATCGCGACGCAGGAGTTGGTGGTGCCGAGGTCGATGCCGATGACTTTTGCCATGGTGGTGCAAGCTCCGAGGGAAGGCGTGAAATGTCGTTGCCGGCTAGTTGGGGGTCGATCGGCCGGGATTCAAGAACGGGCGACGTTTAGTTGGTCGGATCCGGGCTGCGGGCGATGACGACGCGGGCTGGCCTGAGCAGGCGTCCGTTGAGCGTAAAACCCTTCTGGACGACGGTCAGCACGCTGCCGACCGGTTGGTCCGCCGTGGGCTGGGCCATGATCGCCTCGTGCAATTCGGGGTTGAAGCTCTGGCCGAGGGGGTCCACGACGGCGATGCCCGCCCTCTCGAACGCCTTGTCGACCATCCTCAGGGTGGCCTGCGAGCCTTCGACGAAATTCGCGGCTGCGGGAGCCGCACCGGCCGCCGCAAGCCCGAGCTCGAGGGTGTCGCGGACCTCGATCATGTCGGCGGCAAAGCGCTCGACCGCGAACCGGTGAGCCGACTCCACGTCGCGTTGTGCCCGCTTGCGGACGTTTTCCATCTCGGCCAGAGCCCTGAGCTGGGCCTCGCGGGCCTCCTGCAACTGAGCCTGGGCGGCGGCCAGTTCGGCATCGATCGAGACGGCCGGGTCCGGCGTGTCCTGCCCGGGGACCTGGGCCGCCGGATCGTATTCGGGGTTCATGCTCATTTGACCTGCCTGCAAGCAATGGGCGCCGGCCCGCGAGACCCCGGAAGAGGCCCCTGGCACGGCTACTGGCCCGCTACATCGGGCCTAGCGGCGGGAATTCAAGGCGGAGCCCAGTAATCGGGCGGTGACGTCGACGATGGGGATGACCCGGTCGTAGGCC
>JAABQQ010000080.1 GCA_011391405.1 Gammaproteobacteria bacterium
GGCCGTGTGCTGCCGGTCCTGCCGCGTGCGCAAGGGCAGGCGCTCGCGCGTTTCAGCATCGGTCCGGACGGGTCGCTGCGTTGAATCCGGTGACTGGACGATGAGTGAAACCCTGCAGGCCGTCCGCGGCATGAATGACGTGCTGCCCGACCAGACGGCGGCCTGGCACACGCTCGAACGCGCGGCTCGCGAAATTTTTGCGCAGTACGGCTATCGTGAGATCCGGTTACCCCTGCTCGAGCGCACCGAGCTCTTCAAGCGCTCGATCGGCGAGTTCACCGACATCGTCGAGAAGGAGATGTACACGTTCCGGGACCGTGGCGACGATTCGCTGACGCTGCGGCCTGAAGCGACGGCCGGCATCGTCCGTGCCTGTATCTCGAACGGCCTGCTGCACAACCAGCGCCAGAAGGTCTGGTTGATGGGTCCGATGTTCCGCTACGAACGGCCGCAGAAAGGCCGCTATCGCCAGTTCCACCAGATCGACGTCGAAGCCCTCGGTTTCCCGGGGCCGGACGTCGACATCGAACTCATCCTGTTGACGGCCCGCCTGTGGCGCGTGCTCGGACTGCGAGGACTAAAGCTGAACCTCAATTCGCTCGGTACGCCTGCGTCGCGCGCTGTTTATCGGGCCAGGCTGTTGCACTACTTCGGGCTGCATCGCGACGAGCTCGATGCCGACAGCACGCGCCGGCTCGACGGCAATCCGCTGCGCATCCTCGACAGCAAGAACCCGGCGATGGCCGCAGTCATCGCGGGCGCCCCTTTGATCACCGATCACCTCGATCCGGAGTCGGCGGCACATTTCGCGACGCTCTGTTCGCAGCTCACCGCGGCCGGCGTTGATTTCGTCGTCAATCCGCGCCTGGTGCGCGGGCTCGACTACTATTCGCGCACGGTGTTCGAGTGGGTCACGACCGATCTCGGTTCGCAGGACGCGGTCTGTTCTGGCGGCCGGTACGACGGCCTGGTCGCGCAGCTCGGTGGCGAATCGGTACCAGCCATCGGCTGGGCGCTGGGCGAGGAGCGGATCGTCGAGCTGATGCGGTTGCAGGGACTCGCGCAGGACGCAGGCAACCCGGACGTTTACCTGGTGCTGGCCGGTCCGGCGGCGGAAGCGGCGGGGCTCGGGCTCGCGGAGCGCATCCGCGACGGCGTGCCAGGCCTGCGCGTGGAAGCGAACTGCGGCGGCGGCAGCTTCAAGTCGCAGCTGAAGCGCGCGGACAAGAGCGGGGCCCGCATGGCGGTCATCGTCGGCGACGACGAAGCGTCGCGGCGGGTCGCGGCAGTCAAGGCACTGCGCGGCCAGGAATCGGCGCAGCGCGAAGTTTCATTCGATGAGCTTGCAGCGGAACTCGGCCGGGCACTGCTGGCGCAGCCGGCGTAATCACAGCGAGCCGTCCCGGCGGGACGGCGGATGGAGTGGGTGAAGTGGAAGACCTCTCAGACAACGAACGCGAAGAACAACTGCGACGGTTCTGGGCCGAGAACTGGCTCTGGATCGTGGGCGGCATCGCCCTCGGCCTCGGTGGCCTGGCCGGCTGGCAGTACTGGCAGCAGTCGAAGCTGAATGCGTCCGAGCAGGACGAGGCGTCGTACGTCGCCGTGCTCGACTCGCTCAGCAAGAACGACAAGGACGCGGCCGCGAAAAAGGCGGGCGACCTGCGTGGCCTGCACCCGAAGTCGCCGTACGCCGACCATGCCGACCTGGCGCTTGCGCGCTTTGCGGTGGATACACGCGACCTCGATGAGGCCGCGAAGCGCCTGCGCACGGTGGCTGAATCCTCGCGCGATCCCGAGCTGCGCCTGATCGCACAATCACGCCTTGCCCGCGTGCTCTCCGAACAGGGCAAGCACGACGACGCGCTCAAGCTGCTCGACGTCACGAACGCCGGTTCCTTCACGCCGGTTTTCCACGAAATCCGTGGCGACGTGCTCGCGGCCAAGGGCGACGTCGCCGGTGCACGCCAGGCCTACGATGCGGCACTTGCCGCGACGGCCTCGGTCCAGGCCCAGGCGTTCGATCGCGAATACGTGGAACTGAAGCGCGATGCCCTGCCCGCGACGGTCGCTCCGGTGGAAGGCGCCAAGCCATGACACACGGTCGTCCATCACTCTTAGCGGCCGCCTGCGTGGCGAGCCTGCTGGTCCTCGTCGCCGGGTGCGACAAGGACAAGAAGGGCGTGGAACCGCCTGCCGAGCTGGTGGACCTGAAGCCGACGCTTGCGGTCCAGGAGTTGTGGGACACGGGTGTTGGCGGCGGCGGTGAAAAGCTGCGTCTCGCGCTCGGCCTCGCCCTCGATCGCGGCGTCCTCTACACGGCGGCACGCGACGGTGAAGTGATTGCGCTCGATCCGGCCTCGGGTCGGGCGAAGTGGTCGCAGGATACGAAGGCCGACCTGGCCGCGGGTCCGGGGGTCGGCGCCAGCGTCGTGGCGGTCGGCACGAGCGACGGTAAGGTGATCGCACTCGAGGTCGCGTCGGGCAAGGTCTTGTGGAAGGTTTCGGTCAGCAGCGAAGTGCTCTCCGCTCCGCTCGTCACGGGCGATCGCGTCATCGTGCGGTCGGTTGACGGCCGCGTGCACGCGCTCGATGCCTTGACGGGCAAGTCGCAGTGGACCGGTGAGGAGCCGGTGCCGAAGCTGTCGCTGCGGGGTACGGCGCCGCCGGTGCTGGCCAAGGACAACGTGGTTGCGGGATTCGATTCGGGCAAGGTCATCGCGTTCGCGCTCGCTTCGGGTGACATCGCCTGGCAGGCGCAGGTCACGACGCCGGGCGGCCGTTCGGAACTCGCCCGTCTCGCCGACGTCGACAGCGCAGTGCAGGTCGATGGCAATGACGGATTCGCCGCCGGCTTCCAGGGCCGTGTCGTCATGCTGGCACTCGACTCCGGCCAGATCTGGTGGAGCCGCGATCTTTCCAGCTACCGCGCACCCGCGCTTGACGACACGCAACTCTACCTCGCCACCGCGGACGGCAGCGTCGTCGCGCTGCGTCGTCGTGACGGCGCGGTGGTCTGGCAGCAGGACGGTCTCAAGCGCCGTGGCCTGAGCGCGCCCGCTGTCGTGGGCAAAGCGGTGCTCGTCGGCGACTTCGACGGCTATCTGCACTGGCTCGACCGCGATTCGGGCAAGTTCATCGCTCGTGAGCGTCCAGGCGGCGAGCGCATCAGCATGGCTCCGGTCACGGACGGCGATCGCGCCTTCGTGATCGACGACGGCGGCCGCGTCGTCGCCTTCAGCAGCGGCGCGCCCGCGGGTCGTTGATGTGCTGCCAGTCGTCGCCCTGGTCGGGCGTCCAAACGTCGGCAAGTCGACACTTTTCAACGCGCTGACGCGCACACGCGACGCGCTCGTCGCCGACGTTCCAGGCCTGACGCGCGACCGCAAATACGGCTATGCCCGGCACGAAGGCCGCTCGTGCGTCGTGATCGACACCGGCGGCCTGGTCGAGTCCATCGTCGGCGGCATCGAGCGGCTGATGGCCGAGCAGACACTGAAGGCGGTCGAGGAAGCGGACCGCGTTCTCTTCGTGGTCGATTCCCGCCAGGGCTGCACGCCGCAGGACCTGCATGTCGCTGACCTGCTGCGCCGCAGCGGCAAACCGGTCATGGTCGTCGCCAACAAGGCCGAAGGCCTCGACGACGACATGGCGCAGGCCGAGTTTCATCGCTTCGGCTTCGGCGAGCCGATCGCCATTTCTTCCGCGCACAAGCAGGGCCTCGACACGCTTATCGAGCGTGCGCTCGATGGCCTCGAGGGCGCGCTCGATGCGCCAGACGTGCTGGGTTACACCGCGGGCACGATCCGGGTTGCCGTGGTCGGCCGCCCGAACGTCGGCAAGTCGACGTTGATCAACCGGTTGCTCGGCGAAGAACGGTTGATCGCGTTCGACCAGCCCGGCACCACGCGCGACACGGTCGAAGTCCCGTTCGAGCGCGATGGGCTGCCGTACGTGCTGATCGACACCGCGGGCGTGCGCCGCAAGTCGAAGGTCAACGAGACCGTCGAGAAGTTCAGCGTCGTCAAGACGCTGCAGGCCATCGATCGCGCGAATGTCGTGATCGGCGTCCTCGACGCGCACGACACCGTGGCTGAACAGGATGCGAGTCTGATGGGCCTCGTCGCCGAGCAGGGCAGGGCGCTCGTCCTCGCGATCAACAAGTGGGACGGCATCCCGCAGGATCAGCGCGACGCGATCCGCGACGGCCTCGACTTGCGCTTCGACTTCCT
>JAABQQ010000081.1 GCA_011391405.1 Gammaproteobacteria bacterium
CGCACACCGTCGTTAAAGACGTCTCCTTCGACGTCGCCGGCGGCGAGGTAGTCGGCCTGCTCGGCCCCAACGGCGCCGGCAAGACCACCTGCTTCTACATGATCGTCGGGCTGGTCGCCGCCGACGGCGGCGAGATCCACATCGGCGACGCCAAGCTCACCCACATGCCCATTCATCGCCGGGCGCAACTCGGGCTCTCCTACCTGCCGCAGGAAAACTCGGTGTTCCGCAAGCTGTCGGTCGCCGACAACATCCGCGCGGTGCTGCAGCTGCAGAACTTCGACGAGGACCAGGTCGAGGAACGTCTCGACGAGCTGTTGCAGGAACTGCACATCACCCACATCAAGCAGAACCCCGCCATCTCGCTCTCCGGCGGCGAGCGGCGCCGTGTCGAGATCGCCCGCGCCCTGGCGACCGAACCGCGCTTCATCCTGCTCGACGAGCCCTTCGCCGGCGTCGACCCGATCGCGGTCATCGACATCCAGAAGATCATCAAATTCCTCAAGGAACGCGGCATCGGCATCCTCATCACCGACCACAACGTGAGGGAGACGCTGGGCATCTGCGACCGCGCCACCATCATCAACGCCGGCGAAGTGCTTGCCGCTGGACATCCGGCCGAGATCGTCGATAATGAAAGTGTCCGGAAAGTCTATCTGGGCGAGCATTTCAGGATGTGATGGCACACACTGAGGCCGCCGCGACCGGATCGTGAAGCAGACTCTACAACTCAAGCTCTCGCAGCACCTCGCGCTGACGCCGCAATTGCAGCAGTCAATACGGCTGTTGCAATTGTCGACGCTGGAACTCAACCAGGAAATCGAGCAGGCCCTGCAGGAAAATCCGCTGCTGGAGCGCGAAGGCGAAGAGTTCGCTTCCTACGCGTCCGCGGCAGAACCGATGGCGATGCCGCAGGCCGGCAACGAGGCGGTCGCCGAGAGCTCCCCCGAGCCGAGCAAGGCCGAGCACGCCGATATCGACGAAAATTGGGGTCAGGACTGGGGCGCGTCCTCGCACGCGTCACGCGACGACGACGAGGATGTCGATGCCGGCGAAATTCAGGCCGCGGCGACCAGCCTGCGCGACCACCTGCTGGCCCAGCTTGCCTTCACCCAGCTCTCCAGCCGCGAGCGCGCGCTTGTCGCCTTCCTCGTCGAGGCGCTCGACGACGACGGCTACCTCACCCAGAGCCTGGAGGAACTGGCCGGGGTACTGCCCGAGGACGTCGACATCGACACCGAGGAACTGCTCGAGGAACTCGCCATCGCGCTGCGCCATCTGCAGAACCTCGATCCGCCCGGGGTCGGTGCCCGCAAGCCGGCCGAATGCCTCGAACTGCAACTCGCCGCCCTCGCCGCGGCCGAGCCGGCGCCGACCATCGACCTGGCGCGTGCCATCGTACACGGCCACCTCGAGCAGCTGGCCGCGCGCGATTTCGCCAGGATCAAGAAGGCGCTCGGCTGCGACGACGATGCGCTGCGCGATGCCCAGACACTGATCAAGTCCCTCAACCCGCGGCCCGGCGCGCGCTACGCCGCGCTCGACACCCGCTACATCATGCCCGACGTGGTGGTGAAGAAGGTGCGCGGCAACTGGGTGGCGAGCCTGAACTCCGACGCCATGCCGCGGCTGCGCATCAACCGGCTCTACGCCGGCATCCTCCAGGCCAACCGCGGCGGCGCTTCGCGCAACCTCGCCGGCCAGCTGCAGGAAGCCAAGTGGCTGATCAAGAACGTACAGCAGCGTTTCGACACCATCGGCCGCGTGTCGCAGGCCATCGTCGACCGCCAGCGCGCCTTCTTCGACCACGGCGAAGTGGCGATGCGGCCGCTGACCCTGCGCGAGATCGCCGACACCGTCGGCCTGCACGAATCCACCATTTCCCGCGTGACGACGCAGAAGTACCTGGCCAGTCCGCGTGGCGTCTATGAACTGAAATACTTTTTTGGCAGCCACGTCGCCACCGACACGGGCGGGGCTGCCTCATCCACCGCGATCCGGGCGCTGATCAAGCAGCTGGTCGCCTCCGAAGACGGCCACAAGCCGCTATCGGATGCGAAGATCGCGGAAATCCTCGGCGAGCAGGGAATCGTCGTGGCGCGGCGCACTGTCGCCAAGTACCGAGAATCCCTTAATATCCCGCCGGTCAACCTGAGAAAAAACCTCTGAAGAGGAGTCATCATGAACATCAACATCACTGGACATCACATCGAAGTCACTCCCGCCATTCACGATTACGTCGTGAACAAGCTCGACCGCGTGATCCGCCACTTCGACCACGTCACCAGCGTCCATGTGATTCTCTCGGTCGCCAAGCTCAAGCAGAAGGCCGAGGTGACCCTGCACGTCAAGGGCAAGGACATCACAGCCGTCGCCGAGGAGGCCGACCTCTATGCCGCCATCGACGCCATGGAAGACAAGCTCGACCGGCAGGTGATGAAGTACAAGGAAAAGGTCAGCGACCACAGCTACGACAAGCGCGCCCAATAACAGCACGACGGCATATTTTGCCGCAGGGCCGGGCGGGGGTATACTGCGCCCCCTTCCGGCCGCTTACCGTTTCCGCGGCGCTCCCCCTCCCATGAACCAGATAGCCAAACTACTGCCACCCGCCAACGTCCTGGTGGGGCTCGACGCCAGCAGCAAGAAGCGTGTCTTCGAGCAGGCGGGCATCCTCTTCGAGAACAACCACGGCATCGCCCGTGCCAGCGTCTACGATGCGCTGTTCGCGCGCGAGAAGCTCGGCTCCACCGGGCTGGGCATGGGCATCGCCATTCCCCACGGCCGCATCAAGGGTCTCAAGGAAGCACGTGCCGCCTTCCTGCGGCTGGCGGCACCGGTGCAGTTCGACGCCACCGACGGCAAGCCGGTGGACATGGTGTTCGTGCTGCTCGTGCCCGAGGCGGCCACCGAGCACCACCTGCAACTGCTCTCCGAACTCGCCCAGATGTTTTCGGAACGCGCCTTCCGCGAGCAGCTCGCCGCCGCGCCCGATGCACCCGCCTGTCACACCCTGTTCGCGAACTGGCAGGGCTAGCGCGAGCGGATGCCACGGCTGATCGTCTCCCAGCTGTTCGAGCGCAACCGTGAGCGGCTCAAGCTCACTTGGGTCTGCGGCAAGCTCGACCGCGTGCTCTCGATCACCCAGGAAGACGTTTCTCCGGCCGACCTCGTCGGCCACCTCAACCTGATCCACCCTGACCGGCTGCAGGTACTCGGCGCCCCCGAGATCGCCTGGGCCAACACCCACACCTCGGTCAAGCTGCAGAAGCACATCCACGAGATCCTCGCGGCGCAGCCGCCGGCGCTGATCGTCGCCGACGACTGCCCGGTGCCCGAGGCCGTGCGTGCCGAATGCGAAAGCAGCGGCACCGCGCTGTTGACCACGCCACAGCCGGCCGCGGTGGTCATCGATTCGCTGCGGCTCTACGTCTCGCGGCAGCTGGCCGAAACGATCACCCTGCACGGCGTCTTCATGGACGTGCTCGGCGTCGGCGTGCTGATCACCGGCGAATCGGGCGCGGGCAAGAGCGAGCTCGGCCTCGAACTGATCTCGCGCGGGCACGGCCTCGTCGCCGACGACGTAGTCGAGGTCTCGCGCGTCGCCCCCAACACCCTCGAAGGCCGCTGCCCCGAACTGCTCAAGGACTTCCTCGAGGTGCGCGGGCTGGGCCTGCTCAACATCCGCACCGTCTTCGGCGAGACCGCCTGCCGTCGCAAGATGAAGCTCAAGCTCCTCGTGCACCTGATGCGGCCGCAGGTCGGTGCGCCCGAAGCGATCCGCCTCGCGCTCGACGCCCAGACCGAAACGATTCTCGGCGTACCGGTCCGCAAGGTCGTCCTGCCGGTCGCCGCCGGTCGCAACCTCGCCGTGCTGCTCGAAGCGGCCGTGCGCTCGACCATCCTGTCACTGCGCGGCATCGACAGTACCCAGGACTTCCTCGACCGCCAGCAGCGCGCGCTCGAAAGCGACCAGGGCGACGATTACTGAGCCCGGTCAACGGCAGCGGCAATTGCTGCGTTGATGTTTTCACGGCAAACGCCGTCATTCCAACCAGGAGAAACCGAATGAACAAGCTGATCGTCACCGCCATCGTCACCCTTTTCGCCGCCGCTGCCTATGCCCAGGCGCCGGCCGCCGCCCCGGCCAAGGCCGAAACCAAGCCCGCCGCCGCCGCTCCCGCCAAAGCCGAGGCCGCCAAGCCTGCCACCAAGCCGGCCGAAGCGCCCA
>JAABQQ010000082.1 GCA_011391405.1 Gammaproteobacteria bacterium
CAGGTGTTCTTCCGGGGTGACGAGTTGCCGGTGATGGGCGACCGCTCGGTGACCTTCAAGCTGGTCGCGTCGCGCCGGCCCAACCGGGCCATGGCCGTGTTGCACGAGCACTACGCGCCGGGTGCCGACACGGGCGCCGACATGCTGCGGCACAAAGGCGAGGAGGGCGGGGTCGTCGTGAGCGGCCGTATTGAACTCACCGTTGGAGCTGAAACCCGCCAGCTCGGACCCGGCGATGCCTACTACTTTTCCAGCGCGATCCCGCACCGTTTCCGTAACACCGGCACCGAGCCGTGCGAGATCATTTCCGCCAATACGCCACCGACCTTCTGAAACGGCGACAATAACAGCGAAGTCCCATGAACCAGACAGCCACTCCCACCGCGCAGGACTGGCGCACCCGCGCCACGGCGCTCGCCATCAACGGCCAGGCCTTCATCGATGGCCGTTACCTCGACGCCGCGAGCGGCGAGACGTTCGACGACGTCACGCCAATCGATGGCCGCGTGATCGCGCGCGTTGCGTCGACCGACAAGGCGGACGTCGAGCGCGCCGTGGCCGCCGCACGCCGGGCATTCGACAGCGGTGTCTGGTCGAGGCAACCGCCGCGCGAACGCAAACGCGTGCTGCAGCGCTTCGCCGAACTGATCCTCGCGCACCGCGACGAACTGGCGCTGCTCGAGACGCTGGACATGGGTAAACCCATCTCCGACAGCCTGGCCGTGGACATTCCGGCCTCGGCGCGGTGCATCGCGTGGTACGCCGAAGCCGTCGACAAGGTGTACGACGAAGTTGCACCGACTGCGCACGACCAGCTGGCGCTCATCACGCGCGAGCCGATCGGCGTCGTCGCCGCGATCGTGCCGTGGAATTTCCCGCTGATCATGGCCGCGTGGAAAATCGGTCCCGCGCTCGCCGCCGGCAACTCGTTCATCCTCAAGCCGTCCGAGAAGTCGCCGCTGTCGGCGATTCGCCTCGCGGCGCTGGCCGCGGAAGCCGGCATTCCCGACGGCGTGTTCAACGTGCTGCCGGGTTACGGCCACACGGCCGGCCAGGCGCTGGCGTTGCACATGGACGTCGACTGCATCGGCTTCACCGGCTCGACGCGCACCGGCAAGCTCATGCTGCAGTACTCGGGCCAGTCGAACATGAAGCGCGTCTGGCTCGAATGCGGCGGCAAGTCGCCGAACATCATCCTGGCCGACTGCCCGGACCTCGATCGCGCGGCGGCAACTGCGGCCGGCGCAATCTTTTTCAACCAGGGTGAGATGTGCACGGCGGCGTCGCGCCTCATCATCGAAGAGAGCGTGCGTGACCGCGTGCTCGAGAAAGTTGTCGAAGCGAGCCGTGCGATGCAGCCGGGCGATCCGCTCGATCCCGCAACGCGCATGGGCGCCATCGTCGACGAGATACAGACCAGGACCGTGCTCGGCTACATCGACTCCGGCATAGCGGAAGGCGCGGCCATGCTGACGGGTGGCCAGCGCGTGCTCGCGCAAACGGGTGGCTGCTACATCGGCCCGACGGTCTTTGCGAACGTGAAGTCCGACATGCGCATCGCGCGCGAGGAAATCTTCGGCCCGGTGCTGGCCGCCATGACGGTGAAGGATGCCGACGAGGCGGTGCGCGTCGGCAACGGTGTTGAATACGGCCTGGCAGCCGCGGTGTGGACGCGCGACATCGGCAAGGCGCACCGGATCGCAAAATCGCTCCGCGCCGGCATGGTTTACGTGAACTGTTACGACGCCGACGACATCACCGTCCCCTTCGGCGGCTTCAAGCAATCGGGAACCGGCCGCGACAAGTCGCTGCACGCGTTTGACAAGTACACCGAGCTGAAGACCACCTGGATCGACCTGTCGCAATGAGCGGCTACAGCAACGTCACGTTCGACGAGATCGAGATCGGCGCAACGGCGAGCGCCGAGCGCGTGGTAGGCCAGACCGAGATCGAGGCGCTGCTGCTGGTTTCGGGCGACGTCGTGCCGTTCAACCTGGTGGAAGGCGTCACGGTCGAGCCGAGCGACCTGTGCGTCGAGGCGGTAGCCGCGGAAGCCATCATCTCAGGGATGCTCGAGCGCAGGCTGCCAGGCCCCGGCACGCGCATCGTCTCGCAGCAACTCGAATTCAACGGCGTCATCCGCGTGGGCGACCTCGTCCGTGCGACGGTGACGGTCCGCGAGAAGACCGCCGGGAATCGCCGCGTGTTGTTCGACTGCACGGTGGACGCGACGGGGGAGACGGTGCTCCGTGGCACGGTTATCGTCGAGGCGCCTCACCGCAAGGCGTCCTTCCCCGAACTGTCGCGGCCGGAGTTCATGATCCGGCGCAACGACGTGTTCGCGCGGCTGCTCAAGCGCTGCGAACCGCTGGCGCCGGTATCGTGCGCCGTCGCTCATCCGTGCGACCCGGATTCGCTGATGGGCGCGCTTGAAGCGGCCAGACTGAACCTGATCCTGCCCGTGCTGGTGGGGCCCGTGGCCCGCATCCGTGCTCTCGCCAGCGGACTGGGCCAGGACATCTCGAACTATCGGCTGGTCAACACCGAGCACAGCCATGCCTCGGCCGAGGCCGCGGTGTCGCTCGCCCGCAGCGGCGAAGTCGATACGCTGATGAAGGGCAGCCTGCACACCGACGAGATCATGGCGGCAGTGGTGTCGACGCAGGGCGGCCTGCGCACCGAACGTCGCGTCAGCCACGTGTTCGTCATGGACGTGCCGGCCTACGATCGCATCCTGTTCGTCACGGATGCCGCGATCAACATTGAACCCTCGCTCAGGGAAAAAGCCGACATCGCACAGAACGCGATCGACCTCGCGCGCAGCCTCGGCATCGAGACGCCCAAGGTTGCCATCCTGTCGGCCGTGGAAATGGTCAACCCGGACATCAACTCGACGATCGACGCCGCCGCGCTGTGCAAGATGGCGGATCGGGGCCAGATCCGCGGGGCTGTGCTGGACGGGCCGCTTGCGTTCGACAATGCGATCAGCGAAATCGCAGCCCGCACCAAGAGCATTCACTCCCCGGTCGCGGGTCGCGCGGACATTCTGCTCGTGCCGAACATCGAAGCCGGCAACATGCTGGCCAAGCAGCTGCAGTATTTTGCTGGCGCCGACAGTGCCGGCATCGTGCTCGGCGCGCGCGTGCCGGTGATCCTGACGAGCCGCGCCGACAACGTGCGCATGCGCGTTGGCTCGGCGGCTGTCGCCAAGCTGGTCGTCCACGCGCGACGCGCAGCGATACCACCGCTCAAGTGACGGTCATACCGGCCGCGGGTCCGGTTCGCCTGCCGCAGGGATTTTTCGGCCTGGCGCCGATTGGTGGGCGGGGATCGGCTTCGTTAGACTCCCCGCTCTTCACGTCCCGGAGCCCGCGATGAAAGTCACCGTTGCCGCGACCCAGTTCGCCTGCACGCCGATGCCTGCCGAGAACATCGCCAAGGCCGAGTCGATGGTGCGCCAGGCGGCGGCAAAGGGTGCGCAAGTAATTCTTTTGCAAGAACTTTTCGAGACGCCGTACTTCTGCAAGGACCACCTTGCGAGTCACTTCGAGCTGGCGCACCCGCTGCCGGACAACCCGGTCGTGCGGCATTTCCAGGCGCTGGCAAAGGAACTGGGCGTGGTGCTGCCGGTGAGCGTGTTCGAGCGTGCCAATAACGCGTATTACAACTCGCTTGCCATGGTCGACGCCGATGGCGAGATGCTCGGGGTCTACCGCAAGTCGCACATCCCGGAGGGGCCGGGCTACCACGAGAAGTTCTATTTCGCGCCCGGTGATACGGGCTTCCGCGTGTGGAAGACGCGCTTCGGCACGATTGGCGTCGGCATCTGCTGGGACCAGTGGTTCCCCGAAGCCGCGCGCTGCATGGCGCTGATGGGCGCGGACATCCTCATGTACCCGACGGCGATCGGCTCCGAACCGCAGGACCCGAGCATCGATTCGCGCGATCACTGGCAACGCTGCATGCAGGGCCACGCGGCCGCCAACGTCATGCCGCTCGTCGCGTCCAACCGCATCGGCGTGGAAAAGGGCCAGAAATACGAGATGACGTTCTACGGCTCTTCGTTCATTGCCGACAGCACGGGTGGCAAGGTGGCGGAAGCCGACCGCCAGTCGCAAGCCGTGCTCACCGCCACGTTCGATCTCGACCTGCTGCGCGCGCAACGCCACGCGTGGGGCGTCTTT
>JAABQQ010000083.1 GCA_011391405.1 Gammaproteobacteria bacterium
GTACAGCGTGACACACGATGTCGGCTTCTGGTACGCGGCGATGGAGCGACATGTCGCGCGGGCCTTGGCCCGAATCGGGGCTTTCGCATTTCGCGAGATCGGGCCCGAAAGGGACTACTTTGGTCCGGTCGTGCCGCTGCTCGCCAAGATCTCGGATATCGAGTCCAGCGTTCGTGAGCGCGACCCGGCTATGCTCGCTTGGCTCGAGCGGCGAGAGTGCCGCCGGGATTGAGTGATGATGGCGGACCAATATGAGTGCCCTGTGGTCTGAGCGCTGGGCCCGCAAGGCGCTGCTGCGCCTGGCTAGGCGCTCGACCCCCGAACGGCTGTCGGCCCGTTCGGTACGCAGCGCGATCGAGGCTGCGCGGGACGCTGCGGCGGCTAGCGCCGCCTACCGGCAACTGCTCGCCGAAGCGCAAGTCGACATCGCGCGCATTCAAACGCCGGACGACTTCTGCCGCCTGCCCATCTTGACCAAGGAGAATACTTTCGGTCGCTTCGGCCTGGACGAGTTGTCGCGGCCGTCCGACGTACGCAACTTTGGGGACGTCCTGACCAGTTCTGGCCGGGGTGGCAGCGTCTTCGGCTTCAGGATCACGACGCGCCGTCAACTGTCGCGATCGGCGTTCAACGTCGATCTGGGGTTGCAGGAGGCTTTCGCCGTCGACTTGCTGCCCACCCTGCTGGTGAACTGCTTGCCGATGGGCGTCGTGCTGCACTCGCGCGCCGTCACGGTGGCGAACGTGAGCGTGCGCGAAGATATGGCGTGCGCGATCCTGCGGCAGATGGGGGAGCGATTTGCGCAGACCGTGCTGTGCACCGATCCCCTGTTCGTGCGACAGATTCTTGACCGCGCGCAAGCCATCGGCATCGACTGGGCGAGGCTGAACACGAGCGTCGTCATCGGCGAAGAAATGCTCGCCGAAGCACAGCGAGACTACATCGCGCACCGGATGCATCTGGATCTCGAGACCAGCGGGCAGCGCGCCATCATCAGCTCGTTCGGCGTCGGGGAACTGGGCCTCAATCTTCTGGTGGAGACGCGCGAGACAGTTCGCATGCGACGCGCCATGCGGACCGACGCTGACGTTGCCGCGGCTTTCGGCGGCGTAGGCCGCGACGGGTCGTTGCCGTCCATCTTCTGCTACAGCCCGTTGCGCTGTCATGTCGAAGTGCTGGACCCGGGCGCCGACGGCTACGGCCAATTGTGTTTCACGCTGCTCGACCGGCGGGCGGTCATCCCGCTGCCGCGTTACGTCACCGGGGACATGGGCAAGCTCGTGGCGTCGGGCGACGTCGAGCGGGCGGCCACGCGTAGCGGTACCTCGCCGCCATGGTTGCCGGTCGTGGCTGTGCGCGGGCGCCTCGGGGACCGTGACGGCACAAGCCTGTCCGTGGAGGCGGTCAAGGAGATCCTCTACACCGATTTGGAGGTCGCCGATCAACTTACCGGAGCCTTCCGCGCTTCGCGCAGTGAACGCTCTACGTCCTTGTTGATGCAGGCACAACCAAGCGTGCCGGAAGCTGATCTCCCCGCGCTGGCCGATAGACTTTGCCAAATCGCCCGGACGCGAGCCATCTTTCTGCAAAGGGTTGAGGTGGTGGCGGCAGGCGACTTCCCCGGAAGGCCCGTGCTGGACTTCGAGCGCAAGTTCCCCTATTCGGACGGGCGCTGACGGGCCCTGGCGGGCGAAGCGCGTCGGATCTCTTTACATGCCGTCCGGTCCCTCTGTACTGGTACGGAAAAAAATTCATTCATATCAAAAGCTTAGGACGCCCGCAGGTGCTTGGCATGCGTTGTGCTTGAACAACTGGGCCAAGCGGCATTTATGTCTAGTCCATCCATCAAGGAGAGTGTCATGTTGAAGAAGTCAGTTCGCGCCGTTGCTGCCGCCCTGGTAGCCATGGGTGCGCTCGGGTCCGCCCAAGCATTGAGCATCAGCGCCGGCAATTACACGTTTATCCTTTCGAACTATGACTCCGGCACGACCGGCTACCCCGTGGGTGCGCCGGTATGCACAACCGTCGGCGGCTGTGACGCGGTCGCCGGCATTGTCAAGGCGCCTGGTTCAGGGACCAGCTCCTACGACACGATGGGAATCTTCACCATCGAGTCGATCAAGAATGAGACGACCGGCCAGAACATCTTTCAAGCCGGAGGTGCTGACGGCTTCATCACCGGCATCTTCGGCCAATTGGCGGACTACCGGGTTGACCGGGGTGTCCTTGGGGCGAACGATTTGACATCAACGTTGTCTACCGGCGGCGTGTGGACCATGTATCGGACGCCAACCAACTACGACCCCACAGTCGGTCCGCTCGGAGTGGGTGTGGATCTGGTGGGCACGGCGGGCGACCCACTGTCGCTTCTGTATCCCAGCATCACGGACGTGGCCACGAGCGTCTTCCTCCAAGGCCGCTTCGTGCCGGGTGCCATCTTCGGTGACGTGACGACGACCTACACTGCTACATTCAACAGCAATAGCTTCGCGGGCGGCGGCCAGGGATTCCTCGACATCGACGGTGGCGACGCCCAGAGCCTGTTCGACACCACCGCTTTGGCCGACGCCAACGGGACATTGCGTGATATGTTCCTGGATGTGACGTTCAACGACGTTGATGGGCAGGCTGCTGACCTGGGATGGACGGTCACCTCGGCCGGTCAGATCAAGGGTTCAGTCGTTCCCGAGCCGAGTGCTTTGGCCTTGGTCGGCCTCTCCTTGGGCTTGCTCGGTGTGGCGTCCCGTCGGCGCAAGACCCGCTCTTGATCGGCCCTTGTCGCTCGCGGAGTACGATTTCGCCTAGTTGACAAGTCTATTTCGACCTTCAGCCGCGGCCCACAGTGGGCTCGCGGCTTTTTTAATGTGCGTTCGGCACGGGTGCACTCGTGGAGGTGAAAGTCCTCCCGCGTTGGTCACAGCGAATGAAGTGAAGCGAAACCACGGGAGCGCGGCTGCGTGTCGGCCCTTCACGCCCGCTCGCGGGCCTTGATGCGTCTTTTGACCATCTCACCAGGCTTCCCCAAAACGTGGCCAAGCCTTGAAGGTTTCGCCGCAATGCGAACTTCGTGCCAATGTAACGTTCGGCAACCCGTCCCGTGCCTGCCGTCCGACGCAGCGTGCCCAGGGTATGCCATGATTCCTCTACACCGCATCCAGGCCTCGCCACGGCTTTTCTGGGAGACCCCGCTTGAACCTCATCTCGAACACGCTCGCATCCGTCGCCCGGTTGCTCGCCG
The DNA here is from genome assembly GCA_011391405.1 of Gammaproteobacteria bacterium. Taxonomy (GTDB): domain Bacteria; phylum Pseudomonadota; class Gammaproteobacteria; order Steroidobacterales; family Steroidobacteraceae; genus RPQJ01. The sequence continues at coordinate 3,239 of JAABQQ010000083.1, forward strand.
CGCTCGGTGCCACAGCGCTGCTGGTTTCCTGCGCCAACACTCCAGTCCACCCGCCTGCGCCGGTTTCCGCCGTAACGCCCGACTACACCTACATCATCGGCGCCGGCGACAGCGTCAACATCGTGGTCTGGCGCAATCCGGAACTGTCGATGTCGGTGCCCGTGCGGCCCGACGGCAAGATCGCTGCGCCGTTGGTCGACGAGCTCATCGCGCAGGGCAAGACACCCATCCAGCTGGCGCGTGACATCGAAGCGGTGCTGGGCAAGTATGTGCGCGATCCCATCGTCACTGTGTTGGTGAGCGGCTTCGTTGGTCCCTACAGCGAGCAGATCCGCGTCATCGGCGAGGCCGCGAACCCGCAGTTCCTGCCCTACAAGTTGAACATGACGCTGCTCGACCTGATGATCGCCGTGGGCGGCATCACCGAATTCGCCGACGGCAATGCCGCCACCATCCTGCGCACATCCGAAGGCAACAAACAGTATTCGGTGCGACTGCAGGACCTCATTAGGCGTGGCGACGTCTCGGCCAACGTCGACGTGAAGCCGGGCGACATCCTCATCATTCCGGAATCCCTCTTCTGATGCGACTTGCAGCCTCCGCCCCGCTGACGCAGCGCACCAAGACCGCGTACGCCCATGAATGAAGTCATCAAGCAGCTGCTGGGCTACGCCCGCGGCATGTGGAAGTTCCGTTGGCCCAGCCTCGCCGTGGCGTGGGTGGTGGCGCTTGTGGGCGTGGTGATGGTCTTCCGCATTCCAGACCAGTACGAGGCATCGGCGCGCATCTACGTCGACACCCAGTCGATCCTGAAGCCGCTGATGTCCGGCCTGGCGGTACAACCCAACGTTACCCAGCAGATCAATATGCTCAGCCGCACTCTGCTG
>JAABQQ010000084.1 GCA_011391405.1 Gammaproteobacteria bacterium
GTCGAGCAGTTCGCCGGGCCGCAGCGCACCGCCGAAAGGCACGACGCCGAAGACCAGCAGCACCGGCACGAACACGACCCACGGTGCCGCTGCATAGGCCAGGCGGTCGTAGCTCGCCGGCTTGAAGTCTTCCTTCAGCAGCATCTTCAGGCCGTCGGCGATGCCGTGGAACAAGCCGATCCAGATCAGCCGGATCTGGGTATAGGGCAGGCGGATGTAGGCGCGGTTGGCACCGATGCGGTCGGCCATCACTGCCGCCTGCTTGCGCTCGACCCAGGTCAGCAGGGTGCCGAACAGCAGCAGCAGCGTCAGCGCGTAGCCGACGTAGGCGGCATGGACGACCAAGTCCTGCATCATGGCGCCACCCCGGCGGGCACGCTGGCCAGCGCGCGGAAGACCCGCTCGGCATCGACGACCCCGGTGGGCCGGTCGACACAGCGCGAGAATGCGCTGCGCACACCGTCGGCATTGGTGAAGTGCCCGTCGCGCTCGGTATGCACGCTGGTCGGGAAGAAGACCTCGGCATGGCCGTTCTCCGCGGCCAGGAAGGCATTCAGGAAGATCACCGGCACACCGCGCGGCAGCCGGCCGAAATCACAGCCTTCGCCCCAGACGAGCACGAGGTCGGTGTCGGGCGCGAACTGCAGGGCCTGGTGGCCGAACCGTGCACGCGCGGTCCGACCGTTCGGGTTCTTGTCGGCGCGGATCAGCAGATCGTCCTCGACCACCTCGCCGTCGGCCGGCAGGTGGTCGTCCTTCACGAAGCAGGTGAAGCGATCGCCGAGCGCGTCGTCGAGGGCGGCGAGCTCTTCGTCCGAACCCCAGCTCGAGACCAGCGCCACCGGATGGCGGGCGCGGCCGATCAGCTCGCGCGCCGCGGCCAGCGCCTCGTCGAGTGCGACGGCACGCCCCTTGCGCAGCGCTGCGTCGGCACGCGGGCGCTCGAGCAGCAGCGCGAGGTCGCGGCCCTTGTTGCAGATCCACGGGCCGTTGACGGCCGGGTTGTCGCGCGGTGTCACGCGCACGATGGCCGTGTTGTGGCGGGCATCGAGCGTGCGCAGCTTCCATTCGGGCTTGCGGTGCCAGACGTCGATTGCGCAGCCCCGCGCGCAGCCTGGGCACACCGACGGCGTGGCCTGCAGGTACCAGACCCGCTCCTTGTAGAGCAAGCGTGTGGACAGCAGCGCGCCGACCGGACAGATGTCGACGATGTTTTCGGAGTACGCATCGTCGTCGAGCAAGCGCACGTCGTCGCCCTCGGCCGGGCGGATCAGCGAATGGTCGCCGCGGTTCTTTACGCCCAGTGCATTCGACTTCGACACCTCGCGCGTGAAGCGCACGCAACGCGTGCACAGGATGCAGCGCTCGTTGTCCAGCGTGATGCGCTCGGACAGGCGATGGAACTTGGTCGCCTGCACCTTGGGCTCGCGCGAGATCGAGGCCTCACCGTTGAACGCGACGTGGTAGTCCTGCAGCGTGCACTCGCCGGCCTTGTCGCAGATACCGCAATCGACCGGGTGGTTCAGCGTGATGAACTGCATGGTCGCCTTGCGGTGCTCGCGCACCAGCGGCGAGTCGGTGAGCACACGCAGGCCCTCGCTGACCGGCATGTTGCAGGCAATCTCGACCCAGCTGCGGCCCTCGACCTGGACGACGCAGATGCGGCAGTTGCCGGCGACCGACAGCTTCGGGTGCCAGCACAGCCGCGGGATGAAGACGCCGTGCTCCAGCGCAACCTGCAGCACGGTCTGCTCGGTGCGCGCCTCGAAGGCCTGGCCGTCTAGGAAGATCTGCGGCATTCCAGGTTTCCCTCGTACATCGAGCGACCTTCGCGGATCCAGTGCTCGAATTCGTGCCGGTACTTCGCCAGGATGCCCAGCGTTGCGTAGCCCGCGGCATCCCCCATGCCGCAGATCGTGTTGCCGTCCTGCAGCCTCGAGATGCGCGCCATCATGTCCAGGTCGTCGAGGCGGCCCTGGCCGTCGACGATGCGGTCGATCAGCCGGTGCAGCCAGCCCATGCCTTCGCGGCACGGTGTGCACTGGCCGCAGGATTCGTGGTGATAGAAGCGCAGCATGACCTGCAGCAGGCGGACCATGCAGGTGCCTTCGGCGATCGCGACCATGCCGCCCGAACCCATCGACGAGCCCGCGGGCTCGACTTCGGCCGGATCGAGGTTCAGCGTCTCGATCTCCGCGCCGGTCAGCACCTTGGTCGAGATGCCGCCCGGGATCACGCACTTCAGCGCGGCGCCGTGTTGCATGCCGCCGCAGTCGTCGTAGATCAGCTGCCGCCAGCGGTAGCCGACCTCGATCTCGTAGACGCCCGGCCGCGCGATGTGGCCCGAGATCGAGATCAGCCGCGTGCCGGGATGCTTGGGCGTGCCCACGGCCTTGAAGGCCTCGGCGCCGTGCTGCACGATCCAGGCGATGTTCGACAGCGTCTCGACGTTGTTCACGACCGTCGGCTGCTGATACAGCCCCTTGACGGTCAGCCGCGGCGGACGGTTGCGCGGGTAGCCTCGCTTGCCCTCGATCGACGAGAGCAGCGCCGAGGCCTCGCCACAGACATAGGAGCCCGCGCCGCGGTAGATCATGATGTCGCAGCCAAAGCCCGTGCCGAGGATGTTCTCGCCGACCAGGCCGGCCGCACGGGCTTCATCGAGCGCGCCCTGCAGGCGGCGGAACGGCGCGGAGAACTCCCCGCGCATGTAGACGAAGGCATGCCGCACCTGCAGCGCGTAGGCCGCGATCAGCATCGACTCGACCAGCTGGTGCGGCGAGTTCTCGAGGATCCAGCGGTCCTTGAAGGTGCCGGGCTCGCCCTCGTCGGCATTCGCGCACAGGTAGTGCGGCTGGCCGTCGTCGTACTGGATCACGGCCCACTTGCGTCCGGTCGGGAAGGCCGCGCCACCGCGACCCTGCAGCCCCGACGCCAGGACCTCCTTGGCGACCTGCTGCGGCGTCATCGTGCGCAGCGCCTTGTCGAGCGCGGCATAGGCGCCCCGTGCACGCGCCTCGGCAAGCAGGTGCGAGCTCGCCGTGACCGGGAAGGTCATCAGGATCTTGGCGTCGCGCTCACGCAGCTCAGCCACCGCGGCCTCCATCGGCGTGCGACATCGCGTCGATCAGGCGGTCGGCCTTCTCGATGTCCATGTTCTCGTGGTATTCATCGTCGACCACCATCACCGGCGCCGTGCCGCAGGAGCCCAGGCACTCGGCCGTGGTCACGGTGAAGCGTCCGTCGCTGGTGGTGCCGCCTTCGGCCACGCCCAGGCGTTGGCAGACATGGCCGATCAGGCGCTCGGCGCCACGCAGCGAGCAGCTGACGTTGCGGCAGATCTCCAGCCGCACCTGGCCGACGGGCCGGCGGCGGAACTGCGTGTAGTAGCTCAACACCTCCTCGAACTGGATGCGCGGCACGCCCAGCCACTGCACCAACGCACTGATGTCCTCATCGGCGACATGGCCGCGAAGCTCCTGGATGCGGCGCAGGCACGGCAGCGTCATCGACGAGTCGAAGCCTTCGGGGAAGCGCTGGCGCAGGCGCTCGAATTCGGGCATCAGCGACGCGACGATGGAACTCACCTTGGCACCTCCGTGCTGCGCACTGCGGTGCGAGCCCCCTTCGGAGCGACCGTGCGGGGGCTCATCGATCGCACTCCCCGCCGATCATGTTGATCGAGCCGAAGGTGGGCACGATGTCGGCCAACTGGCCGCCCTGCAGCATCAGGTGGGCCACGCCCATGTGCACGAAACTCGGCGCCCGGCAATGCACGCGCCAGGGCTGGCCTTCACCGGTCGCCACCAGGTAGAAGCCGAGCTCGCCGTTGGCGCCCTCCTGGGCGCAGTAAACCTCGCCGGCCGGCACGCGCGGCCCGTCGATGATCAGCTTGAAGTGGTTGATCAGCGACTCGATCTCGCGGTAGACGAGCGGCTTGTCGGGCAGCACGCAGCGCGGATCGTCGACGTTGAGCGGCCCGTCGGGCAGCAGGTCGACACACTGGCGGATCATGTGCACCGATTCGTCCATCTCGCGCATGCGCACGACGTAGCGGTCGTAGT
>JAABQQ010000085.1 GCA_011391405.1 Gammaproteobacteria bacterium
GCGCTACGGCTCGCTCGACGATCAGTGAGGCGGAGCCGCACGCCGGCGCATCCGCGCCGACGCCGTCAAAGGCCTTGAATTTGGCGCCCGCCGCCGACCGCCAGGCACCTGCCGGTTCGACCGCGTCGCCGGATCACGCCACGCGGGTGGCCGCAGTCGGGTCCAGTGACAGCCGGGCGGCTAGGTCGCGGGCCTGCACAGGCCGACCCAACAGGTAACCCTGCGCCTGGTCGCAGCCGAGTCTTCGCAGCAGCTCGAGCTGCTCCACGGTCTCGACACCCTCGGCCACGACACCCAGGCCGAGGCTGTGGGCCATGGCGATCACCGCTTGCGTGATCGCGGTGTCGTCCTGGTCGGACGGAAGCCCGCGAATGAACGAGCGGTCGATCTTGACGGTCTGCGCCGGGAATCGCTTCAGGTACGACAGCGACGAGTAGCCGGTGCCGAAGTCGTCGATCGCGATGCGCACCCCCATCGCATGCAGTTGCTGCAGCACTTCATTCGCGCGCTCCGGATCGGCCATCAGCACGCTTTCGGTGAGTTCGACTTCGAGTTCGACCGGCGCGATGCCGTACAGAGCGAGCGCGTCGACCAGGTCGTCGACCAGGCTGTCGCTGGCGAACTGGCGCGCCGACAGGTTGACGGCCACTGGCGGGGCGACAAAGCCGGCGAGTCGCCAGTCACGGATCTGCCGACAGGCCGCCTGGATGACCCAGCGCCCGATTGGCACGATCAGGCCGCGCTCCTCGGCGAGTGGAATGAATTCGTCCGGCGGCACCAGGCCGCGCGTCGGGTGGGCCCAACGCACGAGCGCTTCAGCGCCGACCATTCGGCCGCTCGCAATGTCGATCTTGGGCTGGAAGTGCAATAGCAACTCCCCGCGCGAGAGGGCCATGCGCAGCGCGGTCTCGACCTCGAACTGGCGCGCCGCCAGGTCCGCCAGCTCCGAGGTGTAGAACTGCACATTGTTCTTGCCTTTGTCCTTGGCCAGATACATCGCGGCGTCGGCGTGCTTGAGCAGGGTCGCGGCGTCTTCGCCATCGCGGGGATACAGGCCGATGCCGATGCTGCCGGTGACCAGGAAGACACAGCCCTGGATCGACAGCGGCTCGCCGATCGCCGCCAGCAGCTTGTCTCCAATCGTGTCCAGGTCGGCCGCGCTCGGATCGCCTTCGAGCAGCACGACGAACTCGTCCCCACCCAGGCGGGCGACAAGGTCGCTGTCCCGCACCGCGGCGCGCAAGCGGGCCGCCATGGTTCGCAGCAACTCGTCGCCGGCGCCGTGGCCGAGGGTGTCGTTGATGTTCTTGAAGCGGTCGAGGTCGATGAAGCAGACCGCGAAGGACGCGGCGAGTCGGCGGGCGCGCGCGATCGTGCGGTCGAGTTCCCCAAGAAACATGTTGCGGTTGGGAAGACCAGTCAGGCTGTCGTAGCGAGCCAGTTCGTGCGCCTTCTGCTCGGCGATCGTGGCCTGTGTGACGTCGCGCCCGACACCGCGGTAGCCCGCGAAGTTGCCACCGTCGTCGAACACCGGCTCGCCGCTGATGCGGATATAGCGCCGCACCCCATCGGGTCGCGTGATGCCGTACGTGAAGTCGCGGAACGGCCGCCGCTCGTCGATGCAGGCTTCGTAGGCGGCGACTGCCTCGGCCGGTGCCTCGAATGCCGATAGCGACATCCGCTGCTTGCCGAGCAGCGATGACGGTGCGATCCCGCTGGCGGTCTCGATGCCCTCGGAGAAGTAGGTGAAGCGCAACTCACCGTCCTGCTCCCAGATCCAGTCGGCCGACAAGGACAGCAGGCTCGACAGCCGGCCCTCGCTCAGGTGCAGCGCTTCGGTGCGTTCGCGAACGCGTTCGTCGAGCAGGTCGCGATCGGCGCGCACGGTGGCGTACAGGGCAGCCATTTCATGCGAGGCGAGATCCTGCGAGCGCTCGAGCAGGTAGCGCTCCTGGTCGTGTTCTTCGTAGGCCCGGCTGACATGCCGGAGAAGCTCGCGCCAAAGTTCAGCGTCCGGCGCGCCGGCTTCGGGGTCGAGGCCGAGCCGCTTGAGCTGGCGTGTCAGCAGCGGTTGCAGGGGCATTTCAGGCTTCGCTGAGCACCGTGACGGTCATGGTCTGGTTGTGCAGCTCGCTCGCGCCACCCGCCACCGCCGGCGAGATTTCTCCGTACGAGTAGAACCCGACATGTGCCGCGCGCCGCGGGGCGCTCTCGAGCACGGTTTCGACCTCCTCGTCGGTGCGTTCGCCGAGCACCAGACGGCGACCGACGCAGCTCACCGAGATCACGAGGGCGTCCTCGGTTCCCATCAAACCCGCCGTGGCCTGGCGGGCGGCCTGCCCGGCGCTGCCGATCAGCTTGTCGGTGTTGGCCCGCATCAACCGCGCGATGCCACCTTGCGGCATGTCGCCGGCGAAAGTCAGTGACTTCTGTGCGTCGTCGATGCCCAGAATCGTCCGCACCAAGGTGTCCTGGCCAGGGCCGTCGCGTCGCACCGACAGCGGAAACAGCAGCGCCGTGCCGGGCAGGTCGGCGGCGCGCTCGCCGAGGTAGGTCTTGTACAGGTCCAGCGCGGGCTTGCCGTCCAGCTCGTACAGCACATTGCCTTCGGAGCGGGTGATCAGTCGCTCCGGACCGAAGTCCGACCAGCCACCGTCGCAACCGTGGCCGATTCGCAGACGCTCACCGTAAAAGCCGACGGCACAGATGCGCTTGGCCTGCGGCTGCTGGCGGTCGAGGACCCAGGTATGCCCGAACCGGCTGCCATCGCCGGCCAGTCCGCCGGTGATCGAGACGTCGGACGGCAGCTTGCGCGCGAGGCCGTCGACCAGCGGCGTGCCGTTGACGCACAGGCCATCCGACAGCAGGAATACCGCGCGCAGACCGGGGCCGGCCAGCTGCGTTGCCAGCCTGGCGCCGGCGTCGAAGGAGTCTGCGGCACTCGACACCTCGGTGAACGCGCGCCGCAGCAGCGTGTGTTCGAAGTGCGCCACCGCGACACTGATACTCGCGTCGTGCACCTGGCTGCCGGCGATCTCGCCCGACGTCGAACAACCCACAAGCAACGAAGTCGGAAAGGCCGCGGCGAGTTGTTCGAACGGTGTCGGGTGGGCGGCGAACTCGGGCGCGGCAAATGCCAACACGAGGGTCCGATCGCTGTCCATTGCTGTCGGCAAGGGCACATCCCAACCTTCCGATGTGCGGTAGGTCACGGTCTTGAGTTCCATCGCGTTCTCTCCCGCCGCAAAAAGACACGGCGCTCATCGGGTCTTCGGCCGTGCCGGTCTCGGCTTGAGCCTTCGCGGGCGGGCTTGCGCCCGGGGCGTGCCAAAGGCCGCTATTGGCATCGGCGGCGCGCGCGATCGACACGTCTCGCGCGAGGGACGCTCAGATGCAACGTCCGCCGTCGACCTCCATGCACACGCCGGTGATCAGCGAGGCCTCGTCGCTGCAAAGGAAGCAGGCCGCGTTGCCGAGGTCTTCGGGCGTCGAGAAACGGCCGAGCGGAATCGTCGACAGGAACCTGGCACGCATCGCCGGCGTGTCTTCACCCATGAAGGTGGCCAGCAGCGGCGTCTCGCCGGCGACCGGATTCAGTGCGTTGACGCGGATGCCGAACGGCGCCAGCTCGACGGCGCTGGCGCGCGTGGCGGTGATGACCCAGCCCTTGCTGGCGTTGTACCAGGCCAGTCGCGGCCGCGGGCTGACGCCGGCCGTGCTGGCCATGTTCAGCACCACGCCGCTGCCCTTGCCCTGGTTGGCGGCCTTGAAGCGCGGCACCACCTCGCGCATCGCCAGGTAGATCGCCTTCATGTTGACCGCGAACAGGCGGTCGAATTGCTCTTCGGGCAAGGCCTCGAGCGGCTGCGGCAGGTGGCCGATACCGGCGTTGTTGACCAGGATGTCCACCGGACCCAGTTCCACC
>JAABQQ010000086.1 GCA_011391405.1 Gammaproteobacteria bacterium
GAGCTTGGAAAGGCAGACACGCGCTCGGGGAAAGGCTCCGGATCAACCGCTTGCGAGACTGCGACTGAGCGACTCGTCGGGCGATCCAGCCGTGACCAAGGCCGGGCAGCAGTGCATGCCCGACGACTCGCACGTCGCACGCAGCCGGTGATCGAAGCACCGCGGCCGGAACCTGCGTTCCGAAGCTCTCAACGCTGCGTGCGCCGTTTAGCAAGCGGCCGATCCGGGACCTGCCCTCGAGCGCGTGTCTGCCTTTCCAAGCTCGAGGGCAGGTCCCGGATCGGCCGCCTGCAACCAGAGCGGCGCTGACGCGTCAGGCAGGCTTGTCGAGCTTCGCGACTGCGGGCTGTGTGAGCCGCACGGTCTTCACCGCGTTGTCCGTCACCTGCAGTACCTCGAGCGAGTAATCGCCGATGCGCAGCCGCTGGCCGGGAGTCGGGATCGTCTCCATCTGCTCGACGATCAGGCCGTTCAGCGTACGCGGGCCGGTCGTCGGCAGCGTCCAGCCCATCTTGCGATTCAACGTCCGCACGCTTGCCGACGCGTTCACCACGAAGCTGTCGTTGCGCTCGCGGTGGACGTCCTTGTGCAGGATGCTGGTGTCGGAGGTGAACTCGCCGACGATTTCCTCGAGCAGGTCTTCGAGCGTCACCAAACCCTGCACGTCGCCATATTCGTCGACGATGAACGCGACCCGCCGCCGCTGCCGCTGGAACTGCAGCAGCTGCTGGTTGAGCGAAGTGCCTTCCGGCACGTAGTACGGCTCGCGTGTCCTGGCGAGGGCAACCAGCTGTTCGCGCTCGAACTCGCTGCGCACCAGCATCCGCGCCACCTTCTTCATGTGCAGGATGCCGACGAGCGACTCGAGTTCGCCGTCGTACACCGGGATGCGTGTGTGGCGGCAATCGCGAATCTGCTCGACGATGTCGTCCCAGTCGTCCTTGAGGTTGATGCCGTAGATTTCGCTGCGCGGCACCATGATGTCGTCGACCGTGATCTTTTCCAGGTCGAGGATGCTCATCAGCATGCGCTGGTGGCGGTGCGGAATGACGGTGCTCGCCTCGGCGACGACCGTGCGCAGTTCCTCGCTGCTGAGCGAGGTGCGGCTGACCTGGTCACGGTTCACGCCCATCAGGCGCAGCACGCCGTTGGCCACCAGGTTGGTGAGCCAGACGACCGGGTAGAGCACCTTGAGCATGCCGTTGTAGATCACTGCGGCCGGCAGCGCGATCCGCTCGGGATACAGCGCGCCGAAGGTTTTCGGCGCCACTTCGGCAAACAGGATCAGGACCACGGTGAAGATGCCCACGCCGATTGCCGCGTACGCCTCGCCGCCCAGCGAGAGCGCGATCAGCGTGACAATGGCCGCGGCCGCGGTGTTCACGAAGTTGTTGCAGATCAGGATCATCCCGATCAGCCGGTCTGGGCGCTCGAGCAGCTTTTCGGCGATCCGGGCGGACCGGCTGCCTTCGCGCGCGAGGTGACGCAACCGATAACGGTTGACGCTCATCAGCGCCGTTTCGGTGCCCGAGAAAAATGCCGAGAGCAGGATGGCAGAAGCGAGCAGCAAGGCGAGCGTACTGACGGGTAAGTCGCCCATGGCGGCTCAGCCCCAGTGCTTGCCGAGGATGTTCTCGAGGATCAGCTTGCTGCCGAAATAGGAGAGGCCGAGCAGCGTGTAGCCCGCGAAGGTCCAGCGCAGCGCCTGGCGGCCGCGCCAGCCGAACTTGAAACGGCCGAGCAGCAGCACGCCAAAGACGAGCCACGCGATGATCGCGAGCACGACCTTGTGGATCAGGTGCTGCGCAAAGAGGTCCTGGACGAAAAACGCGCCGCTGACGAGCGCGAGCGTCAGCACTGCGAAACCCGCCAAGATGCTCTGGAAGCAACCGGACTCGAGCGACTCGAGCGGCGTCAGGATCTTGAGCAGGCCGAGCGGCCGGCGGCTGCGCAGCCGGCGATCGACGATCACCTGCGCAATGGCGAGCACCATGCCGATCGTCAGGAACGCAAAGGCCGTCGTCGCCATCGCGACGTGGAACGCGAGTTCCCAGCCCGGTTGGCCGATCGAAAACTTGCGGGCGCCCTCCGAGAAGGCCGCTTCCAGGATTGCTGCAATGAGCAGGAGCAGCGCGGCCATGCCCCGGCGACCCGGTTTCACCGCCATTACGATGGCAGTGATGGCGATGGTGAGCGAAACGAGGGCCAGGGTGTCACCGAGCGACAGCGCGGCGTCGGGCGCCATGCGGCGCTCCTGCAGCAGGGCGATGGTGTGGACCAGCGCGCCGACGCAGGTAATCGCAACCGCCGCGATACGGCCGCCACGGCCGTGGACCGAGAACGGGTCGCTGCGGTGCTGGTACGTGGCAGTGGCGAGCCAGCAGGCTCCAATCACGTAACAGGCGACGGCGATCAGTGGCAGCAGCAAGCGCGGGGACCAGCGTGGCTTTGGAGGCAACCATGATGCCATGGACCCGACGGGCTGAGGAGGACGGTAAACCCGAAGCCCGCACGCCCTATAATCGCGCATTCACAGGCCGGTCCCGCCGGTCTGGTCCCTGCACCGAGGTCTCCAGAGCGTGTTCGACAAGCTTTCCGCCCGTCTTGCGTCCGTCGTCGAAGGTCTCCGCGGCCGGGGCCGGCTGACCGAAGAAAACATCTCCGACACGCTGCGCCAGGTGCGCATGGCGCTGCTCGAGGCGGACGTCGCGCTGCCGGTCGTCAAGACCTTCATCGATGGCGTCAAGGCTCAGGTCGTCGGCCAGGAGATCCACAAGAGCCTCACTCCGGGCCAGGCGTTGATCAAGGTCATCCACGACGAGTTGGTCCGCGTGATGGGCGAGGGCGTGCGTCCGCTCAACCTGCGCGCGCAGCCGCCCGCCATCGTGCTGCTCGCCGGCCTGCAGGGCGCAGGCAAGACGACCACCGCGGCGAAGATCGCCCTGTGGCTCAAGACGCGCGAAAAAAAGCGCGTCCTGCTCGTGTCCACCGACGTGCGCCGCCCCGCGGCACTACTGCAGCTGGAGCGACTGGGCCAGCAGCTCGACGTCGACGTTGCGCCCGCCAGCCCCACGGACAAGCCGCTCAACATCGCGTTGAATGCCCTGGCCGAGGCCCGGCGCGGCGTCTACGACGTGCTGCTCGTCGACACGGCCGGTCGGCTGCACGTCGACGACGAAATGATGGCCGAGGTGCGCGAGCTTGCGGTGGCGCTGAACCCGATCGAGACGTTATTCGTCGTCGACAGCATGGCGGGCCAGGACGCCGTGAACGCGGCGCGCTCGTTCGGCGCCGCGCTGAACCTGACGGGCGTCGTGCTGACCAAGGCAGACGGCGATGCGCGCGGTGGCGCGGCCCTGTCGGTGCGGCAGATTACGGGCCAGCCGATCCTGTTCGTCGGCACGGGCGAGAAACCCGATGCCCTGGAAGCATTCCAGCCCGACCGGATGGCCTCGCGCATTCTCGGCATGGGCGACGTGTTGTCGCTAGTCGAGCAGGTCACTCGCCAGGTCGACCGCGAGGACGCCGAAAAGCTTGCCCGGAAGGTTGCTTCGGGCAAGGATTTCAATCTCGAGGACCTCCTGGGCCAGTTGCGCCAGATCGAGCAGATGGGAGGCATGGCGGCGCTGATGGACAAGTTGCCCGCCCAGCTGGCCGCCAAGGCCGGCCAGATGCCCCAGGGCAACGAGAAGGAGGTCAAGCGCCAGATTGCAATCATCTGCTCCATGACCCCCAGGGAACGCCGTTTCCCGAAGCACCTCGATGGTTCGCGCAAGCGCCGGATTGCGTCCGGATCGGGGACCCAGGTGGCCGAAATCAACAGGCTGCTCAAGAACTTCCTGCAGATGCAGAAAATGATGAAAGGCATGGGCAAGGGCGGCCT
>JAABQQ010000087.1 GCA_011391405.1 Gammaproteobacteria bacterium
CACGAAAGCCTTGAAGCGCTGATGATGGCTGCATGGAGCGGCTATCCCGGGTCAGTCACAAAGACCTGATTCTCTGGCGGAAGGCAATGGACCTTGCGGTTTTGGTGCATCAGTGCTGCGCTGCACTTCCCCGATCTGAGATTTATGGCTTGGTTTCCCAGCTGCGTCGTGCCGCGATATCGGTCCCGTCCAACATCGCCGAAGGGTACGCGCGTAGTTCCACGAAGGAGTTCATCTACTTCCTCGGTGTTGCTCGTGGATCGATGGCCGAACTGGAAACGCAGCTCTTGCTGGCGCAACGCGTGGGTTACCTGCCGGAAAGCGAGGTAACCGATCTACAGGATCGAATCGATGAGGTCGGACGCATCTTGCATGCGGTGGTAGCGGGCTTGCGCCGTCGCCCGGGGTAGCTTGCAGCCAACCCTTTCGTAGCGCTTCCTACCCTTTCCTGTCCTTCCTGCCCTTCCTGCCCTTCCTAGCCTTCCGCGAAGCTCATCCCCACGTGGCTGTACCCGGCATCCACGTAGACGATTTCGCCGGTGATTCCCGACGCGAGGTCGGAGCAGAGGAATGCCGCCACATTGCCGACTTCGTCGATCGTTACGTTGCGGCGCAGGGGCGTTGCGGCGGCTACCTGGGTCAGCATCTTGCGGAAGCCGCTCACGCCGGCGGCCGCCAGCGTCTTGATCGGTCCGGCCGATATCGCATTCACGCGGATGCCCTGCGGTCCGAGATCGGCCGCGAGGAAGCGCACGTTCGCTTCGAGGCTGGCTTTAGCAAGGCCCATCACGTTGTAGCTCGGGATCGAACGCACGGCACCGAGGTACGACAGCGTGATGATTGCGCCCGCACGGCCCTGCATCAGCGGCCTGCCGGCCTTCGCCAGCGCGGTGAGGCTGTAGCTCGAGATTTCGTGCGCAATGCGGAAGCCATCGCGCGTCGTGCTGTCGACGAACGCGCCGGCCAGTTCCTCACGCGGCGCGAAAGCAACCGAGTGCACGATGACGTCGAGCGAGTCCCAGACTGCGCGGATGGCCGCGAACGCAGTGTCGATCTCTGCGTCGGAGGCGACGTCCATCGGCAGCGTGATCGCCGAATTGAATGCCTGCGCCATCTCGACGACGCGATCCTTGAGCCGGTCATTCTGGTAGGTGAATGCGAGCTCCGCGCCCTCCCGATGCATCGCCGCTGCGATGCCATGGGCGATCGAACGCTCCGAGGCGAGCCCTACGATGAGGGCCCGCTTGCCTGTCAGGAATCCCACGATGTTCAGCCTCCGGATTGCCGGCTTGAGTCGGTATAGACGACGAGACGCTGGCCCGCGCGGAGCGACGACGATTGCCGCAGGCGGTTCCAGGTCATGAGCTCGCGCACGCTGACGTCGAAGCGGTCGGCGATCTCGGAGAGCGTGTCGCCGCGCTTGACCTTGTAGGTCACGCGGCTCGATTCCGTCGCGCTGCTTGACGCGGTCCGCGTGGCGGTTCCGCCCTTGCCTGGTATTTCGAGTCGTGCGCCAGTGACCAGTCCAGCCTTGCTCGACAGGCCGTTGGCAGAGGCAAGGGCCGGCACCGTGACACCATACTTACGTGCCACGTCCCACAGCGTGTCGCCCGACTTCACGACATGTACCTTCGGTTTCTTCGAAGCGGGTGGTTTCTGGTGTTCCGGCAGCTGCGCCGAGATGTCGTCACGCGGTGCGGCCAGCGCGGCCAGCGTCGCGGTCGAGCCGGCGAATCCGGCCGGAATCAGCAGCGAATCACCCGGGTGGATCACCGAACCCTGGATGTCGTTGGCCTGCTGCAGGGCCAGCATCGGCACGCCGTACTGGCGGGCGATCGCGCTGAGGGTCTCGCCACGGCGGACCCTGTGGCGAACTTCCGGGGGTGGCTCGACGGCAACGACGGCGACGCTGCTCTGGTCCACGAGCGACTGGTCCAGCATCGCCTGACGGAACGTCTGCGCGTTCGGAATCGGCAACAGCAGCCGATGCGGGCCTTTCGGCGGCGTCGTCATGCGGTTATAGCCGGGATTCAGCGCGAACATGTCTTCGCGGGTGATGCCGGCAAGCTGGGCCACCTGGTCGAGGTGCACCTGCCGGCCCGGTTCGACGGCTTCGAAGAACGGCTGGTTCGGGATCGCGGTGAAAGACAAGCCGTAGGCTTGCGGGTTGCGCACGATGCGGCTGATGGCGAGCAGCTTCGGCACGTAGTCGCGGGTCTCGGCACGCAGGTTCAGGCTGAAGAAGTCTGTCGGCAGTCCCGCCGACTGATTGCGACGCACGGCGCTGCTGACGGTGCCTTCGCCGCCGTTGTAGGCCGCGATCGCGAGGTACCAGTCGCCTGCGAAATACTTGTTGAGGTACTGCAGGTAGGTGAGTGCGGCGCCCGTGGCTTCGATGACGTCGCGACGCTCGTCGATCCACCAGTTCTGTTCGAGGCCGTAGTGCTTGCCCGAGGACGGGATGAACTGCCACAGGCCCGAGGCGCGGCTGCGCGAATAGGCGACCGGATTGAACGCGCTTTCCACGACCGGCAGCAACGCCAGTTCGAGCGGGAGGTTGTGCCGCTCGAGTTCCTGCACGATGTAGTACAGGTAGCGCGCACCGCGCTTGAACGTACGGTCGAGAAAGTCGGGGTTCTTCCGATAGAGTTCCACCTCGCGGTCGACCGCGTAATGCGCGACGTCCGGCAGTGCATAGCCGTCGCGAATCCGGTCGAGCAGGTCGGTGTACTGCTCGGGCGACATGTGCGGCACGTCGCGCGCCGTGCCGAACGAGCCCGGGATCGTGACCGTCGCGCGGTCCATCGGCGCCTTTGGACCCGGGTGTTCCGGCGCGGGCGGCAGGCTCGAGTAAGTCGAGTCGGTCGTGGCACACCCGGCGAGCAGCGTGGCCGCCGCGACCAGGGCGAGCCAGGACGGGTGGGTATCGGTTCGTGTCATTTCGGCTCAGCGGAATCCGTCTTTCCAGCGCCGCACTTCGGCAAACACGTCCACGGCCTCGGGCAGCGGGTGTCCCGCATGTCGTTCGGCTGCGGCGCGTACTGTCGGTTCGCGGCTGCGCAGGAAGGGGTTGATGAGGCGCTCGCGTCCGAGGGTGGACGGCAGCGTGATTTCGTCGCGGTCGCGGCGCTGCTGCACGTCGCCCAGCGTGTCGCGAATGTGGCCGTTGTCGGGTTCGACCGCGGCTGCGAACTTGAGGTTCGAGAGCGTGTATTCGTGTGCGCAGAAGACTCGCGTCGCGTCGGGCAAGGCGGCGAGGCGGTCAAGCGAGTCGAGCATCTGGGCGGGCGTGCCTTCAAACAGGCGACCACATCCAGCGCTGAACAGGGTGTCGCCGCAGAAAAGCGCGCCATGGCCTGCATAGGCAATGTGGCCGAGCGTGTGACCTGGAACGGCTAGCACGTTGAATTCGAGCCCGAGGTTCTCAAGTGAAGCCTTGCCTCCATCGTCCAGGGCCTGCGCCGCGCAGGGCATCTGCTCGCGAGCCGGCCCGAATACCGGTGCGCCATGCCGCGCGGCCAGTGCCTCGACTCCGCCGACATGATCGGCGTGGTAATGCGTGACCAGGATCGCTCCGAGTCGCAATCCCGGATCGACTACCACGGCAGCGGCCGGGTCGGCCGGCGCGCGTATCAGCCAGATGTAGTTGTCCGAGAACGCCCGCACCGGGCTCACTTGCAGCATGCTGCTGGGGACTCCTTCGTCGTCCGCGGGCCAATGAGTCCGGGCGCGCGTATTAGAGCCGTTCGGGACCAAAAATTCCATATGACAGGCCACGTTTTTTCGAATTCCTGCAGGGACTTACGGCTATCCTTGGGCGCATGACCGCTAACCCCGTCGCCGACCACTGGCTCGAATCCCCGCTC
>JAABQQ010000088.1 GCA_011391405.1 Gammaproteobacteria bacterium
CTGGCAAGCAGGCTGGCGCAGCCGGACTGGAGGCCCGATTTCGGCCCGGCCAGGCACAATCCGTTGTCCGGCGCCTACATCATCGGCGCGCGCGAGTTCCTGATCGCCTACAACGTCAACCTTGCAACCACCGACAAGCGGTACGCGGACGACATCGCCTACAACCTGCGCGAGCGCGGCCGCCACAAGCGCAGCGGCAACGTCGCGCCTTTCTACTACAAGGGCGAGGTGGTGGTGTTCGGCGAGGACCGCTTCCCCTGCGGCGCCTGCGATCACGTCGCGAAGTCATGGGACGCGCTTGCGGCTCATTACCGCGACGCCCACGACAGGGACCTGGCCGCCCGCTACGCTGCACTCGACTACCCGGCGGAAGCGGTCGCGGGAAGGCCCGTGTACGCGGACGGCCGCTTCTCGCACGTCAAGGCGGTCGGCTGGGTGGTCGACAAGTACCGTCGCGCGCAGATCTCCATCAACCTGACCGACTTCAAGGTGACGCCGGCCCATGCGGTGCTGGAGGCCGCGCGGGAAGAGGCCGCGCTGCGCGGCATCGTCGTCACCGGTTCCGAGATCGTCGGCGTGGTGCCGTTCGACGCCATGCTGGCGTCCGGCCGCCACTACCTGCGTCGCATGCGCAAATCCACCGGGCTCCCCCTGGGCGACGTGATCGAAACCGCGGTGCAGGCCATGGGCCTGCGCGACGTCGCGCCATTCGAAACGGAAAAGAAGGTACTGGGCATGCCCCGCCCCGCCGGTGACCTGGTCCGCAAGACAGTCGGCGAGTTCGTCGACGAGGTCTCGCGCGACACGCCAGCTCCAGGCGGCGGTTCGATCGCGGCGCTGTCGGGCTCGATTGGCGCAGCGCTGGCCGCGATGGTCGCGAACCTCACGGCCGGCAAAGCGGAGTTTGCCGACCGCTACGAGGAACTGGACGGGCTTGCCGCCAGGGCGCAGGATCTCAAGGACCTGCTGCTGGCCGCGGTCGACGCGGACACGCAGGCCTTCAACGGTGTCATGGACGCCCTGCGCATGCCGAAAGACACATCGGACCAGAAGTCCGCGCGCAGCCAGGCGCTCCAGTCCGGCTACAGGCACGCGACCGAGGTCCCGTTGCAGACCGCCCGGCATTGTCATGCGGCACTGGAACTGTGCCTGCTGGCCGCGCGCTGCGGCAACGACGTCATGATTACCGATGCCGGAGTCGGCGCCCTGGTCGCCCACGCGGGGGTGAAGGGTGCGGCCTACAACGCGCGCATCAACCTGAAATCGATCAAGGATCCCGAATTCGTCGCGCGCGCCGGCGCCGAGATCGCTCACCTCCTCGACGAGAGCCGGGGCATGGCCGACCTCGTCGAACGCGAGGTCGAGCGCGTAGTGGGCTGATCTTCAGGACGCCCGCCGCCCAGCTCGTCCACTCGGCCGCAACACTCCGGCTGGTGCTGTCAGCTTGACTCTGACGCATTCTGCGTTCCGGGGCAGGGACGGAATCGAACCATCGCCACGCGGATTTTCAATCCGACGGAGAGCCTGGTTCGGCGACACTGTAGACTCTTAGCTCCCGCGCCGCACGGGGACATCGACTGTGGATCTTTCGGCTTGTTGTGCGTGGCGCCACGCGCCCAGATTGGCGCGACAACTCGCAGCGCTTGATGTCGCCCGCCAACCGTCGGACATGAACGTCCCTGGCTGGGGATTGCACACCCTCAAGGGAAAGCTTTCGAACCACTGGAGCGTGAGTGTCAGCGGAAACTGGCGGCTGACATTCGCATTCAATGACGGCGACGTGGAACTCGTCGATTATCAGGACTATCACTGAGGTTTCCATGAGCGAGATGCACAACCCCCCTCACCCCGGCCTGACCCTGCGGGATGACGTGCTGCCGGCACTCGGCCTGCAGATTGTCGAAGCTGCGGCTCAGTTGGGCGTGGATCGCACTACCCTCTCGAAGGTCGTCAACGGCCGCGCTGCTATCAGCCCCGCGATGGCGCTGCGCATCGAGCGTTGGCTCGGGCGCGATCGCGGTGGTGCGGCAGAGCGGTGGCTTGCGCAGCAAACCGCCTATGATCTCTGGCAGGCACGAGCGAACCTCAAGAAGACCAAGGCCCTCGCTGGCGTGAGGTCAGCGGGTCGTCGAGCCGCGTGATTTAGAACCACTCGAACAGTGCACCGATCGGCTGCAGCGTCGCCACCGGGATGTCGCCGAGCCAGCCCGTCTCCTGACCCAGCGCACCTGTGCCGACCGGACACGCCGAGCCTGAATCCAACCGTGGCAGGGATGCTATAAGGCGCGCATGAACGACTCAAACCGCTACCGGACCCAGCGAGGTCCGATCCGCGCGGCCCGCGGCACGGAACTCACCGCGCGCAGCTGGCTCACCGAAGCGCCGTTGCGCATGTTGATGAACAACCTCGATCCGGACGTCGCCGAACGCCCGGACGAGCTGGTCGTGTACGGCGGCATCGGCCGCGCCGCGCGCGACTGGGAAAGTTATGACCGCATCGTGCGCTGCCTGCGCGAACTCGGCGACGACGAAACGCTGCTGGTGCAGTCGGGCAAGCCCGTCGGCGTGTTCCGCACACACACGGACGCGCCGCGCGTCCTGATCGCGAACTCGAACCTCGTCGGCCGCTGGGCCACCTGGGACCACTTCAACGAGCTCGATCGCAAGGGGCTCATGATGTACGGCCAGATGACGGCCGGCTCCTGGATCTACATCGGCAGCCAGGGCATCGTGCAAGGCACGTACGAGACCTTCGTCGAGATGGGCCGCCAGCACTACGGCGGCAACCTGACCGGCAAGTGGATTCTCACCGCGGGCCTCGGCGGCATGGGTGGCGCGCAGCCGCTCGCGGCGACCATGGCAGGCGCCTCGATGCTCGCGATCGAGTGCCGCCGGGATCGGATCAAGAAGCGCCTCGAAACGCGTTATCTCGACGTCGGCGTCGAATCGCTCGACGAGGCACTCGAACTGATCGCACGTGCGACGCGCGAGGGCAAGGCGATCTCGGTCGGCCTGCTCGGTAACGCGGCAGAACTGCTGCCCGAGATGTTGCGGCGCGGGGTGCGCCCGGACGCGGTGACGGACCAGACGTCGGCGCACGATCCGATCAATGGTTACTTGCCGGCAGGCTGGACCGTCGAGCAGTGGGACAAGCTGCGCGCCAGCGACCCTGCGGCGGTCGCAAGCGCGGCGCGTAAGTCGATGGCGAAGCACGTGCAGGCCATGCTCGATTTCCAGCAACTCGGCATCCCGACCTTCGATTACGGCAACAACATCCGGCAGGTCGCGTTCGACGAGGGCGTCAGGAACGCGTTCGATTTCCCGGGCTTCGTACCCGCGTACGTGCGACCGCTGTTCTGCCGCGGCATTGGTCCGTTCCGCTGGGCTGCACTCTCCGGTGATCCCGAGGACATCCACCGCACCGATGCCAAGGTGAAGGAGATGATCCCGGACGATCCGCACCTGCACCGCTGGCTCGACATGGCGCGTGAGCGCATCCAGTTCCAGGGCCTGCCTGCCCGCATCTGCTGGGTGGGACTCGGCCAGCGTCATCGGCTCGGCCTGGCGTTCAACGAGATGGTGCGGCGCGGCGAACTCAAGGCGCCGATCGTGATCGGGCGCGATCACCTCGACTCCGGTTCCGTCGCGAGTCCCAACCGCGAAACCGAAGCGATGAAGGATGGCTCCGATGCCGTTGCCGACTGGCCGCTGCTCAATGCGTTGCTGAATACGGCGAGCGGTGCGACGTGGGTGTCGATCCACCACGGCGGCGGTGTCGGCATCGGTTACTCGCAGCACTCCGGCGTCGTCATCTGTTGCGATGGAACGGCTGCCGCGGCACGACGCATCGAGCGCGTGCTGTGGAACGACCCGGCGACCGGCGTGATGCGTCATGCGGATGCGGGTTACGAGATCGCCGTCGACTGCGCGCGCGCGAACAACCTGAACCTCCCTTTCCTCGATTGACGGCACCACTGTCGCCGGTTTCACTGTCCTTCCTGTCCTTCCTGTCCTTCCTGTCCTTCCTGTCCTTCCTGTCCTTCCTGTCCTTCCTGTCCTTCCTGTCCTTCCTGCCCTTCCTGCCCTTCCTGCCCTTCCTCCCCTTCCTCCCCTTCCTAGATCTCCTCCGGCTGCGTCCGGATCGCGCCGCAAGGGCACTCCGAGACGCATAGCCCACAGCCTTTGCAATAGTCGTAGTTGAACGCGTAGCGGTTGCCGGCGCCAAGCTTGATGACGGCGTTGTCAGGGCAGACGCCGTAGCAGTTGTCGCACTCGAAGCAATTGCCGCAGCTCAGGCAGCGCCGTGCTTCGAATTGCGCGGTCGCAGGATCGAATCCGCCGACCACTTCCTCGAATGTCGACTGCCTGCGCACCATGTCGAGCACCGGACGCTGCGCTTTCGGCGCATCCGAGTAGTACCAGGTGTTGAGTTTGTCGAACGAGGCGATTTCGTGGCGCTGCGGATGCGTCCACGTTTCGCCACGCAGCCAGGCGTCGATGTTGCGAGCGGCGAGCTTGCCATGACCGATGCCGACCGTGACCGTGCGTTCGCCCGGCACCATGTCGCCGCCGGCGAAGATGCCGGGATGACCCGTCATCATGTTTGCGTCGACCTTGACCACGCCGCCGTCGATCTCGAGGCCGGGCACGCCGTCGAGCAGCGAGAGATCCACGTCCTGACCGAGCGCGAGCACGACCGAGTCGGCTGCCAGCGTCTCGAACTCCCCGGTCGGCTGCGCCATGCCTTTATCGTCGAGCGTCATCTTCTCGACCGTGATCGACGACTCGCCGGCTTCGCGGATCGTCGAGAGCCACTTCACCAGCACGCCTTCCTGCAACGCTTCTTCGAGCTCGGCGTCGTGTGCCGGCATCTTTTCGCGTGTGCGTCGGTAGACGATCACCGATTCCTCGGCGCCAAGTCGCTTGGCGGTCCGTGCGACGTCGAGTGCGGTGTTGCCGCCGCCGTATACCACGACTCGGCGGCCGAGCAGGGGTCGGTCTTCGCCTTCCATGCTGCGCAGGACCTCGACCGCGTCGAGCATCCTGCCGGCGCTGCCGGCCGGCAGGTAAGCGCGCTTGGCGATGTGAGCGCCCACGGCCAGGAACACTGCGTCGTAGTGACCGTCGCGCTTTGCCGCCAGCACATCGTCCACTTTGGCGTTCAGCTCGATCGATACGCCGAGCGCGGCGATACGCGCGATCTCGGCGTCGAGCACTGCGCGCGGCAGGCGATACTTCGGGATCCCGAAGCGCATCATGCCACCGGCGAGCGGGCCGGCCTCACGGACCGTCACGGTGTGTCCGACGCGCGCGAGCTGGTAGGCGGCAGACAGGCCGGAGGGCCCCGCGCCAACCACCAGCACACGCATGCCGGTCGACTTTGCCGGTGGCGTGAATTTCCAGCCGTGCTTGAGCGCCTCGTCGCCGATGAAACGCTCGATCGCATTGACGCCGACGCATTCGTCCAGTTGCGCGCGGTTGCACGCCGTTTCACAAGGGTGGTAGCAGACGCGACCCATGCACGCCGGCAGCGGATTGGCTTCGGTGAGCAGTCGCCACGCCTTTTCATAGTCGCCGGATTCGGCGTGAAACAGCCAGCCCTGGATGTTCTCGCCCGACGGGCACGCGTCGTTGCAGGGCGGCAGGCGGTCGACGTAGACGGGACGCACCGTGCGCCACGAACCCGTGTGGTTGGCAAGGCTCGAGCCGGGGTCGAGCGTGATCGCAAACGGTTTCTTCACTGCGCGTCCTCCGCGTCGCCCACCAGGCCAAAGCGCTGCACGTTGCGATCTGCCAACGCCTGGATCCGTGCGACGAGGTCTGCATGTCCCGGCGGCTTGAACAGATGCGCGAACCGGGTCTGCGGCTTCAGGTAATTCTCGACCGGCAACTGCCGCCGGATCTTCGATACGTTCGTCACTTCACCGTGCTCGGCCTCGAAGACTGGAAACAAAGCCGTCTCCTGCGCGAGCCGCGCCATCTTGATGGTTTCGGCGGAACCGTGACCCCAGCCGAGCGGGCAGGGCACGAGCACGTGGATGTAGCGCGCGCCGCGGAATTCCATCGCTCGCCGCACCTTGGCCTCGAGGTCGCGCAGCTCGGCGACGGTCGCCGTCGCGACGTAGGGAATCTCGTGGGCCATGGCGATGAGCGGCAGGTTCTTGCCCTGGCCGAAACGCGCGCCGGTCGATTCACCGACCGGCATCGTCGTGTTGGTTCGTGCAGCCGGCGGCGTCGCCGACGAACGCTGCACGCCCGTGTTCATGTACGCCTCGTTGTCGTAGCAGATGTAGAGCACGTCGTCGTTGCGTTCGAACATGCCTGACAGGCAGCCGAAGCCGATGTCGGTCGTCCCGCCGTCGCCACCCTGCGCGACGACACGCACGTCGCGCTTGCCCTGTACTCGCAGCGCCGCTGCGATCCCGGTACCGACGGCGGCGGCATTGCCGAACAGCGAGTGAATCCAGGGAATCTGCCACGACGTTTCGGGGTAGGGCGTCGAGAACACCTCCAGACAGCCGGTGGCGTTGGCCGCCACGAGTTGCCGGTTCGTCGCCGCCATCGCCGCATCGATCGCATAGCGCGCGCCGAGTGCTTCGCCGCAACCCTGGCACGCGCGGTGTCCTGAATTGAGCGAGTTGGTGCGCTCACGTCCCGATTGCACGGAGCGCTGCGCCTCCGGCAGCAGCCGGTTGCCGACGGTGAAGGTGCCGGTCTGGTAGAAGCGAATGGGTTGATAGCTCATGCGTTGCGCCTCATCCGGTCTTCGCGGCGACGACGCCGAGGTCCTTGAGGATGCCTTCCGCGATCGGCCCCGAACGGCGCTGCACGCGCTCGCGTTCCAGCACGCGGTCGACCAGTGCCCGATCGAGATCGAGGAATGTGAGCGGCTCCAGCGAATCGGTCAGGGCCTGCTCAAAGACGCGCCGCAGTGAGCCGCGCGTGATCGATCGACCGCCGAGGCCGGCGATCACCGTGTGTACGCGATCAGGCGAGCCAGAGAACGACGCCGAGACGTTGTTGCCGACGATGCCGCCCATGCCCACCGCCAGGCTCTTCTCGAGGACGACCACACGCTTCGCCCTTTGCAATGCATTGCGTACCGCGACGGACGGCCACGGCCGGAAGCACGTGATACCGAGCACGCCGATCCTGAATCCCTCGTCACGCATCATGTCGACTGTGTCCTTGATGGTGCCGAGCACGGACCCGAGGGCGACGACGATCACGTCGGCGTCGCTGGTGCGGTATTCGTGCACCAGCCCGCCACTGGGACGGCCGAACACGCGTCGAAATTCATCCGCCCACGCGGGGATCAGTTCCAGTGCCTGCTGCTGCTTGGCGTGCGCGAGGTAGCGCACCTCCATGAACGCTTCGGGACCGACCATGGCGCCGATCGAGACTGGATCCGCGGGATCGAGCACCTGTCGCGGCTCGTACGGCGGCAGGTACGAATCCACTTGCGCCTGCGTCGGCATGTCCACGCGTTCGTAGGCGTGCGTCAGGATGAAGCCGTCCATGCACACCATGACCGGCAGCGAGAGTTCCTCCGCGAGCCGGAAGGCCTGGATGTGCAGGTCGAGCGCTTCCTGGTTGTCCTCGGCGAACAACTGCAGCCAGCCGCAGTCGCGCTGGCTGAGCGCATCGGTGTGATCGTTCCAGATGTTGATCGGTGCGCCGATCGCGCGGTTCGCGACCGTCATCACGATCGGCAGGCCGAGGCCCGCTGCGTTATAAACCGCTTCGGCCATGAACAGCAGTCCCTGGCTTGCCGTCGCCGTGTAGGCGCGGGCCCCGGTCGCCGAAGCACCGATCGCCACGGACATGGCCGCGAACTCGGACTCGACGTTGACGAACTCGCACGGTGCCAGCTCGCCGGCATCCACGCGCCGGCCGAGCGCTTCGACGATGTGCGTCTGCGGCGAAATCGGGTAGGCGCAGATGACCTGCGGACGGCAGAGCGCAATGGCTTCCGCGACCGCGGCCGAACCTTCAACCTGCTTCAGCACCGGCGGCCTCCTTCTTCATTTCGCGCTGCACGAACTCATAGGCTTCAGTGGCCGCGGCGACGTTGCCGGCCGCGACTTTGGGCGGGAACTTTTCGTCGATGGCGGCGGCGACCGACTCGAGCGAGACGCGACCCGTCAGCGCAGCAAAGCCGCCGAGCAGCGAAGCGTTCGGCAGCGGGCGACCGACGTGGCGCAGGGCGATCTCCGTGGCTGGCACCGTGCAGAGGTGTGCCGCGATGAACTTCTGCGCGAATTCGGCGAGGCCGAGATCCGCGAACGTCCGCGCGGTATTGATCAATATATAGCCACCGGGCTGGAGGCCACCGAAGACGTCGACCTGGTGGAGCAGGGTGGGGTCCTGGATGATCAGCGCGTCGGGGGCGAGGATGGGCTCGCGCAGCCGGATCGGGCGGTCGTCGATGCGACAGAAGGCGACCACCGGCGCGCCGGTCCGCTCCGAGCCGAAGCTCGGGAAGGCCTGTGAGTGCCGATCCTCGCGGAACGCCGCCACCGAGAGCAACTCGGCCGCCGTCACCACGCCCTGGCCGCCCCGGCCGTGAATCCTGATCTGGAACATGTTCCTCCCCGCCCGTCCCGGGCCCGGGAACGACCATGCCTCGGAACGGCGGGATTGGGCATCGTGTATGTCACGGATGGGGTGGTCGCAACCGCGCAAAATTGCGAAACTGCGCCCCCCGACAGGTCGGACCGGTTGCCTCCGGTCCGCCCATTCCCTGACCCACTTGCGGAAGATCTCATGACCAGACCGTCCCGGTTCGTGCTGTTTGCGTCCTCCCTGCTCATGGCTGGCTGGGCTGTCACGCCCGCGGGCGTGCTGGCTGCCGCTGCGCCAGCCGCGGCCGACCGCGCGCAGGTCGAGTCGAGGAAGCTAAATACAATCCTCGACGAATACTTCGAGGAATATCTGCAGCAGAACCCGATCCTGGCGACCTCGATCGGCGACCCGCGTTACAACGACCGCTTTGTCGTCGGCATCAGCCCGGCCGCCATCGCTGCCGACGAAAAGCTGCAGCGCGACTACCTTGCCAGGGTGCAGACGGTCGACCGTTCGGCGCTCGCTGGTCAGGACCTGCTCTCGTACGATGTGTTCAAGACGGCCCGCGAGCGCGAGATCGAGGGCCTCAAATTCCCGGACGAGCTGATTCCGCTCAATCAGTTTTATTCGACGCCGAACAGCTTTGCGCAGCTCGGGTCCGGCAACGGCATGCAGCCGTTCAAGACGGTGCAGGACTACGACAACTTCCTCAAGCGGCTCGATGGCTTCGTCGCCTGGACCGACCAGGCCATCGTCAATATGAAGGAAGGAGTGAAGCGCGGCTACACGCTGCCGAAGGTGCTCGCCGAGCGCACGCTGCCACAGCTCGAAGCGCACATCGTCGCCAAGCCCGAGGATTCGCTGTACTGGGGCCCGATCGCGAAGCTGCCGGCCGACTTTTCCGCAGCGGACCGCGAGCGCCTGGTCCAGGCTTATCGGGCGGCGATCGAGTCCAGGGTCGTGCCTTCGTACCGCAAGCTCCGTGATTACATGCGCGACGATTACCTGCCGAAGACGCGCCTCAGCGACGGCATGGAAGGCCTGCCGAATGGCAAGGCCTGGTATGCCTACAACGTGAAGCGCATCACCACGACGGACTACACGCCGGAGCAGATCCACCAGATCGGCCTCGACGAGGTGAAGCGGATTCACGGCGAGATGGAGGCCGTGATGAAGCAGGTGGGTTTCAAGGGCACGCGCAACGAGTTCTTCAAGCACCTCAACACCGATCCGCAGTTCTTCTTCGACCACCGCGAAGACCTGATTTCCGGCTACGACGCGATCCGCAAGCGCGTGAACCCGCAGCTGCCGCAGCTGTTCGAGACCCTGCCGAAGGCCGACTACGAAGTGCGCGCCGTCGAGCCCTTCCGCGAGAAGAGTGCGGCGGGCGGGCAGTACCAGGCCGCAAACGAGGACGGCACGCGCCCCGGCATCTTCTACGCCAACGCGTACGACCTGCGCGCGCGCCCGAGGTGGGCGATGGAAGCGCTGTCGCTGCACGAAGCCAACCCGGGGCACCACTTCCAGATCTCGATCCAGCGCGAGCAGCAGGGCCTGCCGAAGTTCCGCCGGTTCGGCGGCTACACCGCCTTCAGCGAGGGCTGGGCTTTGTACGCCGAATCGCTGGGCCAGGCACTGGGGATGTACACCGATCCGTACCAGTACTTCGGCCGCCTCGAAGGCGAACTGTGGCGCGCCATCCGCCTCGTCGTCGACACGGGCCTGCACTCGAAGGGCTGGACCCGTGAGCAGGTGCTCGAGTACATGGACGCGAACAGCTCCGCAGCCGAGGCGCGCCGCGTCTCAGAGGCCGAGCGCTACATGGCAATCCCGGGCCAGGCGCTCGCGTACAAGATCGGCCAGCTCAAGATCAGCGAGCTGCGCGCGCGCGCGGAGAAGGAACTTGGGCCCAGGTTCGACGTCCGCAAGTTCCACACGGCCGTGCTCATGGATGGCGCGCTGCCGCTCGACGTGCTCGAAGCCAAGGTCGACCGCTGGATCGCCAGCCAGCGTTGAAATCAGGGTACGATCCAGTGCACAGCAACGTTGGAACCAGCCGTGACGTTCGTGGAACCTCACCGGTGGTCACGGCATGGCGCGCGGCCGCGCTGGCGCTCGGACTGACCTTCGGTGCCGTCGCGCAAGCGGCAGCGCCCGAGGTCCCCGGCGCCAACCAGATCGTGACACGCACGCTGCCGAACGGCTTGAAGCTCGTGGTGTGGCCCGACAAGGACATCCCGAACGTCGCGATGTACACGTGGTACCGCGTCGGTAGCCGCAACGAGCGGCCGGGCATCACGGGTATTTCGCACTTCTTCGAGCACATGATGTTCAACGGCACGAAGACCCGCGCGCCCGGTGAATTCGACCGCATCATGGAAGGCAGCGGCGGTTCCAACAACGCCTACACCAGCTCCGACGTCACTGTGTACCAGAACTGGTTTCCGAACTCGGTCACCAACCTGATCTTCGACCTCGAGTCGGATCGCATGCGCAACCTCGACTTCGACGCCGAAAAGGTCGAAAGCGAGCGGGGCGTAGTGTATTCCGAGCGCCGCTCGTCGGTCGACAATGACAACTTCGGCACATTGATCGAGCAGATGCAGGCGACCGCTTTCGTCGCACACCCGTACCAGATCCCAACGATCGGCTGGCCTTCCGACATCGAAGGCTGGAAGGTCACGGACCTGCAGGACTACTACCGCCAGTATTACGCGCCCAACAACGCGGTGATGTTGATCGTGGGCGACGTCGATCCTGAGGCGGTGTTCAAACTGGCCGACCAGTACCTGGCAAGCATTCCGGCGCAGCCCGCGCCACCCGCCGTCACCACGAAGGAGCCGCCGCAACTCGGTGAGCGCCGCCTGCGTATCGAGCGCGATGCCCAGACGCCGTTGATTGCCATGGCATGGCACACGGCCGCAGAGTCCGCTCGCGAGGCGCGAGTGATGGAAGTGCTGCTTTCGATCCTGGGTGACGGCGATTCGTCGCGGCTCTATCAGCGACTGGTCGAGAAGGAGCAAGCCGCGGTCGACGTGGGCACGCAGTTCGACGCCGGTTTCGACCCCGGTCTCGCCTGGGTCTATGCCGTCGTGCCACCCGGGGGCGACGTGACTCGCACGGAACGGATCATCGACGAAGAGATCGCGCGGCTCGCGCAGGAAGGGCCGACGCCGGTGGAAATCACCAAGGCCCGCAACCAGGCGCTGGTCGGTTTCTGGCGCGGGCTGGAAACCATCAGCGGCAAGGCACAGGCGCTCGGCCAGTACGAAGTCTTTCATGGCGACTACCGCAGGCTTTTCGGCGCACCGGCCGAGTACGAGAGCATCACCGCGGAGGACGTGAAGAACGCGGCTGCCACGGTGCTGCGCCGCGATAACCGCACGGTCGGTGTGCTCGAACCCAAAGTTGAGACGAAGGCACCGGTCAGGGAAGGTGCGAAGTGAAGTACCCCCCGGCTTTGCGCGCCTTCGCGCTGTCCTGTGCCCTGCTGTCGCCTGCATCCGCGTTCGGAGCCGACGGTGTCAGGCTGCCGGCGTTCCGGTCGGCGACGCTGCCGAACGGCGCGGTCGTCGCCCTGGTCGAGAAGCGCGATACGCCGCTGGTATCGATGAACGTCACCGTCCGCGGTGGCGCGCTCGGCGACCCGGCTGGCAAGGACGGCACGGCATCCCTGTACACCGACCTGATCCAGAAAGGCGCAGGCAATCGCACGGCGGCGCAGTTTGCCGAAGCCATCGAGAACGTGGGCGGCTCGCTGTCGGCCGGGGCGGGCACCGAAAGTATCGGCGTCAACGCCAGCTTCATGTCCCGCGACGTGGACCTGATGCTCGAGCTGGTCGCCGACGTGCTGCAGCGTCCCCGGCTCGACGCCGTCGAATTCGAGAAGGCGCGCACGCTGGCCGTGCAGTCGATCGTGGCAGCGAAGGATTCGGACCCGCGCGCGTTGATGAGCAGCTACGGCGATGCGTGGCTGTTCCGCGGCCATCCGTACGGGCGTTCGGTCGGCGGCAGCGAGGCCACGCTGGCAGCGGTCACGCTCGAAGACATCAAGCGTTATTACGCCGAACAGGTGGGCGGTGACCGGTTGATCATCACCGTGGTAGGCGATTTCGACTCCGCGATGATGCTGCAGCAACTCGAGCGTTCGTTCGGCACATGGCGCAAGGCCGGCGCACCCCTGCCGATCGTGCCGTCTCCCGCCAGGGTGACCGGCCGGTCGGTGCTCCTGGTCGACAAGCCCGGCGCGACGCAGACGTATTTCTGGCTCGGCAACGTCGGTGCCTCGCGCACGGATGCTGCGCGTACGGCACAGTCGGTGGTCAACACGGTCTTCGGCGGACGCTTCACGTCGATGCTCAACACCGAACTGCGCATTAAAAGCGGGCTCACTTATGGTGCCAATGCAGCCTTCAGCCGGCCCTCGCAGCCCGGCTCGTTCCGCATCGCGTCGTATACCGAGACGGGCAAGACGACGCAGGCGATCGACATGGCGCTCGACACGTTGGCGCGCCTGCACAAGGACGGTCTCGACGCCGACCAGCTGAAATCGTCGCAGAGCTACATGCTCGGCCAGTTCCCGCCCTCGATCGAGACCAACGGGCAGATCGCGGCACGCCTGGCCGACATGCTGTTTCATGGTCTCGGCCCGGAGGACGTCGACGAGTACGCGGCGCGGGTGACGAGGGTCGATGCGACTGCCGTTCGCAGCACGATCGAGCAGTCGTTTCCGCAGCCGGATAATCTCGTGATCGTACTGATCGGCGACGCGGCAAAGATCCGCGATGCGGTGAAGAAGTACGGACAGGTGACCGAGATGAAGATCACCGATCCGCGCTTCGCTCCGGTGACGAAGTGAAGCAGCGCACGGCGCTGATTGCAGGCGCGTCGGGACTCGTCGGCGGCGAGTGCCTGCGTCGCCTGCTCGCGTCCGACGCCTATACGAAAGTCACGGTCGTCACGCGTCATTCACTTGGATCGGCCGCGAAGCACCCGAAGCTGCGTGAGATCGTCATCGATTTCGCACAGCTCGACAGAATCAAGACCGAGCTGCGCGCCGACCACGTGTTCTGTGCGCTCGGCACGACGATCCGCAAGGCGGGATCGCGGGCGAAATTCCGCGAGGTGGATTTCGAGTATCCGCGTCACCTGGCGGAGCTGGCGCTCCGGAACGGGGCGAAGCACTTTTCGCTGGTGAGCGCACTCGGTGCCAGTTCAAAGTCGGGCGTGTTCTATTCCCGCGTGAAAGGGGAATTGGAGGATGCTCTGCGCGCAATGCACTGGCCGAGTCTTTGCATCCTGCGGCCGTCCGTCATCGCCGGAGATCGCCGGGAGTCACGGCCACTCGAACGCTTGAGTGTAGCGCTGCTCAGGTTCGGGCCGGCGACTTATCGGCCGGTTGCAGCCGGCAAGATTGCGGCGGCCATGATAGCCACCGCTCAACGCGAGCCGCGCGGCGTCACGATCCTGGAGTCGAGCGAGATTCCCCGGGCTGCCGGGTAGCTGGCTGCTCTGCCGCGGGCTGCGCCGGCGCCTGGAACCACTGCTCCTTCGGCACGAACTTTTTGTCGGCCGGATCCGCCTCGTAGTTGGGCGACATGATCTGCACGCCGAACTCGTTGAAGACGTCCTGGATGTGCGCGTGCAGCTCGTTCAGCACGGCGAACTTGAGCTTCGGTTCCGCCACGCAGACGATGAGCGTGTACTCGACGTAAAAATCCTGCAGTGCCGTCTGCAGCACCCGTGGCGGCGGATCCTGGGCGATTCTCGACGTGCGTTCCGCCGCCAGCTGCAGCATTGCGTGCACCTGCCGCCACGGCGTGTCGTAACCGATGGTGACCGAGGTGGTCAGGCGCATGCCGCCGTTCGCCACCAGGCGTGAGAAATTGCGTGTCACGTTGCTGGCCAGGTAGGCATTCGGCAGCGTGACCTCGACGTTGCGCAGCGTCTCGATGCGCGTCGTCAGGAAACCGACGGACATCACCGTGCCTTCGGTCTCGCCCACCAGGACGAACTCGCCAGGGCGCAGCGCCTTCGTGTACATCAACATCAACCCGCTCACAGCCTGGTTCACCACGCCCGATGCGCCGATGGACAGCATCAGGCCGACGAACACGCCGATGCCCTTGAAGGCCTCGCTGTCGCTGCCTGGAATGTACGGATAGGCCGCGACGAGCGCGAACAGCCAGATGATCGCCGTCAGCAGCTTGCCGGTGGGACGCGCCGTGGTTTCGTCGATCCAGCCGACATCGATGCGTCCTGCCTGCACGCCTTCGAAGAAGGCGCGAACGATGCGCACGATGAAGCGCGTGACGAAGAAAATCAGCGCGACGAACAGCAGCCCCGGCACCGCATGGAGAATGTTGCGCCCGAAGCGGCCGAGAGCGCCGAGGAGGTTGTCGAACAGACCCTCGCCCCAGGGCCGCGTGTAGGGGAAGAATTCGAGTACCAGCGCCGTCCACTCATAGACGACGAGCAGCGCGGCAGCCCAGGCGACCAGCTTCAACGGCACGACCGCCAGGTCGGCGATGCCGGAATGGCCCACGACCTGCTGGCTCCAGCTCGGTGCAAGCTTTTCTGAACGCAGTTGCACGAATGTGCGAATGCGCCGCGCAAAGAAGGCGTAACCCCGCGTGATGACCCACAGCAGACAGGCCAGGATCAGCGTGGCCAGCAGCGTGTAGCCGATCGCCCGCAACATCGCCTCGGAGTTGCGGCTTTCGCGCATTTCGTCGAGTGCCTGCTGCAGGTTGCGCATGGCGGCGTCGGCCGCCAGGGCCGTCGTCTCGCCGGCTTCCTGGTTTGCGTCGCCGTCGAGGATCCGGAAGGCGAACTTGCCGTCGATCTGGATCGCGACGCCTTCCGGGATCGGCCGCGTCGACACGACGAGGGGACCGCCCCGTTCGAGCAACACCGCGAGGCCGTCGGTGATCGTTTCGACC
This sequence comes from Gammaproteobacteria bacterium, assembly GCA_011391405.1. GTDB lineage: Bacteria > Pseudomonadota > Gammaproteobacteria > Steroidobacterales > Steroidobacteraceae > RPQJ01. Next base: position 15,507 of record JAABQQ010000088.1, read on the forward strand.
CGGTCAGCCGGACTCGCGCCGAAGGCCGTCGCCCGCAGCGTCGTGATCGGCCGGTTTACAACGACGAGTTCGGCGGGTGCGATCGGTTCGGCGTCGGCGGTCTTTGCTGCGACAACCTCTTGGGCGTGTATGGGAGAGGGCGCTGTGGTTGCCAGCCCTATCGCCAGCACCACCGGCGCGCAAGTGCTTGCTGCTGAGATCAGCCATCGGCCGAATGCGTACATCGTTCCATGCCCCTTTGCCGCGCGCCTGTTTTCGTTCATGTCGACCGGAGCCCATTGTAGGGCCGGGGCGCTGGCCCGTCATCGGGCCTGTGCCGCCGCAGGTGGAGCTGCGCGAGACAGCAGACTCAAGCACCGGCTCAAGGTGGCGAAGCGCGCGGTAACATGAGTGCAATCGAGTTCAGGGAGTGCCAGGCCATGATTTCTTCGTCGCAACCCCGACAGGCGAGCCGGGGAAATGAGCTGGCTGGCGCATCGGCGGCTTCGTTGCTGCTGCTGGCGTCGCTGATGGTCTTCTCGAGCGTGCTCTCGGCCGCGCCCAAGACCGACGTCGTGGTGCTCATCAACGGCGATCACATCACCGGCGAAGTGAAATCCCTGGAGTACAACCAGCTCAAGCTCAGCACGGATCACATGGGCACGGTCTACATCGAGTGGGACAAGATCGCGAGCCTGCAGTCCAGCCAGTACCTGCTGCTCGAGCGCACCGACGGCACCCGGTACTACGGCCAGCTGGTCGCGGGCGAAGGCGATTCCACGCTGCAGGTCGTGCGCTCGGTCGACGAACCGGTGGTGTCGGTCGACATGGCCGTCGTGGTTCGTGCCCAGCCGATCGAAGGCGGCGATTTCATCAACCGGCTCGACGGCTACGTCAGCGCCGGCCTCGACATGGCCAAGGCCAGCGACCGTCGCAGCATCGATTTCGCGGGCGGCCTGTCAGCGCGCACGCGCGTGCGCGCCTGGGCGATCGATGGCTCAATCAACCTCACTGACGACAGCGCAGGCGATACCAGTGAGCGTTATCAGCTGCAGGGGATCTATCGCCAATTCCACGGGGACCGCAACTTCTACCTGGGCTTCGGCAGCTTCGAACGCAATACCGAACTCGACCTCAACTTGCGCACGTTGGCGGGCCCGGGATATGGACGCTACTTCGTGCAGAACAATCATGCCGAGTGGCTGGGTGGGCTCGGCGTGGTGTATTCCCATGAGAACTACACTGGCGGCGAGACCTTCGACAGCGTCGAAGGCGTGCTGACCACGTCGTTCAAGCTCTTTCGCTACGATTTCCCCGAGACCGACATCGGCGGTTCGCTGTCGCTGCTGCCGAGCCTGACGAAGTCCGGACGCTACCGTGCGGAAGCTGACCTGCGGGCGAAGTACGAGTTCGTCGACGACCTCTATTTCGAGTTGAAGGTGTACGGCAGCTACGACAGCCAGCCACCGCTCGCGGACTCCGAGCAGAGCGACTATGGCCTGACGACTTCGCTCGGATACTCATTCTGACTATTGCGATCGATCTGGTCACCGGCACAAGCTCGGGGACATGGCCACGGGAGGGGGTTCGGAGGCGCTTGCGCTCACTCCTGACGGTCGCAGCGCCTGCATGGCGGCCACCTGTCTGCCACGGCTGCACGCCGCCGGAGAATCCGCGGCAGGTCCCGCTGCGGCGCAGCAAGTTCAATCTTTAAGTACATTTACGATTGAGGCTTCGGCGGTCTGAGTCGGACCATCCACCTGTCAAATCAGGAGGGGGACCGCCCAGCCCCACGGCTTCGCGATCCCCCATCTGGTGCGCCAGACGACCGCTTTGGTGAAAACCCGGAGCCACATCGGCCGCCCTGGCGAAATGCCACTACTAATGGGAGCACGAGATGGGTCGTCAAGAAACTTTCTATGAGTTGATCCGCCGCCAAGGCATTTCGCGGCGCAACTTCCTGAAGTTCTGCTCGCTGAGCGCGGCTTCGCTCGGGCTCGCACCGCACTTCGCCGGCACGATCGCGCACGCGATGGAAACCAAGCCGCGCGTGCCGGTCATCTGGCTGCACGGTCTCGAGTGCACGTGCTGCACCGAGAGCTTCATCCGTTCGGCGCACCCGCTGGCCAAGGATGTGATCCTCTCCATGGTGTCGCTCGACTACGACGACACGATCATGGCCGCGGCCGGACACCAGGCCGAGCAGGCTATCGAAGACATCATGCGCGACTACAAGGGTCAGTACATCCTTGCAGTCGAAGGCAACCCGCCGCTCGGCAACGACGGCACGTTCTGCATCCCGGGTGGTCGCCCGTTCGTCGAAAAGCTGAAGGAAGTCGCGGCGGACGCCGCCGCAGTGATCGCCTGGGGTTCGTGCGCCTCGTGGGGTTGCGTGCAGGCTGCCAAGCCCAACCCGACGACCGCCGTGCCAATCCACAAGGTCATCACCGACAAGCCCATCATCAAGGTGCCGGGCTGTCCGCCAATCGCCGAAGTCATGACCGGCGTCATCACGTTCTACGTTACGTTCGGTCAACTGCCTGCGCTCGACCGCCAGGGTCGGCCGCTGATGTTCTACGGCCAGCGCGTGCACGACAAGTGCTACCGCCGCGGTCACTTCGACGCGGGCCAGTTCTCCGAGAAGTTCGACGACTTCGGCGCCCGGGCCGGCTACTGCCTGTACAAGGTTGGCTGCCGCGGACCGACGACGTACAACGCCTGCTCCACGACGCGCTGGAACGAGGGTGTGTCGTTCCCGATCGGGTCGGGACACGGCTGCCTCGGCTGCTCAGAGCCGGATTTCTGGGACAACGGACCGTTCTACGAGCGGCTGGAGACCTTCCCGCAGTTCGGCGCTGAAATGTCGGCCGACAGGATCGGCGCCACGGCGGCGGCCATCGTCGGCGTCGGCATCGCGGCTCACGCAGGCATCACGGCGCTGCGCCAGGCCAGGGTGAAGCCGAACACCCCCGTTGCCGCAGACGAGCGCGTCGTTTGACCGAGTGGAGAACTGAAAAATGAGCATTGCAACCCCCAACGGCTTTCAGCTCGACAACTCGGGCAAGCGCGTCGTAGTCGATCCGATCACGCGTATCGAAGGGCACCTCCGCATCGAGGTGAACGTCGACGCGGACAACGTCATCCGCAACGCGGTGTCCACGGGCACGATGTGGCGCGGCCTGGAGGTCATCCTCCGCGGCCGTGATCCGCGCGACGCATGGGCGTTCGTGCAGCGCATCTGCGGCGTGTGCACGGGCGTGCACGCACTGGCGTCGGTCCGCGCGGTCGAAAACGCGCTGAAGATCGAGATCCCCGAGAACGCGAACACGATCCGCAACATCATGCACCTGACCCTGTATTCGCAGGATCACCTGGTGCACTTCTACCACCTGCACGCCCTCGACTGGGTGGACGTGGTGAGCGCGCTCTCCGCGGACCCGAAGGCGACGTCCGAGCTGGCGCAGTCCATCTCGCCGTGGCCGATGTCTTCGCCGGGCTATTTCCGCGACCTGCAGAACCGCCTGAAGAAGTTCGTCGAGTCGGGACAGCTCGGGCCGTTCCGCAACGGCTACTGGGGTCACCCGGCCTACAAGCTGCCGCCTGAAGCCAACCTGATGGCGGTCGCTCACTATCTCGAGGCTCTCGATTTCCAGAAGGAAATCGTCAAGATCCAGACGATCTTCGGCGGCAAGAATCCGCACCCGAACTGGCTGGTGGGCGGCGTGCCGTCGCCGATCAACATGAACGCCGCAGGTGCAGTCAGCGCGATCAACATGGAACGGCTCAACATGGTGAGCCGGATCATCGACCGCACCATCGACTTCATCGACCAGGTCTACATCCCCGACCTGATCGCCATTGCCGGCTTCTACAAGGACTGGGCGGCGATCGGCGGCGGTCTGTCGTCGAAGTACCTGATGTCCTACGGCGATCTGCCGATCAAGGCGAACGACTACAGCCCGGGCAACCTGATGATGCCGCGCGGCGCGATCATCGACGGCAACCTGAACGAAGTGCAGGACATCGACCTCGATGCGCTCGACCAGGTGCAGGAGTACGTCACGCATTCCTGGTACAAGTACCCCGACGAGCAGCAAGGCCTGCACCCCTACCAGGGTGAGACGGTCCCGAACTTCGACATCGGCGGCGCCAAGGGCACCAAGACGCGGATCGAGTCGGTCGACGAGTCCGCGAAGTACTCGTGGGTCAAGTCGCCGCGCTGGAAGGGTCACGCGATGGAAGTCGGCCCGCTGGCGCGTTACGTCATTGGTTACGTCAAGGGCATCCCCGAGTTCAAGGAACCCACCGACATGGTGCTTGCCGCGCTCGGCGGCGTGCCGGTGACGGCGCTGTTCTCGACGCTCGGCCGCACGGCAGCCCGCGGCCTGGAATGCAGCTGGGCGGCGCACAAGCTGAAAGACGAGTTCAACAAGCTCATCGCCAGCATCAAGGCTGGCGACACGGCTACCGCCAACATGGACAACTTCGAGCCGTCCACGTGGCCGAAGTCGGCCAAGGGCCATGGCTTCGTCGAGGCTCCGCGCGGCGCGCTGTGCCACTGGATCGACATCGAGGACAAGAAGATCAAGAACTACCAGTGCGTCGTGCCGACGACCTGGAACGCGAGTCCGCGCGACCCGGCCGGGAAGATCGGCGCGTACGAGGCTGCGTTGCTCGATACGCCGATGCACGATCCCGAGCAGCCGCTCGAGATCCTGCGCACGATCCACAGCTTCGATCCATGCCTGGCGTGCGCTACGCACGTGCTCGACATGGAGGGTAACGAGGTCACGAGCGTCAAGGTCCGGTAAGGGAGTGATGTCATGAGCAAGATGTATCACCCTTCTACCCCGCTACCCAGCAGGGTGCGTGAAGGGCACTTCGGCGAGGCGATCCTGCCGCCTGCCGGCGTGCAGCCGGGGCCCGTGTACGTGTACGACGCGGCGATCCGCCTCTGGCACTGGGTGACGTTCCTCGCCATCATCGTGTTGTGCGTAACCGGGTACTTCATCGGCTCGCCGCTCCCCTCCGTGGGTGGCGAGGCGCATGAACACTACCTGTTCGGCTGGATCCGTTTCACGCACTTCGCGGCGGGGATGATCCTCGGCGTGGCGTTCGTGCTGCGGTTGTACCGCGTGCTGGTCGGCGGCAAGCATGCCCGGCAGATTTTCTGGATTCCCTTCTGGAGCCTCGGCTGGTGGAAGGAGATTTTCGAGGAAGTCCGCTGGTACCTGATCATCGGCAAGCCGAAGGAATACGTGGGCCACAATCCGCTCGCGCACTTCGCGATGTTCTTCATGTTCGTGCTGCCGATGCTCGTGCTGCTCTTCACCGGGTTTGCCCTCTACGCGGAAGGCGCGGGTGTGCATACCGGCTGGTACACGTGGTTTGGCTGGGTGTTCAGCGTGCTCGGCGATTCCATGACCGTGCGCACGTGGCACCACGCCGCGATGTGGGTCGTGATCCTGTTCTCGATGGTTCACATGTACATGGCGATCCGCGAGGACATGACGCACCGCCAGACGACGATCAGCGCGATGATCAGTGGCTGGAGGTTCTACCGCTGAACCGGGGCGCAGGCCCTTCGACTGCCAGGTAACGGGACCGCGGGACGAGGGCGATCGTCGCCCGGAGTCCTTCGGTCCCGTTATACTTTTAGACGCTATCCAAGTGCACGGCTAAGTGCATCAGAAGACGCGCGGGAGTGACGATGAATGATGAATCCGCGGCGGCGGAACGCCGCATCGTGGTGCTCGGGGTAGGCAACCTGCTGTGGGCCGATGAAGGCTTCGGCGTGCGCTGCGTCGAGGCGCTCGACGCCGGCTGGGACCTGCCACCGGACGTCGGGCTGATGGACGGCGGCACGCTCGGCCTGGCGCTCGTGCCGCTGCTGCTCGACACGACCCACGTGCTCCTGTTCGACGCCGTCGCGCATCGCGGGGAGCCGGGCACGCTGATCGTCGCGCGCGACGACGAGATTCCCGCGCTGATGGGCGGCAACAAGATGAGCCTGCACCAGGTCGGGATGAACGACATCCTGGCGAGCCTGGAGCTGCTCAACCACAAGCCCGCGCATTTCACCGTGGTTGGCATCAAGCCCGTCGAGCTCGCGGATTACGGCGGCAGCCTGACGGAGCGGGTGCAGTCGCAGATTCCCGACGCGCTGCAGCTCGGCATCGAGGAACTGCGTCGCTGGGGAGTCGAGGTGCGCGAGCGCGCTGGCCAGTCCGGGCGCGACGTCGTGATCAGCGCGCTGCGGCAGGGGCGTTACGAATCCGGTCGCCCCGCGCCGGACGTTGCGTGCCGCTCCGGCGACGAGCGATTCCTCGCGATCCGCGCTGCGGCCGAGGAACGCGGAGATGAAAAAGCCGGGGAAACCAGCGCATGAGCGGCGTGATCGACGCGCTGGCCGCGCACCCGTCGTGCGACGTACTGCGCAAGACGGAACTCGACGACTGGCTCGCCCGCAATCCGCGCGGGTTGCTGTTCTTCATCGGCGACCGACCCGAAGGTCTCGACGTGACCGTGGTCGTGCGTGAGCTCGCGACTAGTTACCGGGGTCGGCTGCGCGTCGGCCTCATCGATCAGCGCGACGAAGCAGCCCTGATGACGCGATTTGGCGTGGTCGTCATGCCCGCCGTCGTCTACATGCGCGACGGGCAACCCACCGAACTCGTGGCGCGCATGCGCGACTGGCCGGTTTTCTCGCAAGCCGCCGACCGTCTGCTCGACGACGCCGTGCCGGCTCCCCTCTCTGGAGGAAATGCATGACCGAACACGTCCTCGTCTGGCACCCGAAGGTGCCAGGAGATGCTCCCGCGGACTCCGACGACCAGCTGCGCCTGATCGGCATGCCCACTGGCCTCGTGCGTGCGGCGCGCCGGACTCCTGCGGACGAAGAGCTTACGGCCGCCTCGCGCGCCGTCATCAACGAAGTGATCGCGGACCTCAAGCGTCGCACGACCGAGCCGAATGCTCCACCGACCCGTGTGAGCCTGAATGAACTCAACGAATCCGAGAAGGCGACGCTCGCCGATATCCTCGGCGAAGGTGACGTCTGGGCGAAGGTCGGCCTGGACAATGCCTACTGGCGAGTGGTCGAGTCGGTGATGGCAGGCATCTGGCGCATCGAAAGCAGCACGGCGGATGGTACGCAGGGCGAATGGATCGAGATCGGCCCGGTGCCAGCGCCGATCCTGCGCGCCGCGGCCGAGTTGCCGCGCGCCGAAATCCAGATCCCCGGGCAGATGCCGCAGGGTGCGATGAACGCGCCGGCGTTGCTGTTCGAGCTGCAGCAGCGCTCGAGCGAATACCGGCCGGGTGCCGAGAACCACATCATCAACTTCACGTTGCTGCCGCTCACCGACGTCGATGCGCAGGTGCTGACGACCGTGCTCGGGCAGGTTCCGCTGGTGATCCGCTCCGGCGGCTTCGGCAGCTCGCGCGTATTTGCGACGGCCCTGCGGCACGTCTGGGCCGTGCAGTTCATCAACGGCATGGGCAACGTGATCCTCGACACGCTCGAGATCGGCGGCGTGCCGATCTCGGTCCTTGCCGCACGCGAGGATTTCGAAGACTCGGCCGAGCGACTCAGCGAAATCCTGCAGGCGTTCAACTGATGAGCCGTCCTTTCGAAGGCAGCTACGGCGGCGACGGCTCGAAGATCGCCGACGACACGCGGCTCGAGTGCGGCATCTGCTGGTGGGTCTACGATCCGGCGCTCGGCGATGACGAAACTCAGACGCCACCGGGCACGCCGTTCCGGCTGCTGCCGGATACCTGGGAATGCCCGAATTGCGCCGCGAGCAAGAGCAAGTTCATGGTGATCGACAGCGCGACACTGTCGGAAGACGACGCCGTGAACAACCTCGCGAACGCGTATCGGCGCGCAGCGCTCAAGGTGAAGGGCATGCCGATCTACAATCCGACGCTGGCCATCGAAGCGGTGGGCTTCCGCGAGCACGAGGGGCGCCAGGTCGGCGTGATGGTGACCCCGTGGTTCATGAACCTCACGGTGCTGCCGTCCCCGGCCGACCTGGCGATGTGGGCTGATGGCTCGAGCGCGCGCCTCGTGTTTCCTTCAGGGGCGTACGACTTCGTGGTGACCGACCTGCACGGTCTGGGCCTGATCGGCACGTGCTCGCTGTTTTCGACGATGACCGAATTCACGGACCACGAGGCCGCGCAGCTCGCTGCCACCTCGGTGGCCGAGGCGCTGTTCCAGCCGGAGCAGCCGCCGGCACCACCCTCGGTCTCGCGACGGCAACTGCTCGGGGGCTGAGCCGCGTCAGCCAGCCCGCAACCTGCCGGCGATGCATGCACCGTAGAGCTGTTCGAAGTCCTGCACGGTCATCGGCAGCGGGTTCCCGCCCGTCGAGGGATCGTTGAGCGCCTGTGACGCGAACGAACTGGCGTGCTCCTCGCGCACGCCGATGTCCGCCAGCGTGTGCGGGATGCCGATCTCGCGGCGCAGTTGCAGCACCCAGGCCAGGACGCCGCTGAACGACCGGTCAGCGAGCTCGAGCCAGGCAGCGAGCCGCACCATCTTCGCCTCGATTGCAGTGCGGTTCCATTCCAGCACGTACGGCATCACCACGGCATTCGTGAGCCCATGGTGCGTGCCGAGGTTCGCTGAGCACGGGTGGCTCAGGCTGTGCATGGCGCCGAGTCCTTTCTGGAACGCGGTCGCACCCATCGATGATGCGATCAGCATGTGGGCGCGCGCCTCGAGATCGCCGCCGTTCGCGACGGCGCGCGGCAGGTAGTCCTTGACGAGGCGCATGCCCTCGACAGCGATGCCCTCCGCGAGCGGATGAAAGCCCGGTGCGCAGAACGCCTCGAGGTTATGCGACAGTGCATCCATCCCAACGGCAGCCGTGATGTGAGGCGGCAGGCCCACTGTGAGTTCGGGGTCCTCGAGCACGATCGCCGGCAGCATCTTCGGGTGAAAGATGATTTTCTTGGTGTGGTCCCGCACGTCGGTGATGACCGACGCGCGTCCGACCTCGGAACCCGTCCCGGACGTCGTCGGCACCGCCACGACCGGCGCCATGCCAGCGACGTCGACGCGCGTGAACCAGTCCTCGCGATCCTCGAAATCCCAGATCGGTCGGCTCTGTCCGACCATGAGCGCAATGGCCTTGGCCGTGTCGAGGGCGCTGCCGCCGCCGAACGCGATCACGCCGTCGTGACGTCCGGCACGGTAGGCCGCGACGCCTGCGGTCACGTTCGCCTCGACAGGGTTCGGTTGCACGTCGGCAAACAGCTCGCAGTGCAGGCCGGCGTCGCGGCACAGTCGCACGGCATTCGCGACCATCGGTTGCGGCGCGAGCCCGGAGTCGGTGACGAGCAGTGGCCGCTGCATGCCGAGCGCGCGGCAGTGATCGGGTAGTTCAACGATGCGTCCGGCACCGAACTTGATATTGGTCGGGTAGTTCCAGTTGCCGCGCAGGGTGGTCATCGGTCGTCTCCGTTTCGTCGGGCTGCGTCGGTGTAGTTTACGCGCTGCTGCGGCGACACAGCGATGGCACCAGCAGTCAAGCGACCGATCCGGGGCCTTCCCCCGAGCTTGGAAAGGCAGACACGCGCTCGGGGGAAGGCCCCGGATCAATCGCTTTGATACACAGCGGCTGAGCGAGTCTTCGCCAGGGCGCGAAGACTCGCACGCCGCACGGCGACTGTAAGCGGCTGCAATGATCACCTGCGTTGGCAGACTGTCGCGACGGGGAGCTACGGCCGTTGTCGCTGCCGCTCCCGACGCTTCATCCGGTGGGCGCTGCGTGCGCCGTGCAAGTTTTCCGGCTTGGCGGAAAACCTGCTCAGGCGCCGCCTCACAAGCGGTCGATCCAGTCGTTCTTCCCGAGCGCGTGTCTGCCTTTCCAAGCTCGGGAAGAACGACTGGATCGACCGCCTGCAACCAGCGCGTGATCGCTAAATCTTCAGCCGCAGATGGAAGGACTTCGGCCGCGTCAGGTGCTCGTACCCGACGCTCGACAGCGTGCACCCGCGCCCCGAATCCTTGACGCCGACCCAGGCCAGCGCCGGGTCCAGGTAGTCGCAGCGGTTCATGAACCACGTGCCGGTCTGCACCTGGTCACCGATCGCCAGGGCCGCTTCCTCGTCCGCGGTCCAGATCGCGGCGGTGAGCCCGAAGGCGGAGTCATTCATGAGACGGACCGCTTCCGCGTCCGATCTCACCTTCATGATTCCAGCCACCGGCCCGAAAATTTCTTCCTGCATCACCGGCATCGTGTGATCGACCCCGAGCAAGACCTGCGGTGCGAGATAAGGCGTGCCCGGCTTGCTCGCCGCGAACTGCTTCTCGTCGATAACGGCACGCGCGCCGGCAGCGACCGTGGCTGCGACCTGGCGACGGATCTCGTCGGCTGCCGCGGTGCGAACCACCGGACCCAGCGTCGTCTCCGGGTCGAGCGGGTTGCCTAGAGTGTATTTGCGGGTGAGTTCGACCCAGCCCTCGACGAATGCCTCGTACAGGTGTTCATGCACATAGACCCGCTGGATTCCGCAGCACGACTGCCCGGAGTTGAAGTACGCGCCATCGACCAGGTTCTCGATCGCATGCACCAGGTTCGCGTCGTGGCGTACATAGGCCGGATCGCAGCCGCCGAGTTCGAGCCCGGTGCCGATGAACCGACCTGCCGCCGCCCGCTGCACGGCGTGCCCACCCGCGACCGATCCGGTGAACGCGACGAAATCCACGCGCGAGTCACCGATGACGCGCTCCGTGTCCGCGTGGCTCAGGTGCAGCGTCTGGAACGCGCCCTCCGGCAGCCCCGCCTCGCGCAGGCACTCTTCGAACCGCTCGGCGCACAGCGGGGTCTGCGCCGAGTGCTTGAGGACGACGACGTTGCCCGCCATGAGCGCAGGCACGACGCTGTTCACGGCGATGAGGTAAGGGTAGTTCCACGCCGCGACGGTGAACACCACGCCGAGCGGCTCGCGGCGCAGGAAGCGATGAAACCCTGCCTTCGGGCCGACGTCGATGTCGGCCAGCGCTGCGGGTGCGATGGTGATCATGTGACGCGCCCGCTCCAGCGTGCCGCGAACTTCGCTCGGCGCGTAGCGGAGCGGACGGCCCATCTGCCATGACAGCTCCTCGGCGATGGCATCGCCATGCGACTCGAAGGCGTCGCAAAAACGACTGAGGATCGCCGCGCGTTCGGCCATGGTCACATTGCGCCAGACGCGCTGCGCAAGGCGTGCGCTTTCGATGGCGGCTTCGATCTGAACGGGAGTCGCGAGCGTGCGCTCGACGTAGACGCGGCCGTCGACAGGGGAGATCGTGAGTTGGCTGGTCATGATGGCAATGGCATCCGGCCGGAAGGGAAGCAACAGGTCGTCTTGCTCAGATTATCTCGAAGTACCTGGCCAGCTCCCAGTCCGAAATATGCTTGCGGAACTCGCGCTCCTCCCACTCGCGCGTGGCGGCGAAGTGCTCGACGAAGGCGTCGCTGAACCAGTCCCTGGCCATCTTCGAACCCTTAAGTCGCTGTGCCGATTCCCAGAGAGTGCGCGGCAGCGCGAGACGCGCCGGGTACTTGCGGTCGTAGGCATTTCCCGTCACCACCGGCTCTGGCTCGACTTTGTTCTCGATCCCCCAGAGGCCCGACGCGAGCGCTGCGGACAGGATCACGTACGGGTTCGCATCCGCCGCGGCGACCCGGTATTCGACGCGCTGCGACTTGGGACTTCCGGGAATCACGCGCAACGCCGTCGTGCGGTTCTCGACGCCCCAGGTTGAGTCCGTCGGTGCCCAGAATCCGGGGATCAGTCGCCGATAGGAATTGATCGTCGGTGCGACCATGGCCAGCAGTTCCGGCATCAGCTGCTGCTGGCCGCCCACGAACCAGCGCATGGCGTCGCTCATCGAATGGGGCTTGCCGGCCTCGTGGAAGACGGAATCGCCGGACTTCGACTTGAGCGACACGTGGATGTGGCCACTCTGCCCCGGCCAGTCCTTCGAACACTTGGCCATGAAAGTCGCCATGAAGCCGTTCTGCTGCGCGATCACTTTGGCGAAGGTCTTGAAAAGCGCGGCCTTGTCCGCAGCCGCAAGCGCCTTGTCCACGGCGATGGCGGCTTCCATCACCCCCGGGCCGGTCTCTTCGTGCAGGCCCTCGATGGCCATGTCCATGTCGCGGCAGTGGTCGAGCAGCTGGCGGTAGAAGGCATTGCCCGTGCTGTTGCGGATCACGGAGTAGCCAAAGCAGCCGGGCGCCATCGGCGCCAGGTCGCGGTAGTTCTTCTCGCGCACCGACTCGGGCGTTTCCTTGAACACGAAGAACTCGTATTCGAAACCGACGTAGGCTTCGAAGCCCATCGCGCGCCCGCGCTCGAGCACGCGCCGGAGCAATCCGCGCGAGCAGACTGCTTCGCCCGGCGGCGAGAACTCGCCGAGGAAGAACAGTCCGTTGTCCTCGAAGGGCAACGTCCGGCAGGTATCCGGCAGGAGCCGAACGGGAGCGTCGGGAAATCCCGTGTGCCAGCCGGTGTACTGCACATTGTCGTAGAGCTGGTCCTGGCAGTCCCAGCCGAGCACGACGTCGCAGAAGCCGAAGCCCCCGTCGAGCGACGAGAGGAACTTGTCCCGCGAGATGTACTTGCCGCGCATGATGCCGTCGATGTCGAAGGCACCGACCTTGACGTGATTGACCCCGCGCTCTTCGACGATGGCGCGTGCGTCGGCCGCACTGCGTACTTGTCTCGGTTCCATTTCAACCCCCCTGGACGCGGCGCGCGCTGCCCGGCTTTGCGCGACACCCGCCCATTGTCTGCGTTACACCTTGACTTGGAGCGTACACAACTGCGCGGGAAAAAACGCCCCGGAAATCGCCGGCGCGTGACGGCATGGCGCCCCGGCCGCAGACCCGCTTCCGGCACGCCGGGCATGCGCGCGCGGCAATTCCGGCCCCCGGAGTCTTCTGAATTGCTGCGATCTCGGTGGCGTGCAAGAATCCGGCGAAGTCGTGACGACGGGCGCCGCCCGTCGGCATTCAGAAACAAAGATCGAGCTGAGGGGGTTCTTGCCGTTGCAGCAGGTTCCGGGACGCATCCGCGGATGCGGGATTCCGGGCCAATTCGATTCGGTGACGCACGCTGGACCCCTTCCGCCGACCGCAAGGTGAGTGCTCGGGATGAACCTCGGATGACCCGAATTCCCAGAAGGAGAGCGAGATGCTGCGCAGACAATTCCTGACGAAGGCGGCCCTGGCCGCCACGGCGACCTCTACCGCACTGCTGGCCGCCTGCGGCAAGAAGGAGTCCGGCGAGGTGGGCGCGCCGGCCGTGTCGACGGCGAAGAAGACGGCGATCAAGTGGCGGCTCCAGACCTACGCGGGCCCCGCCCTCGCCGAGCACGTCATCAAGCCCTCGATCGATGCGTTCAACAAGGCCGCCAACGGCGAGATGGTCATCGAGCTGTATTTTGCCGACCAGCTGGTGCCCACCGGCGAGCTGTTCCGCGCGATGCAGGCCGGCACGATCGACGCGGTGCAGAGCGACGACGACTCGATCTCGGCCCCGACCGACATCCGCGTGTTCGGTGGATATTTCCCCTTCGCGACGCGCTTCAGCCTGGACGTCCCCGCGCTGTTCCATAAGTGGGGCCTGAACGAGATCTGGGCCGAGGCCTACAACGAGGTCGAGGGCGTGACCTGGCTCAGCTCCGGCGCGTGGGACCCCTGCCACTTCAACACCGTCAAGCCGATCACCAAGGTCGCGGACCTGAAGGGCCTGCGGATCTTCACCTTCCCGACCGCCGGCAAATTCCTCACGCGGTTTGGCGTGGTGCCCGTCACGCTGCCCTGGGGCGACGTCCAGGTCGCGATCCAGACGGGCGAGCTGGACGGCCTTGCCTGGTCCGGCATCACCGAGGATTACACCGTGGGCTGGGCGGACGTGACTCCGTACTTCCTCACCAACAACATCTCCGGCGCCTGGATCGGCTCCTATTTCGCCAACACGGCGTCCTGGGAAAAGGTGCCTGAGCACCTGAAGACACTCTTCAAGCTCTGCATCGACAGTTCCCACTACTACCGCCAGCACTGGTACTGGGCCGGCGAGGCGGACCTGCGCGTGAATGGCCCGAAGATGAAGCTGACTACGATCCCCGCCGCAGAGTGGAAGACCGTGGAGAACGAGGCGCACAAGTTCTGGGACGAGATCGCTGCGACCAGCCCGCGCTGCGCCAAGGTGGTCCAGATCTTCCGGGATTACAACGCCCTGATGGAAAAGGCCGGCCCGCCGTATCGATAGATCCGGGCGGAGCCGGCGTCGAGACGCAGGCAACGAGGTCCTTCCCCGCCCGTGGCAACGCGGGTCGGGGAAGGGAGCCCTGTTGTCACGTCCCGGTTGACGACCTGCCCGGACGACCATGAGCGCCACTGCGATGCCTAGAATCATCAAGGCCTACGTCCGCTACGTCGATGCGGTGAATCGCGTCCTTGGCTACTTTGTCATGTACCTCACGCTGGTCATGATGGGGCTGCTGCTGTTCGCCTCCGTCACCCGGTACGTCTTTAACGTGCCGTTCGTGTGGATCATCGAGATGGCGCAGTTCCTGATGGCCGCCTATTACATCCTCGGCGGCGGCTATTCGATGCAACTCGACGCGCACGTCCGCATGGACGTGCTGTACGAGCGCTGGCGGCCCCGGACCCGGGCGTTCATGGACTCGCTCACGGCGTTCTTCCTGGTCTTCTACCTGGTCATCATGATTCGCGGCGGCTTCGCAAGCAGTGCCTACTCACTCAAGTACAACCAGACGAACTACTCCGCGTGGGCGCCGCCAATGGCGCCGATCAAGATCATCATGACCGTGGGGATCGCGCTGATGCTGCTGCAGGCGATCTCGATCTTCTTCAAGGACGTCGCAAAGTTCACCGGCCGGGAAATCGCATGAGCTACGAGGCGATCGCCGTCCTGATGTTCTCGACGTTCATGCTCCTGCTGCTCACCGGGCAGCGGGTGTTCGGCGCGATCGGGTTCGTGGCCGCGGTCTTCTCGCTGGCGCTGTGGGGCGAAGGCGCCATCGAGATGCCGTTCGCCTCGACCATCACGCTGATCAACTGGTATCCGATGCTGACGCTGCCCATGTTCGTCTACATGGGATACATGCTGTCGGAGTCGGGGATAGCGAGCGACCTGTACCGGATGTTTCACGTCTGGACCGGGCCGATGCGCGGCGGCCTGGCGGTCGGCACGATCCTGCTCATGGTGGCGATCTCGGCGATGAACGGCCTGAGCGTGGCGGGCATGGCGATCGGGGCCACGATCGCGCTGCCCGAACTGCTGAAGCGCGGCTACGACAAGATCATGGTGACCGGCGTGATCCAGGCCGGCAGCTCGCTCGGCATCATGATCCCGCCGAGCGTCGTGCTCGTGCTCTACGGCATGATCGCCCGGCAACCGGTGGGCCAGCTGTGGCTGGCCGGAGTCGGACCCGGACTGGTGATGGCGGCGCTGTTCATCCTGTACATCGTGATCCGCTGCCACCTGCAGCCTCACCTCGGGCCGCCGCTGCCGCTCGAGGAGCGGCAGCAGATCACCTGGGGCGAAAAGATCCGCCTCCTCAGGGCCGGCATCCTGCCGCTGCTGATCGTCTTCTCGATGACCGGCCTGTTCGTGATGGGCGTCACCAGCATGGTCGAGTCTTCCGCCGTCGGCGCCTTCGCGGCCACCCTCGTCGCGGCGTTCAAGGGCCGCATCACGCGCAAGGTGCTGGAGGACACGCTCCGGAAGAGCCTGGCCGTGAGCGCCATGTTCATGTGGATCATCCTGGCGGCGCTGGCGTTCGGCGCGGTCTTCGACGGCCTCGGCGCGGTCAAGGCGATCGAAGTCCTGTTTCTCGAGAAATGGGGCCTCGAGCCTTGGCAGGTGCTGGTGCTGATGCAGCTCAGCTACATCCTGATGGGCACGTTCCTCGACGACACGGCGATGCTGATCATCGTGGCGCCGCTCTACGTGCCACTGGTGATAGCGCTCGGGTTCAATCCGATCTGGTACGGCATCCTCTACACGATCACCTGCCAGATCGCCTACATCACGCCGCCGTTCGGGTACAACCTGTTCCTGATGCGGGCGATGGCGCCGAAGGAAGTCACGCTGATCGACATCTACAAGTCGATCATCCCGTTCGTGCTCATCATGCTCGTGGGGCTCGCGCTCGTGATCATCTTCCCCGAGATCGCGCTCTGGTTGCCGAATCACGTCTACGTGAAATAGCCCCGGCTACTTCACCAGCGTCACCGGCACGGTGGCGTAGTGCACGACCTTCTGTGCCACGGATCCCAGGAACAGAATCCCGAACGACGTGAGGCCGTGGGTCCCCATCGTGATCGACTCGCAGTCGAGCTCCATGGCGCGATTCGCGATCGTTTCAGCCGGATCACCTTCCGTCTGTTCGAGTTTGAAACTGCCGCCGGCAGTCTTCAGTCGCTCGGCAGCCACCTCGAGGATGGCGCGTGCGCGCTCGGCGGCGACCTGGTGGATGCGCTCCGCAGTCACGTAGATTTCTGCCGCAGTGTAATTGCTCAGCGTCGGCTGGACGTTCAGCACGTGCAGTTCCGCCGCCGGCGCGCAGCGTGCCTGTTGCACCGCGAAATCGAGTGCCCGCAGGGCAGTCTCCGAACCATCGATCGCCACCAGGATTCTGCGCATCTGGGTCTCCGAATGAACCGTCGGCGGCGCTGAGCGCCGCAATCGAAGCAGTGTACTTCGATCAGCGCCGCCGCGGACTGGTCCGCATCCCGGGCCTGAGGTTGCGAAACGGCAGCCTGGCGGGATCGGCGATGTTCGGTCCCGGGGCCTCGATGACCAGGATCCGGTCCGCAATCGGACCGAAGTCTGCCCGGAAATGCACCGAGCTCTTCAGCACCAGCACGGCATGATCGGCTGGCTCCGCCCGCAGGTGGCGAAACATCGCCTGGTCCGCGGCCTGCTGCTTGCGGCTCGCCACCGCGATGCGTACACCGCCAAGCTCGAGCAGCGCCATCGGACCGAGCTCGAAACGGGCGCCCCGGTAGAACGGGCCCGTGCCGGTGAACCGGCCGTCGCCGAGCGCCGCCACCCTGAAACGCGCGGCGAGCGGCGTATCGCCTGGGGTACCGGAGCCTGCACCAAGGCTGAGCTCGACCTGCGCGCCTTCTCCCGCGGCGTGAGCGCGCGCCGCCGCCGCAGGATCGCAGATGACGCCGGCAAGCACGTTGCGCGCGTTGCTCGCAACCAGCGCCTTGATCAGGTTCATCGTGTCGGCGTGACCGCCTGCACCCGGATTGTCCTGCGTATCCGCCAGGATGATCGGTCGCCCGCGCAGTGCCGTATGCCTCGTCGTCTCGAGGATGGCCTGGTCGATGGAGTACAGCTCGAGCGCGAACTCGTGCTCGCTTGCCCGCACTTCACGTGCAATGCTGGCCACGGTCTCTCTCGCCGCGGCGTCGCTGTAGCCGCAGGCGTAGACGGCTGGACCGCAGTCGGCGACGTCCGCCGCCGGGAATCCGGGCATGAGGCAGACCGATAGCAGCGGCGGCTGCTGCAGCCGCTGTGTCTGGTCCATCAGCGAGCGCATCGGCTCCGCCAGCGTCGATTGCGACGTGAGCGGTATCAGGAAGTCCAGCTGCTCGAGCGCGAACACCGGACCCGGGTGCCGGAGCAGGTCCTGCAAGACGCGCGCCGCCTGTGCGCCGCATTCCGCCATGTCGACGTGCGGATAAGTGCGGTACGACACGAGTGCGGTTGCAGCCCGCGCCATCAAAGGGGAAACGTTGGCGTGGTAATCGAGACTCGCAACGATGGGAACGTCGGGACCGACCAGCACACGCATGCGTCGCAGCAGTTCGCCGTCGGCATCGTCGATGTGCCCGGCCACCATTGCACCGTGCAGGTCGAGGTAGACGCCGTCGACGCTGCCGGCACGCTGCAGATCGTCGAGCAACAAAGCGCTGATGTGCTCGTATGCAGCCTGCGTCACACGCCCGGACGGTTGCGCCGAGCACCACGTCAGCGGCACCAGCTCGTGACGCAGTGAACGCGCTTCCTGCACGAAGCCGGCGGCCGGCAGGTTGATGCCGGCCACTGCCTCCAGCATGGCGCCGCCACGCGTCAGCCCGGGCCAGGCGTCCGGCGACTCGAAGTCCGCGAGCGCTGCCGGGATCGACGAAAAAGTGTTCGTCTCGTGCTGGAAGCCGCCGATCGCGATGCGCGCCATCGGGTCAGTCCTCGCCCGGGCGATCGTCGGCTTTGCACTGCAACCGGCGCAGCTCGCCCAGGCTCGAACGCTGCAGTCCTGCGGCATCGAAGTTGTCGCGGTCGAGCCAGCGTTCGAACGCCTCGCGCAACCGGGGCCATTCCGAATCGATGACTGAATACCAGGCCGTGTCGCGACTGCGGCCCTTGTAGACCGTCGCCTGACGGAACACGCCTTCGAACACGAAGCCGAGTCTTGCGGCGGCACGCCGCGATCTGGCGTTGAGCGCGTCGCACTTCCACTCGTAGCGACGGTAACCGAGCTCGAACGCGTGACGCATCATGAGATACATCGCTTCGGTCGCGGCCGGCGACCGCTGCAGCACCGGCGACATGGCGATGTATCCCACCTCGATGGTTCCCGCAGGCGGATCGATGCGCATGAACGTGCCGACGCCGACCGCGTTGCCCGACCTCCGATCGACGAAGGCCTGGAACAGCGGATCGGTGCTGGCCGCGCATCCGGTGAGCCAGCTCTCGTACGCGTCGAAGTCCGTGAACGGGCCGTACGTGAGATACGTCCACATGCGGTGCTCGAGGTCCTGGCCGTTGGCGTCGAACAGTGCGCGCGCGTGCCTGGCTACGTCGAGCGGTTCGACGCTGCAGAACCGGCCTTGCAACAGGCGTTGCGCCGGACGTGCCGGGGGCTGCCAGGAGGGCAGCGCTGGGCCGATGGGCTGGCCCGGTTCGTCGTGCTGCGGCCCATTGCTCAAGTGACGGCTTCCGTCGCCGTGCCCATGCCGTCTGCGAATTGCAGCGCGGCGAGGCGCGCATAGAGATCGTTGGCGCGCACGAGTTCGGCGTGCGTACCCTGCGCGACGATGCGTCCGTGGTCCATGACGACGATGCGGTCGGCCTGCAGCACCGTCGCGAGCCGGTGCGCGATGATGATCGTCGTGCGGCCCTGCATCAGGTGATCGAGCGCCGCCTGCACCAGCCGCTCGCTTTCCGCATCGAGCGCGCTCGTCGCTTCGTCGAGCAGCAGGATCGGCGGATCACGCAGGATCGCGCGCGCGATGGCGATGCGCTGGCGCTGCCCGCCCGAGAGTCGTGTGCCCCGCTCACCGAGGAAGGTGTCGTAGCCCTCGGGCAGCTTGCGCAGGAACTCGTCAGCGGCGGCTGCCTTCGCGGCGCCTTCCACTTCTGCATCGGCAGCGCCCGGGCGGCCATAACGGATGTTTTCGCGCGCACTCGCTGCGAACAGCACAGTGTCCTGCGGCACGAGACCGATGCGGCTGCGGACTGCGAGCGGGTCTGCCTTGGAGATGTCGACGCCGTCGATCAGCACCCGGCCCGACTCCGGGTCGTAGAACCGCAGCAGCAACTGGAACGTCGTGCTCTTGCCCGCGCCCGACGGGCCGACGAACGCGACCGTCTCGCCCTTGCGCACCTGCAGGTCGAAGCTGTCCAGCGCCTTCGCTTCGGGGCGGGACGGGTACCGGAACGTGACCTGCTCGAAGCTGAGTTCGCCGCGCCCGGGCACGGGCAGCGCGACAGGCTGCGCCGGCGCCTGGATCGTGGGTTGCGCGTGCTCGAGTTCGAGCAGGCGTTCCATTGCACCGGCGGCACGCTGCACTTCGCCCCACATTTCACTGAGGCTGGCCGCCGCGATCGCCACGTAACCGGCGTACAGCAGGAACTGGCCGAGCTGGCCGCCGGTCATTTCACCGCGCACCACCGCGTGCGCGCCCATCCAGAGAACGAACGTGATGGCACCGAAGACCAGCATCGTGGCCAGCGCCGTGAGCGTGGAGCGCGTCCTGGTGCGGCGCACGGCCGCGCCGAAGGAATCTTCGACCGCCGCGTCGAACCGGTTGGTGTTGATCTGCTCCAGCGTGAAGGCCTGCACTGTCTGCACGGCGTTCAGCGTTTCGTCGGCGATGCTGCTGGTGTCGGCGATGCGATCCTGCGACGTGCGCGAAAGCCGGCGCACGCGGCGGCCCAGCACGATCAAAGGCACGATGACTACCGGGATCAGCACCACCAGGATCGCGGTGAGCTTGAAGCTCGTCACGCCCAGCATCACGAGGCTGCCGATCAGCGAGAGGGTGGAGCGCAGCGTGATCGAAAGGTTGACACCCGCGATCGACTGCACCAGCGTCGTGTCCGCCGTCAGTCGCGAGAGCACTTCGCCGATGCGGGTAACTTCGAAGAACGCGGGGTCCATGCGGATGACGCGCGCGTAGACGGCCGAGCGCATGTCGGCCACGACGCGTTCGCCGATCCAGCTCACCAGGTAGAAGCGCAGCGCCGCGAACACGCCAAAGATCGCCGCCGCCGCGAGGAACGCGACGAAGTACTGGTTGATCGTGTCGCTGCTCTTCGACGAGATCCCGTTGTCGATCAGGTAACGCAGCGCGATCGGCAGTGCCAGCATCGCGGCGGCTGCCACCAGCAGGGCGAGGAGCGCCAGCACCAGGACGCCGCGGTAGGGGCGCAGGTACGGCACCAGGGCACGCAGGGGACCGAGCGAACGCGATTTCGGGCGGTCTGCGGGGACGCTCACTGTGCTTTCACAGCGCGGCTGCGCACGCTGCCGTCATTCATCTGCCAGCGGACCTGCAGCACGTCTGGTGCCTCGTTGCGTTCCACCCACGCTTCGAGCGCAGGCAGCGGATCGAAGTCGACCGACTTCGCTGCAGGACCGGGCTGAATGCCGCAGTGGTCGACCCCTGGCAGCATGAAGAGCCGCGCGAACTGCGCAGTCGACTCCGCGCCCCCCATCGTTGCGCGCACTGCGCCGTAATAGTCGAGCGTGCGCTGCGGCGTGACGAGCGGGTCGGCCCAGCCATGGAACAGCAGCAGCTTGCCGCCGCGCTCGCGGAAGGCAGTCAGGTCAGGATTCGTCGCGTCGTAGATGCGCGCCATCGTTGCGAGGCGCGGCGGGTCCCGGTCGAAATCGTATTTGCGCACGTCGAAACCCGCCCCGGCATCCGGCACGAAGGCCATGTAGCGCAGGAAGTCGGTGCCGAAGCGCTCGGCGAGCGAGGGCGCGTTGCTGCCCGGTATGCCCGAGAGCCAGACGGGCCAGTACGGCTCCGAGCCCTTCGGTACGCCGCCCGGGTACTGGATACGACCGTCGCCGCTGGTTGCCGGCATGTACCAGTGGTCGAGCACGCCGATTTCCTGCGCCGTCAGGCAGTCGGCTGCCGTGGCCCCCTTGCATTGCAGTTGCGCCGGCTTCCAGTCGCAGCGGCGGGGATCGTCGATGAGGCCGTCGCGCTGGCCGTCGAGGCCGTCGCAGGTTTCGAGCACGGCCTTCGCGACGAGCGGCACCTTGGCGCGCTCGAGGATTTCGCTGCCGTCCGCGGCCGTGTTGGCCTGGACGATCCAGGCCAGCTGCGTGGCGACCAGCCCGGTGTAATCGAGGGCAGGGGCGCCGGCGATGATGCCGTCGAAGTCGTGCGGAAAACGCTGGGCCGCCATCAAGCCCATGCGACCGCCGGTCGAGCAACCGGCGAAATACGAGCGGGCCGCCGGCTTGCGGTAAAAAGCGCGCACCAGGTCGCGGGATACGCGCGTGGTCTCGGTGACGGAGCGCCAGCCCCAATCCGCTTCGGCACCTGGGTCGTCGAGCGCCCAGCGGCCGTCGGAGACGCTCGTGCCCGAGTGCCCGGAATCCGACGTGGCGGACGCATAGCCCCGGCGCAGGCCGTGATTCAGTGCATTGACGACACCGGGGCGGTCGGCGTCGAGCGAGCCGCAGAAGCCGCCACAGCCCGCCATGTAGAACTTGCCGTTCCAATCCGCGACCGGCATCCGCAGTTCGAAGTGGATCGCCTGCGGGATCGTGCCTTGTACGCGGCAGTGCGCCGGAACGTCGCCCACGGCGGCAACTGCCGTCGCCGAGGTGATCTTTGCGCCAGGAACGTCCGCTTCGATCAATGCCGAGCAGGGATCAGCGGTCGCCGGGGTGGCGGCGGCGACGAGCAACAGGGCGGCGAGCGCCGCGATGCGGGCGGCGAACAGGGCGCAGTTCGGGTCAGGCATGCCTGCAGGATAGGGGCCGGCCGCACCGGCCACAACCGTGGCTCGTCACTCCGGCGCGGGGCCGGGAAACTGCTCGCGCAGCATGCGCTTGAGGATCTTGCCGGACGGGTTGCGCGGCAGCGCGTGCATGAAGACGTACGTCTTCGGCTGCTTGAAGCGCGCCAGCCGCGATTGGACCAGCGTCCTGAGTTCCTGGACGAGGAGTTCGTCGTCGCCTTTCCAGTCGTCGCCGCGCACGATCACGGCGCAGACGCTTTCGCCCCACCTGGGCGAAGGTTGCCCGATCACGCCGACCTCGCGCACACCAGCGTGCCCGCCCAGCACGTCCTCGACCTCGGCCGGGTACACATTCTCGCCGCCCGTGATCACCATGTCCTTCGAGCGGTCCTTGATGTAGATGAAGCCCTCGGCGTCGACTTCGGCGATGTCGCCCGTGTGGAACCAGCCTTCGCGGATCGCTTCCTGCGTCGCGTCCGGGCGATTCCAATAGCCGCTGATCAGGTGCGGGCCGCGCGTGACCACCTCGCCAGGAATCCCAGGCGGTACCGGCGTGCCGGCTTTGTCGACGACCCGCACGTCGATGCCGAAGTACGGCATGCCGGTGGAGCCGACCTTGGTGCGGGCGTGCTCAGGCGACATCAGGCAGATACCGCCGTGTGTCTCGGTAAGGCCGTACACCTGCAGGATCTCCACGCCCATGGCCAGGTAGGCCTCGATCAGATTGACCGGGACGGGAGCTGCGCCGCAGATCACCCAGCGCAGCGCGGACCGTGCAGTCGTCGTGCGCTTCGGGTGCTGGTACATGAGCGCGAGCATCGCCGGCACGGCGAAGAAACCCGTGATCTTTTCGGCATCGACGAGGTCCCACATGACGCCCGGGTCGAACTGCTTCAGCAGCACCGTCGTCATGCCGCGGTACACGGCCGACATCGCGAGTCCGAGGCCGCCGATGTGGAACAGCGGCGCAACGATGATGTTGCGTTCCCCATGGCGCAGGTCGGAGGTCGCCAGCATGCTGGCGAGCCATGCGATGTTCGCGGCATGCGACATCAGCGCGCCTTTCGGCCGGCCGGTCGTGCCGCTCGTGTACATCATGTAGAGAGGATCGGTCCCGGTCGCCCCGATCGGTGGCTCGGCGGTGGCAGCCTCTGCGACGGCGGCGGGGTAGTCACCCTCGTCGGCGGCCAGCCAGCGGATGTGCGGGAACTGCTGCCGCAGCGGGTCCACCAGGGACTTCTGCTCGGCGGCATAAAGGACTGCGACGGCGCCGGAATCCATGAGCTGGTACGCGAGTTCCGTCACCGACAGGCGCCAGTTGAGCGCGACGAAGACGAAACCTGCCTTGGCGCACGCGTAGAACGATTCCATGTACTGCGACTGGTTCGGCATCAGGCAGGCGATGCGCTCGCCCGGCCTGAACTCCATGGCCAGCAGCGTGTTTGCGGTCTGGTTGGCGCGGTCATTGAGCTGACGGAAGTCGCAGCGTGCGCCCGACGCGGTGTCGACGATGGCCTCCACGCGTGGCCCGATCTTCGCCCGCTCCGTCAAGACCTGTCCGGAATTCAGCAGCATGCCCCGTCTCCCCCGCTGGCAAGGCCCGTCTTGGACCCAGCGGCAAAACTAGCTGCCTCTGGACAAGAACGCCAGTTTCCTTTGTGATCGTCGCCTCCTGCGAGGTGAACCCCATGGATGCCTATCGTTCCGCCTGGCTCGACGACGAGCTGGATCTCTTCCGTGACGCCGTCCGGCGCTTCGTCCAGATGGAAATCGTTCCGCACGATGCGCGCTGGCGCGAGCAGCAGCACGTCGACCGGGAGCTCTGGAATAAGGCAGGTGAAGTCGGCCTGCTGTGCACGGACATCCCGGCGGAATACGGGGGTGTCGGCGGCGACGTGCGACACGAAGCGATCGTGGCCGAGGAAATGGGCCGGCACGGCATCTCCAGCCTCGGGCATGCGGTGCACAGCATCGTCGCGCACTACGTGCTCAATTACGGGACCGAGGCACAGAAGCGGGACTGGTTGTCGCGCATGGCCACGGGCGAACTCGTGGGCGCGATCGCGATGACCGAGCCCAGCGCAGGTTCCGACCTGCAGTCGATCCGAGCGCGGGCCGTGCGCGACGGCGACGAATACGTCATCAATGGCTCGAAGACGTTCATCTCGAACGGCTTGCACGCGGGCCTGGTCGGCGTGGTGGTCAAGACGGATCCGACGCAGGGCTCGCGCGGCATTTCGATCCTGATGGTCGAGACTAAGGGCCTGCAAGGCTACCGAGTGGGTCGCGTGCTCGACAAGATCGGCCAGAACGGCTGGGACACCGCTGAGCTGTTCTTCGACGAGTGCCGCGTGCCGGCGTCTTGCCTGCTCGGTCCGGGTGAAGGACAGGGTTTCGTACAGATGATGCGCGACCTGCCGTACGAGCGCGTGCTGCTCGCCATCGGCGGGCTCGGCGCGATGGAATACGCGCTCAAGCTCACTGCGGACTACACACGCGAGCGCAAGGTGTTCGGCAAGCCGCTGCTGGAACTGCAGAACACGCGGTTCAAGCTCGCGGAAGTGAAGACCAATGTCCACGTCGCCCGCGTCTTCGTCGACGACTGCATCGTCAAGCTGCGTGCAGGCAAGCTCGACACTGTCACCGCCTCGATGGCCAAGTACTGGGTCACCGACATGCAGAACAAGGTGATGGACGAATGCCTGCAGCTCTTCGGCGGCTACGGCTACACCCGTGAGTACCCGATCTCGCGGCTGTACGTCGATTCACGCGTGCAGCGCATCTACGGCGGCGCGAACGAGATCATGAAGGAAATCATCGCGCGGTCGATCTGATAGTCCCGCGATCCCTGCGGTGCGGTGCGGCACGTCGCGTCGATCGTCACTGCGCTGCCGTCAAGGCTTGCGCTGCAACGCCAGCGCGTACGGGTGCAGCGTGGCCGACATGACCCCGGCGACGACGGCGGGGTCGGATTCCATGAACTGCCTTGCGGCCGCTTCGCTTTCGGCCTCGAACACCACGAGGCCGAAGGTCGTGTCGAGCGGTTCAGTGGTCTTGCCGGCGAAGATCACCTGTCCCGTCTTCACGGATTCGGCGAGGCGAGCGAAGTGCCGGCTGACCGCCTCGTTGTCCGCCTGGGTCCATCTGGCCTGATCGTGGAGCGCGGGAGCGACCCGCAGCACGTAGACGTACTGCTGCACTTTCGGTGCTTCCTGCGCCTGCGCGGGTAATGGTGTCGCGGCGAGGGTGACCGCGAAGTACGTCATCGCGATGACTTTCTGCAATGTGCGCATCCAGATCTCCTTGGACTCCGTGCCGCTCGAGTCGCGACGGCTGGATCATGTCGAGCCGATTTCGATACGCACGCGCTCCAATGACGTTTTACGCAGCAACTTCAACGTATTCCACCCTGCTTGAGGGAGGCGGAATGGGCGCTCCGTCCTCACGCAATCCTTCCAGGTGGAACTCGATTGCTTCGCGGATTGCCGCCTCGGCATCAGCAAGCGTGGCGCCGGTTGCGACGCAGCCTGGCAGGTCTGGTACATATGCCGAGAAATTCGAGCCTGCGTCTTCAATTACTACGGCGTAGCGCATCGCTGTTACCTTACTTTCGCTTCAGACCGGCCTGCTTGAGGATACTGTTGATGGTGCCTGGAGCCAAATCGTCACTGGGTTTGCCAGCGACCGTCACCCGACCAGGCTTCGCCAGGTGCTTGAATTGCCGATGGCTCCCGCGCGTCGCAACCAGGCACCAACCTTCGTTTTGCAGTAACCGGAGGAGCCCACTTACTTTCATCCGCCGACGTTAGAGTTGGCGAGTTCCTCCGGAAACCTTCGAATGTCTCGCGAATCGACAGATTTGTCGTCTATTTTTCGAGCTGAGCGCGCTGCGCGCCATTGCTGGAATGCCAGTTCGTCGAGCTGGAACTGCAGGTGCGCGGCTCCTTCCGCTACAAGTGGCGCATCCCACGGTCATGAGCGAGACGACGCCGGAGCATCCGCCATCGGAGTGTCCCGCGGCATCGTCAACGAGTTCGCGGCAGATCCTTGAAGAACGCGTTGCCGATCCGGTACTTCTGCCAGTCGCGGCAGTCGTAGTGCCACCACTCGTCGTCGTTGACGGTGAAGCCTTCCGCCTCCATCGTCGTGCGCAGCAGGTCGCGCGCCGCGCGTTGTTCCGCTTTGCCGCCCGCGTAGTCCGGATGCGCGCGCTCCGAGAATTCGTCGTAGCCGCTCGGCATCGGTACCTCCAGGCCCGTTTTCAGGTCGAACAGGCTCAGGTCGATCGCGCAGCCCCGGTTGTGACGTGAGCCGGTTGCCGGGTCGGCCACGAAGTTCCGTTGCTCGGACGGCGTCGCGTCCCAGAACATTCTGGTGACGTACCAGGGCCGGTAACCGTCGAACAGCAGCAGTCCGTACCCGTGCGCCTGCAGGACACGGTTCGCTCGTACTACGGCCTCGGCTGCCGGACGTTGCAGGAAGACCCGGGCTTCGGGATAGATCGGCGCACGCAGGAAGTTGTCGGAGCCCGCGTAACGCACGTCGAGCCGCAGGCCCGGGTCGAGCGTGACGACTTCCACCAGGTCGGTGTCCAGGAACTCGCCGGTTTCCTCCGGCGGCAGCGCCCGCAGCGCATCGGCCCGCAACTGCTCCAGCTTGCTGACCGGCAAGGCCGGCACCGGATATCGCGACGAGGATCCGGCGCAAGCCGACAGCAGGACTGCCAGGAGCCCCGCAGCCAGTGCTGCACGCAGCCCGTCGCGCGCGCGCACGCTCATGCCGGTATCCGATCGCAAAGGGAAGTCTGGAGTTCCGCGGCTCGCATGGCTGTGCATTGTCGGGGTGGCGGGCTCGCTGCGGCAATCGCCGCGTCCGCTACGCCCGATCGCCCTCGCGGGC